>CAILDU010000069.1 GCA_903833055.1 uncultured Verrucomicrobia subdivision 3 bacterium | reverse complement strand
TTCGGTAAGTTATGGACAAATATGATACCGACACACGCCAGTTAATCCTCCGCGCCGCGCTCAAACGCTTTGCGGATGCCGGTTACGCGGCTACGTCCGTCCAGCAAATCGTGGACGACGCCAAAGTTTCCAAGCCCGCGCTCTATTATCATTTCGCCGACAAGGCGGGCTTGTTTCAGGCGCTGGTGCACGAGGCGCACGACCAACGTTACCGCGTGTTGAGCGAAGCCGCCGCGCCGGGCGAACCGCTGCCCGTGCAACTGGAAAAAATTCTCGTCGCATTGTTCGGGTTTTTTCGTGAGAACCGCGAGTTGATGCGAATCGCGTTTGCCACGATGTTCGCCGCGCCCGGCGAAATTCCGGAACACCTTAATTACGAAGACAAGTGCGAGCGGAATTTTGAGTTCATCCATTCGCTCTTCAAACGCGCGCAGAAAAATGGCGAGATTTCTCGGCACTTCGACAGTCAGGACATGGCTTTTGGCTTTTATGGCATGGCCAATTTTTATCTCGTCGGCCATCTTGTTTGCCCGGATTGCAATCCGGACAAGGCCGTGGCGAAAAAAGTCGTGGCGCTATTTTTGACGGGCGCCGGGCCGGAACCGGCCAAAAAAATCAAGCAACCCAGCGGGAGGAAAAAATGAAACGTAAATTCATTGTTGGAATTATCATGGTCGTAATCGTCGCGGGCGGACTCGCGGCGGTGAAGACCATGCAGATTAGAAATATGATCGCGTTCGGCGCGAGCTTTACGCCGCCGCCGGAAACGGTCGCCACCGCCATCGCGCACGCGGAAGCATGGCAGGATGTTTTGCCCGCTGTCGGCTCGGTCACGCCCGCGCAAGGCGTGATTATTGCGCCAGAAATTGGTGGAACCGTCACTGAAATCGCCTTTGAATCCGGCGCAACGGTGAACAAAGGCGATTTGCTCGTGAAGCTCGATACGTCGTCCGAAGACGCGCAGTTGCGCGCAGCGGAAGCGCAGGTGCAACTGGCAAAATTAAATTTGGATCGCACACAAAAATTGCGCGCGGACAATACCGTTTCGCAGGCGGAACTGGATCAGGCGAACGCAACGCTGACGCAAAGTCAGGCGAACGCCGACGGCATTCGCGCGACGATTGGCAAGAAAACCATTCGCGCGCCGTTCGCCGGTCGGCTTGGCATTCGCCTCGTCAACTTGGGCGAACAATTGGATGTCGGCAAAGGCATTGTTTCGCTCCAATCGCCGTCGCCGTTGTATGTGGATTTTTCTTTGCCGCAACAGGATTTGGCGCAGTTGCAAACCGGCCTGAAAGTGCGCGCGGTTTGCGACAGTTATGCCGACACCAATTTTCTTGGCGAACTCGCCGTCATCAGTCCCGAACTCGACACGGTCACGCGCAACGTGCGCGTGCGCGCGCAGTTTGAAAATGCCGACGGCCTGTTGCGCGCCGGAATGTTTGTGCGCGTGAAAGTGGAATTGCCCGGCGAAAAATCCGTGCTCGTGATTCCCGCGACGGCGGTCTTGAGCGCGCCTTCCGGCGATTCGGTTTTCGTGCTGGAACCGCAGGTGGTGGCGGGTAAAACGAATTTGATTGTGCAGCAAAAAATTATTCGCACGGCGCAGACGCGCGGCGATTTCATCAGCGTGGAGGACGGTTTGAAACCGGGCGAACGCGTAGTGACGGCGGGCATTTTCAAATTACGCAGCGGCATGAGCGTGCGGGAAAATAATTCTGTCGTGCCGGAAAATTCTTTGACGCCGACGCCGCCGAACACCTGATTTGCCGCGCATGAAATCTTTCACCGACATTTTCATTCGCCGACCGGTTTTGGCGATTGTCGTCAACCTGATTATTTTGATCGCGGGTTTGCAGGCCGTCCGTTCACTGAACATCCGCCAGTATCCGCGCAACGAAAATGCGGTCGTCACGGTGACGACGGTTTATGTCGGCGCGAGCGCGGCACTGGTGCGCGGCTTCGTGACGCAGCCGCTGGAACGCGCGATTGCGGCGGCGGACGGAATTGAATACATCGAATCCGCCAGCAAACTCGGCCTTTCCACAATCACGGTGCGGTTGAAATTAAATTACGACGCCAAAAAAGCGTTGTCGGAAATCAGTTCAAAAGTAAATCAGGTCCGCAACGATTTGCCGCCGGAAGCGGAAATTCCCGCCATCAATGCCGAAACGGCAGATTCGCAATTCGCCGCGTGTTACTTGAGTTTTGCGTCGGCCATTCTCACGACGAATGCCGCCGGGGTCGTCGAAAGCAAACCGTTGCTCGAAGCGAATCAGATTACGGATTATCTCGTGCGCAATGTGCAGCCGCGTCTCGCCGCGCTCGAAGGCGTGCAGCGCGCGGACCTGCTCGGCAGTCGCACGTTCGCGATGCGTATCTGGCTGAAACCCGACCGGCTCGCGGCGTTCAACATCAGTCCAAATCAAGTTCGCACAGCGTTGCAGGCGAATAATTTTCTCGCCGCCGTCGGTCATACCAAAGGTTCGCTCATTCAAGTCAACTTGACGGCGAACACGGATTTGCGTTCCGTGGATGAATTCAAAAATCTCGTCGTGCGTCAGAACGGCGACCAGATGATTCGCTTGAGCGACCTCGCCGACGTTACGCTCGGCGCGGAAGATTACGACAGCGAAGTGAGCTTCAGCGGCGAACGCGCTGTGTTCATGGGCATTTGGGTGTTGCCGAATGCGAACTCGCTCGACGTCATTAAACGCGTCCGCACGGAAATGGCCGCCATCCAAAAAGAATTGCCGGAAGGTCTCAAAGGCCGTATCGCCTACGACGCGACCAAATATATTGACGACGCGATTCACGAAGTTTTGAAAACGCTGTCGGAAACTTTGCTGATTGTTTCCATCGTGATTTTTCTTTTCCTCGGCTCGCTGCGTTCCGTTTTGATTCCGTTGGCGGCGATTCCGTTGTCGCTCATCGGCGGCGTTTTCCTGATGCAAAGTTTCGGCTTCTCGCTGAACTTGCTCACGCTGCTCGCGATTGTTTTGTCCGTCGGTCTCGTCGTGGATGATGCGATTGTCATGGTGGAAAATGTCGAGCGCCATGTGCGTGAAGGATTGACGCCCATCAACGCCGCGCTGCTCGGTGCGCGCGAACTCGTCGGCCCGATTATTTCGATGACGATTACGCTCGCGGCGGTTTATGCGCCCATCGCGTTTCAAGGCGGCTTGACCGGCTCACTGTTCCGCGAATTTGCGCTGACACTTGCGGGCGCAGTGACCATTTCCGGCATCGTCGCGTTGACCCTTTCGCCCGTGATGGCGTCGCGCTTGCTTGATCACGACCGCGAAGAACACGGTTTGCCCGGCCACATCAACCGCCAGTTTGAACGGCTGAAAAATTTTTATGGCCGCGTGCTCGACGGCACACTCGCCAATCGTCCGACGGTTTACATCGTGTGGATTTGCTTAAGTCTATTGGCGATTCCGATGTATCTGATGTCCGCGAACGAACTCGCGCCGGCAGAAGATCAAGGCGTCGTCTTCGGCATCGTCGAAGGACCGGCCAACGCGACCATCGAGCAAACGGCGTTTTACGCCGAAGCCGTGAACAAACTTTTTGAAAAAGTTCCCGAGACGGGTCAGACGTTTCAACTCACTTTTCCCGACAGCGGTTTTAGCGGCATGGTTTTGAAATCGTGGGGCGAACGCAAACGCACCGTGTTCCAGATTCAGCCCGGCATTCAGGAAATGGTGAACAACATTCCCGGCATCCGTCTGCTCATGGTCACGCCGCCATCGCTGCCCGGCGGCGGACAATTTCCGGTGGAATTTGTTTTGTCCTCAACCGCCGAACCGGAACAGATTTTGCACTTCGCGGAACAGTTGCAGCAGATTGCAACGACCAACGGAATGTTTGCGTTTCAGCCCATCATTGACACCAAGATTGACCAACCGGAAGTCGAACTCGTGATTGACCGCGACAAAGTCGCCGCGCTCGGTCTCGATTTGCAATCCGTCGGTTCCGATCTCGCCGTGCTCGTCGGCGGAAATTATGTGAACCGTTTTAATCTCGCCGGTCGCAGTTACAAAGTCATTCCGCAGATGCGGCGCGGCGCGCGGCTCAACACCGAGCAGCTTGAAACCACCTACGTCAAAGGGCCGGGCAACCAGCTTATTCCCGTGAACGCCTTCGCGCATTTTGCCAAACGCACCACGCCGCGCTCGCTCAACCGCTTTCAACAATTGAACTCCGTGAAAATCAGCGGCGTCGCCACCGTGCCGCTCGACAACGCGCTGAAATTTTTGGAAACCAAGAGCGCGGAAATTCTGCCCGCCAATTATCGCCTTGATTACACAGGTGAATCTCGTCAATTGCGGACGGAAGGAAATAAATTCCTGCCCGCGATGATGCTGTCCGTGACACTAATTTTTCTCGTGCTCGCCGCGCAGTTCAACAGCTTCCGCGATCCGTGGATCATTCTGCTCGGCTCCGTGCCACTCGCAATTTTCGGCGCGCTCATCTTCTGTTTCCTGAAAATGCCGAATCCGAATCTGCCGTTCTGGACGAACGGCTGGACGACGACCTTGAACATTTATTCGCAAGTCGGCCTCGTCACACTCGTCGGCCTCGTGACGAAAAACGGAATTTTAATTGTCCAATTCGCGAACGAACTCCAGCGCGGCGGTAAAAATAAAATCATCGCTATTCGCGAGGCCTCGCTGTTGCGGTTGCGCCCGGTTTTGATGACCAGCGTCGCGACCGTCGCGGGACATTTTCCGCTAACGATGGTCACCGGCGCGGGCGCGGCGGCGCGCAATTCCATCGGCCTCGTCATCGTTTCCGGCATGGCACTCGGCACGCTCTTCACGCTGCTCGTTATTCCGGCCATCTACATTTTAATCGCGAAGGAACACTCCGGTGAAAAACCATTGGATACTGGAGCCAGTTCAATCTATGAGTGAAAATAAATCTGTCGTCACACCAACCGCGATCGGCGCGCCGTTGAGCAAAATCAATTCGCCACTGTATGTTTGGCCGACTGCCATTGCGCTCGCATTACTGCTGTATTTCGGCCTGAAATCCATCGCGGACTTTCTCACGCACGAATCTACCGACGACGCCTTCATCGCCGGCCACGTCGTTTCCATCGCGCCGCGCATCGCCGGACAAGTTGCTGCCGTTCACGTTTTGGACAATCAGCTTGTTCGCTCAAACGAATTGCTCGTGGAACTTGATCCATCGGATTACGCCATCACCGTTGCACAAAAAAATTCTGCGGCGGCATCGCAAGACGCCAATTTTCGCACGGTCATTGCGGCGGTGGAATTGATGCGCGCGAAAGTTGCCACCGCTGCGGCTTCGGCGCGCAAAGCCAAAGCTGACGCGGACGCTTCTGAATCCACCGTCAAAAAAACGCAGGCGGATTTTGACCGCGCGCAAAATCTGGTGAAGGAAAAAACCATTTCGTCGCAAGAGTTTGACGCCGTGCTCGCCGCGAACACCAAGGCACAGGCGGATTGGAAATCCGCGCAGGAAAATGCCGACGAGGAAACTTCCAAAGTGGACGAGGCGCAGAAACAATTGGAAGCCGCATTTGCCGAAAAAGAAATGGCGCTTTCGCAGTTAAACGAATCACAAACAAATGTTGCCGCTGCAAAATTAAATCTGTCCTACGCGAAAATTTTTGCGCCGTGCGACGGACGCGTCACGCGCAAGTCCGTCGAAGCTGGAAATTATCTGGAAGTCGGCCAACAAATTCTTTCCATCGTGCCGGTGGAAGTCTGGGTCGTCGCCAATTTCAAAGAGTCGCAGTTGGACAAAATGCGTATCGGCCAGCCGACGACGGTGGAAATTGACGCGCTCGGCGGCCGCGCCTTTCGCGCGCACGTTGACAGCATTCAAGCCGGCAGCGGCGCGTCGTTCAGTCTGTTGCCGCCGGAAAATGCGACCGGCAATTTCGTGAAAGTTGTCCAACGCGTTCCCGTAAAAATTGTTTTTGACGAACCATTGCCGGAAGGTTTTGTGATTGGTCCGGGACTTTCTGTGACGCCCAGCGTGCAAGTGAGTAAGTTTATTTTACCCTTATGGTTATTGGCGATTGTTGCCATAATTATCGCGGCAGCAGCAGTTTGGTTTTTCAAATTTCTCACCAACCGCAAAGCGTCGGCAAAATAATTTTCCATGCAGCCGCAACCGGAATGGAAACCGCGCCACAGCCCGTGGCTCATCGCGATGGGCGTGATGATGGCGACGTTCATGGAGGTGCTCGACACGTCCATCGCCAACCTCGCGCTGCCGCACATCGCAGGCAGTTTGTCGGCGACGCCGGAAGAGGCGACGTGGGTGCTGACGAGCTATCTCGTCTCGAACGCCATTGTGCTGCCGACGCCCGGCTGGCTGGCAAATCACTTCGGACGCAAACGCGTGTTCATCACCTGCATCGTGATGTTCACGCTGTCATCGGCGTTGTGCGGATTGGCGTGGAGTCTGCCGACGCTGATTTTCGCG
>CAILDU010000068.1 GCA_903833055.1 uncultured Verrucomicrobia subdivision 3 bacterium | reverse complement strand
TGGAAGTTTCCGAGATCAACGACGGCACGATTGAGATCAAAGGCATCGCGCGCGAACCCGGTTTCCGCACGAAGATGGCTGTTTATTCCCGCGACTCGAAAGTAGATCCAGTCGGCGCGTGCGTCGGTCTGCGCGGTCAGCGCGTGAAGAATATTGTCCGTGAGTTGAACAACGAAAAAGTGGACGTGATTCCGTGGTCGTCCGACATCAAGGCGTTCATCACTAAAGCGCTTGAACCCGCAAAAATCCGCAGCATCGAAATGGATGAACAGCGCAAACGCGTTCATGTTCTCGTCGCGGAAGATCAGCTTTCGCTCGCCATCGGCAAGCGCGGTCAGAACGCGCGGTTGACGGCGCGGTTGACCGGTTGGGAAGTGGACATTGACGCGGAACACATCGTCACCAAAGGGTTTGACGAGAAGGTCGCGGAAGCGGTGGACCAGATTGCCGCGATTCCCGGCATCACGCGCGAGCAGGCGGATGCCCTCGTGCACGCGGGCGTGTTGCGCCTCGAAGATTTGGCGCAGGCGGAACCCGGCGACATCGCCGACATTCCGCAGGTGGGCGACAATGCCGCAGCGATTTTGGAAGCGGTGCGCGCGGAGATGAGCCGCCGTCAGTTGAGTGTTGGTGGCGAGACTGCCCATCGTTAATTTTATGGTGTCAGTCGGAAACATTTTTGTGATTGCGCTTTAAGCCATGAAGGCGAATTGCACATTCCGGTTGGTCGCGGTAAAAAATATTTATGCCCCGTCGGATATACGACATATCGAAGAAGCTCGGCTTGGACAACAAGGTGATTATCGCCAAGGCCCAGTCGTTGAACATCACAACGGCCAAGGTCGCGTCTAGTTCCATTGACAACATCAGCGCCGACTATCTTGAAGAAGAGCTGATAAAAGATCACCCCGAAGTTGCTGCGCGGCTCGCGCCCAAACCGGTCGTCGAAAAACCCAAGCCGGTCGTCGAAGAAAAAATCGTCGTCATCCACGCGCCTGAACCGGAGCCCGAACCGGTCGTGGAAATTCAGCCGGAACCCGAACCGGTTGTTGCAGAAGAAATCGTCGCCGAAGCCACACCCACGCCG
The DNA here is from genome assembly GCA_903833055.1 of uncultured Verrucomicrobia subdivision 3 bacterium. Taxonomy (GTDB): domain Bacteria; phylum Verrucomicrobiota; class Verrucomicrobiia; order Limisphaerales; family UBA11358; genus UBA11358. Next base: position 30,697 of record CAILDU010000068.1, on the reverse strand, counting down.
GCTGCTGAAATTTCTGAACCCGCACCTGCCGTCGTTCCGCCGCCCGCGCCGAAGCCGGTCGTTCCCGTTGCACCGCCTGCGCCGCCGAAGCCGCAGATGGGCGAAAAAGTTGGTTTCATTCAATTGGCCCCGCGCCCCGGTTCGACGCGTCCGGGTGAACGCGGCACGCCGCCGCCCCGCCCGCAAGCTCCCGGTGGCCGTCCGGGTCAGCCGATGCAAGGTGGTCGCCCCGGCCAACCGCCGCAACGCGGTGATGGACGCGGACAATTTCAGCAACGCGGACGCGATGGGCGTCCGCTGCAACAAAGCGCGCCGCCGGCACGTCCCGCCGCGCCGCAAGCCCCAAAATTAAATCTGCCGTCCGACGCGCAGATCATCACCATCAAGCCGCCGATTGTCGTGCGCGCACTGGCCGATGCGTTGAAGCAAAAGCCTTTCGCCATCATCGCCGAGTTGATGAAGTTGAAAGTCATGGCGACCGTCAATCAATCGATTGACGAAAAAATTGCGGCGCAAGTCTGTGCGCATTACGGCTACAAGTTTGAAGCGGAAAAACGCGCGAAGGGCGAAGGCGTTGTTCACACGACCGAGAAAAAAGTTGAGTTGGACATCGACGACAAGCCGGAAGATTTGAAGCCGCGCGCGCCCGTCGTGACCATCATGGGTCACGTTGACCACGGCAAAACGTCGTTGCTCGACGTCATCCGCAAGGCGAACGTTGCAGCGGGCGAATCCGGCGGCATCACGCAACACATCGGTGCTTACACGATTGCCGTGCCGCACCCGGAACGCAAAAAAGAACTCGCGCAAATCACTTTTCTCGACACGCCCGGTCACGCGGCGTTCAGCTCCATGCGCGCACGCGGTGCAAACGTCACAGACATCGTCGTGCTCGTCGTCGCGGCGAATGACGGCGTGATGCCGCAAACGCTCGAAGCGCTTGCGCACGCGAAGGCGGCGAAAGTGCCGATCCTCGTTGCCGTAAATAAAATTGATCATCCGAACGCAAACGCGCTGAAAGTGCGCCAGCAGTTGCAAGAAAAAGGTTTGGTGCCTGACGATTGGGGTGGCGACACGATTTTCGTCGAGTGTTCCGCCGTGACCAAAGCTGGCGTGGACAAGCTGCTCGAAATGATTTTGCTCCAGGCCGACTTGCTAGAGTTGAAGGCGAATCCAGATCGCAATTCCAAGGGCAACGTAATCGAGTCTGGCGTTTCGCCTGGCGGCCCAACTGCGACCGTGCTCGTGCGCAAAGGCACGCTGCATCTCGGCGACGTGATAATTTGCGGCGAGTATTACGGCAAGGTTCGTGCGCTCATCAACGAAGAAGGTCAGCGCTTGAAAGAAGCCGGCCCGTCTGTGGCTGTGAGCGTGCTCGGCTTGAATGGCGTGCCGGAAGCGGGCTGGGAATTCAGTTCCGTGGACGACGAAAAAGCGGCGCGTGTCCTCGCCGAAGAACGCGCGTTTGCGGCCAAGAGCGAAGAACTGGAAAGCCGCTCGAAGGTCACGCTGGAAAATCTTTTTGCCTCGCTCGATGCCGCGCAGAGCAAAGTGTTACGCATCGTTGTCAAAGCGGACACGCAAGGTTCCGTCGAAGCGATTGTCGAAGCGCTTAACAAAATTGATTCCGACAAAGTTTCACTCGAAGTGTTGCACAGCGCCGTCGGCACGGTTACGGAAAATGACGTTGCACTCGCATCCGCGTCCAAGGCGGTCATTCTCGGTTTTCACACGCGCCTCGACAGCACCGCTGCCGAAAAAGCGAAGCACGCCGGCGTGCAGGTGAAACTTTACGCAATCATTTACGAATTGATTGATCAGGTGAAAGATTCGATGGCCGGCTTGTTTGATCCCGATCTCAAGGACACGGTGGTTGGCTCGGCGGAAGTGCGCCAGATTTTTGAATTGTCCAAGGGCATTCCCGTCGCCGGTTGTATGGTTACGGCCGGTCGCATCGTGCGCGGCAAAGTCCGTGTGCGTCGCAAAAAAGACATCATTTACGAAGGCGTCACGCAATCGCTCCGCCGCTTTCAGGACGAGGCCAACGAAGTTCGCATGGGCATGGAATGCGGCATCCGCATCGAAGGCTACAGCGACTTTGAAGTGGGCGACGCCATCGAATGTTACGCGGTCGAAAAAATTGCGGCGAAATTGTGACAAACAAATTTTAAGTTTTGAATTTTGAATTTTTGGTTCAACTCAAAACTAAAAATTAAAAACTAAAAATTTTCTCATGCCCAATCTCCGACATGAACGAGTGCGTGAGTTGTTAAAACGCGCGATTGGCGAGGCCATCCGCCGCGAATTTGATACCAACGACGTCGGCCTTATTACGGTCAACGACCTCGATGTCGGCGGCGATTTGCGGACTGCGGTCGTCTTCATCACCATTCTCGGCAACCCGACGCAGCAGAAAAACGGTCTGCAAGCGCTGGAACAAAACCGCATTCTCATCCAGAGCCTCGTCGCGAAGTCGGTCATCTTAAAATACACGCCGACGCTGAAATTTATCGTGGACGACTCCATCGTGCGCGGCAACCGCGTCCTGCAAATTTTAGATGAACTGGACAAAGCTCCGACCGCAGCCGACGGCTCCAACCAAGAATCGAAGTGAAAAGTTACCCGAAAGTTATTGATCGGATTCTCGAAGTCATCCGCGAACACAAAACTTTTTGTATCGTCGGTCACATGCGACCGGACGGCGACTGTATCGGTTCGCAACTCGGCCTCGCGCTCGCGCTCCGCAACGAAGGCAAAAAAGTAACGGTCTGGAATCAAGATGCGATTCCGCTGAAATATAAATTTCTCGTCGGCGACGGGCTGATTGAAAAACCCAAACCGGGTCAAAAATTTGATTGCGTCATCGCCACCGACTGCGCGAGTTACGCGCGGCTGGGCACCGTGGGCGATTTTGTAAAAGAACGCAAAGTCCTTATAAACATTGATCATCACGCGACCAATCCGCGTTACGGCGATGTGAACTGGGTTTCGCCGCGCGAGCCAAGTTGCGGCGAATTAATTTATCGTCTGCTCAAAGTCGCGCGCTGGCCGATCACCAAACCGATCGCCGATTTGCTTTTCGCCGCCATCTCGACGGATACCGGTTCGTTTCAGTATCCGAACACGCGGCCGGGAACTTTTCATGCTGGCGCGGAACTCGTCACGCGCGGCGCGAACCTCGCAAAAATTTGCGACGAAGTTTATCAAAGCTATCCGCTCTCGCGCGCGAAATTGTTGAAACACGTTTACAGCAAATTTCGTTTGTCGCCCGATGAAAAAATTGTTTGGCTCTGGCTCAAGAAAAAAGATTTCACCCGCACCGGTGCCGAGAGCGACGACACGGAAGGTTTGATTGATCATCTCCGCGCGATTGAGCCCGTCATCGTCGCGTGCGTGTTCGAGGAAATCGAACCCGAAATGACGCGCATCAGCCTGCGCTCAAAAAGCGACAAGGTGAACGTCAGCGAAATCTGCGGGCAGTTCGGCGGCGGCGGTCATCCGGCAGCGGCGGGCGCGCGCATTCCCGGCAAACCGCTTTCCGTCCAACGCAAAGTTGTCGCGGCAATTAAAAAAGCGTTGAAGGCGGCGAAGTAATTTTCAATTTTTCATGCAAGATTTTTCCGCACTCGACGGCGCGATTCTCGTTGATAAACCCGCTGGCCCGACGTCGCACGATGTCGTGGACGCGATTCGCCGCAAATTTCAAATCAAGAAAGTCGGCCACTGCGGCACGCTCGATCCGAACGCCACCGGACTTTTAATTATCGTTTTAGGTCGCGGCACAAAATTGTCCGAGCGGCTCATGGGCGACGACAAGGTTTACGAAGGCACGATTAAATTTGGCGAAACCACGGACAGCTACGATTGCGACGGCGTAATTCTGGAGACAAAACCTGTTCCGCCGCTGACGCTCGAAGGATTGAACGAGGAAGCCGCAAAATTCATCGGTGACCAGATGCAAATGCCGCCGATGGTTTCCGCCATCAAAAAAAATGGCGTGCCGCTTTACAAACTCGCGCGTCAGGGCATCGAAGTGGAACGCGAGGCGCGTTTGATTCACATCTACAATTGTCGCTTTACGAGCTACGCGGAGCCGCTCGGACAATTTCGCGTCGCCTGCACGAAGGGAACTTACATCCGCAGCATCGCGCACGACCTCGGCCAGAAACTCGGCTGCGGCGCGCACCTCACGACTTTGCGGCGCAGCGCATCGGGAAAATTTGACGTGGCGGACGCACTGCCGCTGGATGCGATTTTGAAACTGACGACGGCAGAACTGGAAAAACGCGTCATGCCATTTTTGAAACTCGCCGCCGCTTAAAAGTTTTCAACCACAGATGAACACAGATAAACACAGATGGAAAATTTTTTATCCGTGTGCATCTGTGTCCATCTGTGGTTAATTAATTGCTTGAGATGAAAATCATTCGCGCCGCAAACGAACTCGGCAATGGCCAGCGCAAAGTCTGCGTGGCTATTGGCGTTTTTGATGGCGTGCATCTCGGTCATCAGCAAATCATCCGGCAAACCGTCGCGGATGCGCGCGGGCATGATGCGGTCACGCTGGTCGTCACCTTTGACAAACATCCGAGCGCAATTGTCGCGCCGGACAAAGCGCCGCCGCAGATTTTTTCACGCTCGCAAAAGTTGCGCGCGATTGAATCGCTCGGCGCGGATGCGTTGCTGGAAATTCCATTTGATAAAAATTTCAGCGAAAAATCCGGCGAAATTTTTATTCGTGAACTGGCGCGCGACTTGGGAAAAATTCACAGCATTTGCGTCGGTGCGGATTTTGTCTTTGGTCACAAGCGCAGCGGCAATGTGGCGTTGCTGAAAAAGTTGGGCGCGGAATTAAATTTCCAAGTTCACGGCATGGCGGAGTTGGCGCTGGACGGCCATACGGTGAGCAGCACGCGGATTCGTGAGGCGATTCGCACGGGAAATTTTGACGCGGCGAGCCAGATGCTTGGTCGTCCGTATGCGCTTTGTGGCAAAATAATTGAAGGCGATAAAATTGGACGGCAGCTGGGTTTTCCGACGGCGAATTTGGACGCGACGAATTTAGTTTTGCCGCCGAACGGGGTTTATGCGGCGAGCACTAAGTTAAAGGAACAATTTTATCGCGCCGCTTTGAACATCGGCACGCGCCCAACGGTGGCGGCGGCGCAACCGCAGTTGCGCGTGGAGGCGCACGTGTTGGATTTCAGCGGCGAGCTTTACGGCGCGGAATTGGAGTTGGAATTGGGCGCGAAACTGCGCGACGAGCGGAAATTTGCGTCAGCGACGGAGTTGCGGGAACAGATTAGTCGCGATGTGGCGGCGGTGCGGGCGGCGGTTTGATTTGGGCGGCGGAAATTTCATTTTTCATCGGTAATACTGATGTTTTGCTGGTTGAGTGTCGCTGGTAAAGCAAAGATTATCCTTGTAATTTCCAGTAAAACGGCTAGTATTGACGCGCGTCAGTCTTCTGGTGTTCGCAGTTCCAGCTTCACGGCCATGAACGCGGGTGTCTCGTCAGAAGCCGTATTTTTACGGTCAATTGTCACTATTTCTGAACCGGCGCGCAGTTTTTTGGTCTCAATTTTTATGTCGAAACGCAAAGTTACGGTGTCCAAATCCCGCGCCAGTTCTCCGAAAGCGCCGAAAGTCAAAACTCCGCCCGTCCGGCGGAGATTTGTCATTTCCAGCAAGGCGGTCAAACCAGCGCCGGTCGCTGCGCCAACTGTCGCTGCCAAGGTCGCACCGACAAAAGCGTCGGCCAAATCGGCAGCCAAAACTCCGACTAACACGCCGCCGACCGCGACCGCGACCGGCAGTGCGCTGACCACGGTGGATTTAACGGAGACGGTGAAGACATTGCTGCACTTGTCGCAGGAACACGGCTACATCACTTACGACGACATCAACGACATTTTGCCGGATAATTTAAGCCCGGAAGATTTGGATGCGCTGCTGACGAAGCTCCGCAGTCTCGACGTGGAAATCGTCATGGATCAGGCCGAAGCCGAACGCGGCGAACGCGCCAAGCCGGAACAGTCGCAGGCGGAAGAAGTGGAAGATGATTCGCGTCTGGAAATTTTGGACGACCCGGTTCGGATGTATATGAACCAGATGGGCAAAGTTCCGTTGCTCACGCGCGAACAGGAAGTTGAAATTTGCAAAAAAATTGAGGACGCGGAAGTGGAGATGAAGGCCATTGTTTATGGCCTTGGTTTTACGGCGAAGGAACATATCGCCATCGCGGAAAAGATTTTGTCTGACCCGCCAAAGGAGCGTTTCGACCGCGTCATTGTTGATAAAAAAATCGCCAACCGCGAAGGTCACTTGAAAGATTTGCGCAAGCTCATTAAGAAGATTCACGCGATGGATGCGAACGTGGACGCGAAGTATTTTGCGTGGCAGAAGGCGCAGCAAAAGGGTCGTAAGGAAAAGATGGAGAAGGAGCTCAAGAAGTTGGGCGTCAAATTGCAGGAGACCTTTGCGAAGTTTTATTACAAACAGAAAGTCGTCGAGGAAATGATAATCGTCGCCGGCAACATCTACGAAAAATTTCAGGCCAGCGTCCGGCACCTGGCGGAATTGGAAACGCACCGCAACACGGCGGAAAAACGCGCTGCGGTCGAAGGCGAGCAGCAGAAAATTGCGACGCTGGAACAATTCGTGCGCCTGCCGCGCGAAGAATTTTACAAAGCGTTCAAGGCATTGAAAGGCGCGGCGGATCGTGGCTTGAAAGCCAAGACGCACATGGCCGAGGCGAATTTGCGCCTCGTCGTTTCCGTCGCCAAAAAATACACAAACCGTGGTCAGTCATTCCTCGATTTGATTCAGGAAGGCAACATCGGTTTGATGAAGGGCGTCGAAAAGTTTGAATATCGTCGCGGTTATAAATTTTCGACTTACGCGATTTGGTGGATTCGGCAGGCGATTACGCGCTCCATCGCGGATCAGGCGCGGACGATTCGTATTCCGGTGCACATGATTGAAATCATGAACAAGCTCTGGCGCGCGCAGAAACAGCTCACGCAGGAACTTGGCCGCGAACCTACCCCGGAAGAATTGGCCGACGAAATGCACATGCCGGTTTCGCGTATTCACGCGTTGCTGAAAATGGCGCAACAGCCGGTTTCCCTGCACGCGCCGGTCGGCGACGATGGCGATGTGAGCGTTGGTGATTTCATTGAAGACAAGTCGGCGGAAAATCCGTCGGACGTGACGAGCTACAGTTTGTTGCGCGAGAAATTGAGCGACGTGCTGACGACGTTGACGGAACGCGAGCGGAAAATTTTGGAAATGCGTTTTGGCCTCGCAGACGGTTACGAACGCACGCTCGAAGAAATCGGCAAGATGTATAACGTCACGCGCGAACGCATCCGTCAAATCGAAGCGAAAGCTTTGCGCAAGCTGCGTCACCCAACGCGCGTTCGTCACTTGCAAGGCTTCCTCGAAGGTGCGGAAGTGCAGTAAAAAAATTAAATTCAAAAAAACCGCCCGCGATTTTTAGTCGCGGGCGGTTTTTGTTTTTCAAACTTCAAACTTGAATGGGCAGAATCAGCATCGCGCGACCGTGTTGATATAGGCGGCGTTGCAATTCAAACACGGTGTGATTGTGCAGCCAGCGCGTGACCAGACTTTCGTCCTTGAAGACCAACTGGCCGGCGAAGAACTGTGCCTGCGGAAATTTGTCGGCGATGACATCGCACAATTTCGCCGCTTCATCCACGATGTCGGTGCCGAGTGCGATGTGCGCCTCGGTGTAAAAGCCGCGCTTGCCCATATAGGCGACGTAACGATCCACTTCTTGTTGCGAATGTTCACGCAGATTTTCCACCTCGGATGCACCCTTGAAATTACCCGCATCAAGAACACCGACCTGCACGAAAATAAAATTGTTGTAAACTTTCGGGAACATCCGCACGACAGCGAGCAGCGTGTGCAGGCCAAGGCCGTTGAAGCCATTGACTAAAAACACGGCGGTGCGCGCGTTCGCGTCGCACGGCGGCGGCGTTTTTTCCACAACGATGGCGTCATCCGCAAGGGCGGCGGCGACGAGTTCGTTGAGGCGATGCAATTTTTTCTGCGTCTGGCGGTAATGGTGTTTCACCCAAAATGAGAGCCCGATCAACGCGCCGGTGACGAGCAACGTCGCCCAGCCACCTTCGTCAAATTTTGCGATGCAGAGCGAAACGAGAATGCCGCTCGTGAGCAGAAAACCAAAGCCGTTGATGAAAATTTTCCGTTTCCAGCGCGGTTCGTTTTTGCGGTCAGTCCACCAGTGACGCACCATGCCGAGTTGCGAGAGGCTGAAGGTGATGAAGACGTTGATGCTGTAAAGCACGACGAGCATATCCACCGATGCCACGGTGAGCAGCACGACGAGCAGCGCGGCGAGTCCCATGAGCAACACGCCATTTTGCGTGACGAGGCGATCGCTCAACGTGGCGAACCGCGTTGGCATCCAGCGGTCCACGGCCATGTTCGCCAGCACGCGCGGGCCACCGAGAAAGCCGGTTTGCGCGGCGATGAACAGCAGCGCGGCGGATGAAGCCATTGCCGCAATGACGAATCCGTGCGACAACCATGCCGGCCACGCGATGGTGATTTTTTCAAACAACACGGCGTTGAGCGTTTTGCCGTCAACGTGTTCGACGTGATATAAAAGATACGCGAGCAACAGTCCGCCAACGACGAATGAGAGCGACGCGCCCATGTAAAACATCGTGCGTTTGCCCGTCTGCACACGCGGTTCGCGAAGGACGTTCAGGCCGTTGCTGACGGCTTCGATGCCGGTGTAAGTTCCCGCGCCGAGGCTGTAAGCGCCCAACACCAGCGCAATGAGTCCGAACAAGCCGACATCCGAGCCGACGGATTTTACATCGCCCGTGACACCGTGCGCGATGTTCGGCAAATCGCCGAAGTGCGCCGACACCGCCCAGACAATCGCGAATGTGTAGCTCGCGACGAACACGAAAAACACCGGAACCCACAACACAACGGATTCTTTCACGCCGCGCAGATTCAGCAGCGTGAGCAAAACCACGACGATGAGGGAAAATTTTAATTTCCACGCCTGCCATTCCACCGGCAGCATGCTGAACATCGCATCCGCGCCGCTGGCGACACTGATGGCAATCGTCAAAATATAATCGCCGATGAGCGCGCAGCCGGAAACCACACCGACCGTGGGCGAAAGCAATTTGCTCGCGACGAGATAACCGCCGCCGCCAGATGGAAACAGTTCGATGATCTGCGAATAGCTCAAGCAGATGACCACGATGGTGATCACCGACGCCAGCGCGACGAACAAGCTCAAGTGCGTGTGCGTGTTCAGCGCGCGAAATGCCGCTTCTGGGCCGTAGCACGACGAGGACAAACCGTCCGCGCCGAGGCCGACCCACGCGAGCAGCGCGATGAGCGACATGTTGTGAAAAATCTTTTTGTCCGAGAGGTTGTGTGCCCGGCCAATCACCGTATTTTTTAAGAAGCCAAAAATATTCATTCAGATTTTATATCAGCCGTTGGGGTCAACAATGTGTAAATCAATTCCCGGCGCGTGGTGCATGAAAAATTCGATGACGTTCGGACGCGTGAATTGCCACCAACGCCGCTCGCTCGTGCCAAGCACGACCAGATTGACATCATTCTCGCGGCAATATTTCAGCAGCGCCTCACAGACATTTTCATTTTCCAAAACCGTTACGCTCCCGCCGAGTTCGGTCGCGAGCTGGACGTTCTGGATAAATTTCCGCTGTAAATCCGAGGGGATTCGCATCGGATCTTCCTTTTTGCGGCGCACATAAACGGCCATCCACTCGCGGTTCAGCCGGCCCGCCAGCCGCGACGCGGCGCGCAGCAGCTTCGCCGTCGTCACGGGATTGGTGCTGATGCAGACGGCGATTTTCTCACTGACCTCCGTCGGCGACTTTGCGCCGAGGCGCGGGCGCTGGTCGAGCGCATTCGCCGTTTCACGCAAGGCGAGTTCGCGCAACTCGTTCAAATTATTTTCCGTAAAGAAATTTTCCAGCGCGGCGGCGGCGCAATCTTTGGGATAAATTTTTCCCAGCCGCAAACGCTCGCGCAATTCCTCGGCGGTCAAATCAATGTTTACCACCTGATCTGCCTCCAGCACGAACCGATCGGGCACGCGCTCGCGCACGTCCACGCCCGTCGCGCGCAAAACCGTGTCGTGCAAACTCTCGAGATGCTGGATGTTCAGCGCGGTAATAATGTTGATGCCCGCGAGCAGCAAATCGTGCACATCCAAATAGCGTTTGGGATGTTGCGAGCCGGCAATGTTCGTGAACGGCAGCTCGTCCACAATGCAAACTGTCGGGTAGCGTTTGAAAATGGCTTCGGTGTCGAGAATTTCCACTGTGCCGTTGCCGTGCGAAATTTTTTTGCGCGGAATGATTTCCAGATCGCCGACGAGCGCCTCGGTTTCTGCGCGCCCGTGGGTTTCAATCCAGCCGATGACCACGTCCACACCGGCCTTTTTCAGGCGATGCGCTTCTTCCAACATCGCAAAGGTCTTGCCGACTCCGGCAGCGTGGCCGAGATAGATTTTTAATTTGCCCAGCCGACTCTTCTCGATTAGCCGGAGAAAATCCTCCGGCTTCAATCGATTAATCGGCGGGCGAATCGGCGCTGGCATCGCGGCGAATTATCTTCAAATAACTGCCCTTTCGCAACGAAGATGAAAGCGCTCACTTCTGGTCGAGCGCGAAGTTCAGCGTCATGACGTTCACGCGCGGCTCGCCAAAAAGGCCAAGGTCGCGTCCACTCGTATTTTGCCGAACCAGTTCGCGCAATTTATCTTCAGAAATTCCGCGCGCTTTGGCCACGCGCGGAATTTGGAGCTCCGCATTCGCCGGTGTGATATGCGGGTCGAGTCCGCTGGCCGAAGCGGTCACGGCATCGGCGGGAACGGGCGTATTGGTCGCCAGATTATTTTCGGCGCGATAATCAGAAATGCGTTGGGCCATGGCCGCAAATAAATTGGTCGAGGTCGGGCCAAGATTGCTGCCGCTCGACGCGGAGGCATCAAAGCCGTTCGCGCCCGCGGCTGACGGACGCGGGTGAAAATATTTTGCGCCCGTGAAATTCTGCGCCAGCAGCGCCGAGCCGCGAACCGCGCCGGATTTGTCCACGAGCAAACTGCCGTCGGCCTGATGTGGAAAAAACAATTTCCCCGCGCCATAAACCACCAGCGGATACACGCCGCACAAAATGACGGCGAAGAAAAGTGTTGCCACTATCGAGCGACCAAATTCAGCAAATAGATTTTTCATGTTTTTTTAGGTTGAGTTATGCGAGATGCAAACCAGCGATGATGACATCAATTAGTTTGATGCCCACAAACGGCACGATGACGCCACCGACGCCGTAAATGAGCAGGTTGCGCTGCAACATTTGCGCCGCGCCCAGTGGACGAAACTTCACCCCGCGTAACGCCAATGGAATTAGGGCAATGATGACGAGCGCATTAAAAATCACCGCGCTCAAAATCGCGCTGTTGGGACTGTGCAGGTGCATGATGTTGAGCGGCGCGATGACGGGGAACGTCACCATGAGCATCGCCGGAATGATGGCGAAATATTTCGCGATGTCGTTCGCGATGCTGAACGTCGTGAGCGCGCCGCGCGTGATCAAAAGTTGTTTTCCGATTTCGATAATTTCCAAAAGCTTCGTTGGATTCGAGTCAAGATCAACCATGTTGCCCGCTTCCTTCGCGGCCTGCGTGCCGGTGTTCATCGCCACGCCGACGTCGGCTTGCGCGAGGGCAGGGGCATCGTTCGTGCCATCGCCAATCATCGCCACCATGCGTCCGCCGGTCTGCTCCTTGCGGATGAGCGCGAGCTTGTCTTCTGGTTTCGCCTCAGCGAGAAAATCATCCACGCCCGCTTCGGCGGCGATGGCGGCAGCGGTTAATTGATTGTCGCCGGTGATCATCACGGTGCGAATGCCCATCGCGCGAAAGCGTTGGAAACGTTCGGCCAAACCGCCTTTCACGATGTCCTTGAGATGAACCACGCCAAGCGCGCGTTCCTGCGTGGCGACGACGAGCGGCGTGCCACCGGAGCGCGAAACAGTTTCGACAGCGCTCTCGATTTCCGGCGACAGCGTGCCACCGAGAAATTGTTTCACCGCCGTGGCCGCACCTTTGCGGATTTGCTGACCTTCGTAATTCACGCCGCTCATGCGCGTCTGCGCCGTGAACGGCACGAATTGCGCGCCGGGCAGCTCGTGAATTTCGCGGGCGCGGATGCCGAAATTTTTCGCGAGCACCACGATGCTGCGGCCTTCGGGCGTTTCATCGGCCAGCGATGCGAGTTGCGCGGCGTCGGCGAGTTCACGTTCCGTCACGCCGGCCGCAGGCAGAAACGCGGTGGCCTGACGATTACCCAGCGTGATCGTGCCGGTTTTATCCAAGAGCAAAACGTCCACGTCGCCCGCCGCCTCGACCGCGCGCCCGCTCATCGCCAAAACATTTTTTTGGAGTAAACGATCCATGCCGGCGATGCCAATCGCGCTCAACAAACCACCAATGGTGGTCGGAATCAAACAGACTAGCAGCGCGATCAAAACTGGGTTGGAGAACGTAACGCCGGAATAAATGCCGAGCGGTTTCAGCGTCACAACGGCGAGCAGAAAAACAATTGTCAGCGCGGCGAGGAGAATGGTGAGCGCGAGTTCGTTCGGCGTTTTTTGGCGGCTCGCGCCTTCGACGAGCGAAATCATGCGGTCGAGAAAACCCTCGCCAGGATTACAGGTGATGCGGATTCGGATTTCGTCCGAAAGCACGCGCGTGCCGCCGGTCACGGCGCTGCGGTCGCCGCCCGCTTCACGAACAACGGGCGCGGATTCACCGGTGATGGCCGATTCATCCACCGTCGCCGCGCCGTAAATAATTTCGCCGTCCGCCGGAATAATTTCGCCTGCGCGAACGACAATGACATCGTCCTTGCGCAACGAGTCGGCATCTACGGTTTTAATTTTTTCGTCGTCGGAAATTTTATTCGCGCTCGTTTGCGTGCGGGTCTGGCGCAACGCTTTCGCCTGCGCCTTGCCGCGACCTTCGGCGACGGCTTCGGCGAAATTCGCGAACAGCACCGTGAACCAAAGCCAGATCGCGATCTGCACAACGAATAAAACTTGGTCGGCAGGCGAGCGGAAAATTTCCACGGTGCTGATGGCCGCGCCGACGAGCGTGACGAACATGACGGGATTTTTCACCATCAAGCGCGGATCGAGTTTGCGAAACGTGTCGCCGAGCGCGGGCGCGAGAATTTTCCCGTCAAAAATAGAAACAGATTTATGCGTCATAAAAATTGCGGGGTTAAAACAAATTGCCTTTCAACATGAGCAGATGTTCGACAATCGGGCCGAGCGCGAGCGCGGGCAAAAATGTTAATGCACCGATCAGGAGAATCGTGCCGACGAGCAGCACGACGAACGTGACGCCGCTCACCGAAAAAGTTCCGGCGCTGGCTGGAATAATTTTTTTCCGTGCGAGCGAACCGGCCAGTGCGAGCAGCGGAATGATCATGCCGAAACGTCCGAGCAGCATGGCAATGCCGAGCGTCGTGTCATACCACGGCGTGTTGGCGTTGAGGCCAGCGAACGCACTGCCGTTGTTGCCCGCGCCGGAAGTGTAGGCATAGAGAATTTCGCTCAAGCCGTGCGGGCCTTGGTTGGCGAGACTGGATTTCCCCCAGTCGCTCACGGACGCCCAGGCCGTGAAACCGAGAATGACGAAGGCGAGAATCACGGAGGCGAGCAGCACCATTTTCACGTCGTAGGATTCGATTTTTTTGCCGAGATACTCCGGCGTGCGTCCGACCATCAGCCCGGCGATGAACACGGTTAGCACGACGAAAATTAGCATCCCGTAAAGTCCCGCGCCGACGCCGCCAAAAATCACTTCGCCCGTTTGGATGTTGAACAGCGGCACGAGTCCGCCGAGCGGCGTGAACGAATCGTGCATGGAATTGACCGCGCCGCAACTCGCGTCGGTTGTCACGGTGGCGAACAACGCGGAATTCATAATGCCGAAGCGGACTTCCTTGCCCTCCATGTTGCCGTCGGCCGCCGCGATGCCGAGTTGCTGATGCTGCGGATTGCCGCGCGCTTCGGCCCACCAGCAAATCAAAATTCCCGCGAGACACATCGCGAACATCGCCGACCACACCGACCAGCCATGCTTTTGATTTTTGGTTTCGCGACCGAGGTGATACGTCATCGCGCTACCGATACAGAGGAGCGCGAGCATTTGCAGAAAGTTGGAGAGCGGCGTGGGATTTTCAAATGGATGCGCGGCGTTGGCGTTCGCGTAACCGCCGCCGTTCGTGCCGAGCATTTTGATCGCGACCTGCGAGGCCATCGGACCTTGCACGATGGTCTGCGTGTCGAGCGTCTGGTTTTCCATCACCGGATTTCCCCTGGCATCCACAATCGGTTTTCCGTTCGCATCATTTTTCTGAACGGAAATGGTTTGCGACTCGATCAATTTTGCCGACGTGTAAGGTTTGAAATTTTGGATCATGCCCTGCGACACCAGAAAAATCGCGAACACGAGGCATAGCGGGAGCAGCAGGTAATACGTGATGCGCGTCACGTCCACCCAGAAATTTCCGATGGTCTGCGCGGTATGGCGCGCGATGCCGCGCACGAGCGCCGCCGCGACCGCCATGCCAACGGCTGCGGAGAAAAAATTGTGGATGGTCAGCGCGACCATCTGCGAGAGATACGACATCGTGGATTCGCCGGCATAGCTCTGCCAGTTGGTGTTCGTGGTGAAGCTGACGGCGGTATTGAACGCGAGATGTTCCGACAGCGCGGGGAAATTTTGCGGATTGAGCGGCAGAAAATTTTGCAGCCGCAAAATCGTGTAAGTGAACAGCAGGCTCACAAGGCTGAACGTCAGCATCGCGAACGTGTATTGTTTCCAACCCTGTTCCTTCGCTGGGTCAACCCGGAAAATCCAGTAAGTGAGTTTTTCCAGCGGGCGCACAAGCGGGTCGAGCCAAGTGCGACCATTGGCATCGAACACGCGACCGAGATAGAGCCCGAGCGGCTTGGTGACGAGAATGAGTGCGCCGAGATACAGCGCGAGTTCCAACCATTGATGAATGTTCATGGCAGTTTTGTTAAAATTTTTCAGGACGAACCATCGCGACGATGAGATAAACGCAAAGCGCGAGAGCAATGATTCCGAGAATGAGATTTTCCATAATTGTTCTCCTTAGAGTTTTTCGCAGCCGCGCGCGTAAAGCGCAAAGGCCGCAAAAAATATAATTGAGGTTCCGATATAAACAGCGTCGAGCATAATTTTCCCAATCAGCAACGCAGCCACGATGAACGCGACCCCGTCACATAGTTTTACTTTGGGGTGAACTTGAGGCCGCAGACTTTGCGGATCAGAGGATCGCCCTTCCAATTGCCTACGAGATTAGCTGTCGGGCTTGGCCTTGAAAGTGGCCTTGAAACCAGTTGCCTGGCTTCGTTCGCCCCGTCCTCATGGCTGAGGATTTTGGGTCTCCCGTGTCTGGCTTCAGGAAGGAAGCCAGACTTAGGCTGCAACGAAACGACTTAATCATATCCGCCGCCACTTGTCAAATTTCGCGCGAAAAGCCAAGAAAACCGTTGCCAAAACCGCCTTTGCCGCGTCTCATTCCCCGTCGGCATGAACCAAATCAATTCCATTCTCGCCGCAGTTTTACTGCTGCCCGCCATTCTGTTGGCGGCAGATGAAAATATTTTCTCACCGCCACCGGCGCGGGAATTTCGCGGCGCGTGGATTACGGAAGTTGCTGCCAATCCCGATTGGCCGACCAAGCCCGGCTTGACGACCGCGCAGCAAAAAGCGGAAATGATTTCGCTGCTCGACCGCGCGCAGCAACTTCACTTCAACGCCATTTTTTTTCAGGTGCGCCCGGCGTGCGACGCTTTTTATTCCTCCGCCATTGAGCCGTGGTCCGACCGCATCACCGGCACAATGGGCAAAGCGCCAGAACCGTTTTACGATCCGCTCGCATTCGCGATTGCCGAGGCGCACCGACGCGGATTGCAGTTGCACGCTTGGTTTAATCCGTTTCGCGCCGCGCATCCCGACACCAAATCGCCGACCGCCACGAATCACATCACGCGCACGCATCCCGAACTCATCCGCCATTACGCCGACCAAATCTGGCTCGACCCCGGTGAACCGGCGGCGCAGGCACGCACACTCGCCGTCGTCCTCGATGTCGTGAAGCGCTACGACGTGGATGGCATTGTCTTCGACGATTATTTTTATCCGTATCCGCAAAAAAATTGGAGCGGCCGCGAACTGGATTTCCCCGACGACGCAAGTTGGCAGAAATACGGAATGAAAACCGGCCGCTCGCGCGAAGATTGGCGGCGCGACAATGTGAACCAACTGGTGCAAAAAGTTTCGCAGGAAATCAAAGCCGCGAAACCGCAGGCGCAATTTGGCATCAGCCCGTTCGGCATCTGGCGACCGCAAAATCCCTTGCAAATAAAGGGTCTTGACGCTTACGGCAAAATTTACGCGGACGCGCGCGCGTGGCTCGCGAACGGCTGGGTGGATTTTCTCGCGCCGCAACTTTACTGGGCCGTCGCCGACCGCGACCACAGTTTTTCTGTGCTGTTCAACTGGTGGCGCGCGCAAAATTCCAAAGGCCGCCACGTCTATGCCGCGTTGAACGATGCTGCCGCCGGCAAAACTTTGGCGACGGATGAAATCGCGCGGCAAATCCAAACCGTCCGCACGCAGACGAGTGTCGGCGGCGAAATTCATTATCATCTCCGCAGCGTCGCGGATAATTCCGCGCTCGCCGCCGCCGTGCACGCGCAATATGCGCAACCCGCGCTCGTGCCCGCGTCGCCGTGGATTGTTGCAACTCCGCCGCAGAAACCAAAATTATCCGTGGACACCGGAAAAAGTTCCGCGCACGTCCGCTGGGAAAATTCCGCTGGTGATGCAGCGCGCAACTGGCTGTTTCAATCTTGCACGAACGGAATTTGGACGACGCAGATTTTTCCCGGCGGCGCGGCGGATTATTATTTTAACGCCGGAATTCCCGACGCCATTTCACTTCGCGCCGTGGATCGTCTTGGAAATTTAAGCGAGCCTGCGGTTTGGACATTGAAAAAATATTCCGCACCAGACGCCGCAAAAGGCGCGACTAAAATGAAGAAGTAGGTGACGACGTGAGGAGTCTCTAAATATTTTTTCGATTCTGAAATTTGAGCCTCGTCACCTCGGCTCCTACAAAAAAGAAGATTGGTTTTGGAAGGGCTGTAAGCCGAATTCTGTCTGCACTCTTGCGAGCGGAGAGAATCATTTGTCTAAGCGACCGATACCCGAAACCTGTCTCGCTTTCACGAAACGCGGAGCGGGCAGCTCCTCGGTTTCCAATTTGGCCTTGCACCCGATGGGGTTTTCCGTGCCGTGTCGCTTGCGCTTCACGCGGTGCGCTTTTACCGCACCTTTTCACCCTTACCACCAGCTTGCGCTGATGGCGGTCTAATTTTCTGTGGCACTTTCCGTCGAAAAGTCTTCCAACTTTCCGCCTGCGTGTATCCCAATCAAACAGACTTGGGTTACGCAGCATCGCGCCCTGTGGAGTTCGGACTTTCCTCTACCGGCGAACCGGCAGCGATTCTCCGCCCTTCCAAAACCAGTGTTAATCCTACACCAAAAAACGAAAAAGGCACGAAGGTTTTTAGCCCTCGTGCCTTGAATCAAATAACTAAATTAATCCGCCGCTGTCAGACTCATGTCGCGGGTGAAATACAAAATCCGGCCGCAGTTCGGGCAGGTCACGAGTTCGCCTTGCGCGCGGGTGTTGGTCACGATTTGCGTCGGCAATTTCATGTGACAGCCGCCGCAGGCGCTGTGCTCCACAGTCACGACCACGTTCTCGCCCTTGCTCTTGAACAACCGTTCGTAACGGCTGCGCGTGGAATCATCCACGGCCGAGGCGAGCTGTTCGCGGCTGGCGGTCAGCTCGGCAAATTCCTTCTTCAAATTTTCCTCGCGCTGATTCAACAAACCGATTTGGTCGTCCACGAGTTTTTTTGCGGCAGCGGCTTCGACGGTGGCGGTCGCCACATTTTTCTGCGCGACTTCGGCCTGTTCCATCAAAAAAATTTCCGCGTCTTCGATTTTGAAAATGACTTCCTTCGCCATTTCGATTTCGTGCGTGAGCGCTTTGTATTCCTCGTTCTTGCGCGTGAGCAATTGCTGGTTCAGATATTTTTCGATCTGCGCTTTTTTGCCTTCGATTTCGAGGTCGCGTTGTTTGCGCTCGGATTCGATTTTTTTCACGCTCAATTTCGCGGCGTCGAGCGCGGTTTGCGTGCTGGCGGCTTTGGCCTTGAGCGATTCGCGTTCCGGCCCGATGTGGGCGAGTTCCTGAGTGACGCGGGAGATTTTCCGGTCGCGATCCTGTAAGACGAGAAGTTTCTCAATGATTTCCTGCATGTGTGCTCAAGGCTAACTGCGAAAGAAATTCAAGTCAATCCACAGCGAACAGTTTCAAGTTGCCAGTTGAAGGTTAAAAGTTTTTGGCCGCGCGGATTTCTGAACTTGCAACCTTCAACCTTCAACCCGAAACTAATTCCATGCGTTTCATCGGCAATGTCATCGAAAAAATGCAGCGGCATCCCAAGCGGATCGTTTTTCCCGAGGGCGCGGAACCGCGCATTTTGCAGGCGGCGCGGCAGTTTTATGCGCTGCGCCTCGGCGTGCCGATTTTACTTGGCGACCAGGCGAAAGTTCGTGAAGCGGCAGAAGCATTGAAAATTTCTTTGGACGGCATCCGCGTCATCAATCCCGCCGCGAGCGAAGATTTGGAAAGTTTTTCCAGCCGCCTTTATCGCATTCGCCGCGAAAAAGGTTTGCGCCCGACCGAAGCGCGCGAGGCGATGATGCAACCGAATTTTTACGGCGCGATGATGCTCGCGATGCACCAGGCCGATGGCCTCGTCTCCGGCGCGTCGCACATCACCGGCAGCGTATTGCGACCGCTGTTTCAAATCGTCAAGGCCGCGCCGGACATCGGCGCGGTTTCGAGTTGCACCGTGATGGAAGTCGAGGATACGCGCATCGGCGAAAACGGCACGTTGTTCATGGCCGACTGCGGTGTAATTCCCGAACCAAACGTGGAGCAGCTCGCGGACATCGCCGTTTCCACCGCGCGGCTTGCGCGCCACATGCTCGGCGTGCGTCCGCGCGTGGCGATGCTTTCGTTTTCCACCAAAGGCAGCAGCGGCGCGCATCCATCCATCGGCAAAATGCAAGCGGCCACGGCGCAGGCGCGGCACAAGGCGGCGCAATTATTTCTGGAAGCGGATTTCGACGGCGAACTGCAAGTGGACGCCGCGCTCATGCCGGAAATCGCCACGCGCAAATTGCACGACAGCCAAGTGGCCGGCCGCGCGAACGTGCTGATTTTTCCCGATCTCAATTCTGGCAACATCGCCAGCAAATTCGTCAGCGTCGTCAGCCGCGCCAATTGTTACGGCCAGATTTTGCTCGGCCTGAACCGTCCGGCCTCCGACGTTTCGCGCGGCTCCAGCGCGCACGACATTCTCGGCGTCGCCGCCATCCTCGGTGTGCAGGCGACGGATTATCAGAAACTTTATCCGGGCGCGGACGCGAAATTGCCGGGGGAGTGAAATAGTTTTTAATTTTGAATTTTTAGTTTTTAGTTCTGCCGTTTCACGCCATGAAATCCAGCATCGTCAAAGATAAAAGTTATGCTTTTGCTTTGCGTGCCATCACGCTGGCGAGATGGTTGAAGGGACAAAAGGAATTTGAAATTGCCGGCCAAATTCTGCGTTCCGGCACGTCCATCGGCTCCAATGTTGAAGAAGCTTTGGCCGGAGTCAGCCGCGCCGACTTCATTGCCAAAATGTCCATCGCCTCAAAAGAAGCGCGCGAAACTCATTACTGGCTGCGGTTGCTTGGCGACTCAAAAGTTGTCCCTGAATCCAGAATTTTGCCATTGAAAGACGAATGCTTGGAATTGATCCGCATATTGACTGCTATTGTTAAAACCTCCCAAACGAGCGCAGCCAACTTAAAATTAAAAATTAAAAACTAAAAACTTGATGAGCCTTCCGTTAAGTCCGTTTCTTAAAACGCTTCCAACATACCAACCGGGCAGACCGATTGAAGAAGTCGCGCGCGAATTAAATATTCCCGCCGACTCGATCATCAAAGTCGCGTCGAACGAAAATCCATTCGGCCCATCACCGCTCGCACTCGCGGCGCTGCAAAAAGCCATCGCTGGCGTGAATCTTTATCCCGACGGCAATGCGTTTTACCTGAAACAAAAACTCGCCGCGAAACTTGGTGTTGAAACTTCAAACCTGATTTTAGGCAATGGTTCCAACGAGATTATCGAGTTTGTTTCCCGCGCGCTGCTCACGCCGGATTCCAACATCGTCGTGTCGCAATATTGTTTTGCGATTTATCCCATCGTCGCCAAAATGCTCGGCGCGAGCGTCATTTCTGTTCCCGCCAAAGATTACGGACACGATTTGCCCGCGATGCTGCGCGCCATCACGCCGCAGACGCGCATCGTTTTTGTCGCGAACCCGAACAATCCCACCGGCACGCTCGCGCCGCGCGAGGAAGTCATCAAGCTGGTCAACGACGTGCCCGACGACGTGCTGCTCGTGCTGGACGAGGCTTACATCGAATTTCTCGACGACGCGGTGGATTTGATTCCGCTAATCCGTCTCGGCGCGCGGAAAAATCTGATTTTGATGCGGACGTTCTCGAAGATTTACGGTCTCGCCGGTTTGCGAATTGGCTATGGCATCGCCGCGCCCGAACTTATTTCCGCACTGGAGAAAATCCGGCAACCGTTCAATGCCAATCTGCTCGCGCAAACCGCCGCGCTCGCCGCGCTGGACGACGACGCGCACGTCCGCAAAACACGACAGAATAATTTCAGCGGACTGGAATTTTTCATGTCGGCGCTGCGGAAATTGAATCTGGAATATGTGCCGTCCTACGCCAATTTTATTCTCGTGCGCGTGGGCGAAGGCCAGAAAGTTTTTGACGCGATGCAAAAGCTCGGCGTCATCACGCGACCGATGGGCGGCTACCAGTTGCCGGAGTGGATTCGCATCTCCATCGGCACGCAGAAAGAAAATGAGCGTAGTCTTGAGGCGTTGAAAAGGTCATTGTGATATAGGCTTAAAAAATTATGGCGATAAAAATAAGTGATCTTGAAAACGCCTCATTTACTTATGCTTCACAACGAACCCATCGGACATTTTTAGAGGCGAAAGCAGCAAGGCAGCAAACCGCTTTTCTTTCTCACAGCCACAAAGATGCTCAACTTGCGAAAGGCCTTCAGGTGTTGCTTAAACAGCAGGGCTGGGATGTTTATATTGACTGGGAAGATTCAACAATGCCTGAAACCCCAGACCGCCAGACGGCAGAAAAAATTCAAACCAAAATTCGGCAGTGTAATTGGTTTTTATTTTTAGCAACGCCGAACTCAACAGTTTCTCGCTGGTGTCCGTGGGAAATAGGATATGCTGACGGGAAAAAGCCTCTGGATTCTATTTTTATTATTCCGACGACGGATAATTCGGGCAAGTTTTACGGAAATGAATATCTTCAACTTTACAGACGAATTGATTTAGGTGTCGTGGACCGGCAGGGTTTTGAGCGAGCCGAAAGACTCTGTGCGTTTCGACCAAACGAAGATCGCGGCCCGCTCCTTGCACTTTTACATATTTCAGACGCTAACATATTGCAAATGTGATAGACTTAAAAAAGTTATGGAGAAAAAGTTAAAACACTTGGAATTCATTCAGTCGGTTATATCACGAATGAATCAAAACTCTTTTTTGGTCAAGGGATGGGCAGTTACTTTGGTGTCTGCTTTGTTTGCCCTTGCTGCCGACAAAGCGGATCAAACATTTGTTCTTGTTACTTACATTCCTGTTCCGGTTTTTTGGTTCTTGGACGGTTTTTATCTTTCGCGAGAGAAATTGTTCCGCGCGCTATACGACCATGTTGCTAAACTGCCTTTGGAAGAAATAGATTTTTCAATGAAAACAAAGTCTTTCGAAAGCAAAGAAAATAACATCGCGCCTGTAATGTTTACTCAAACAATTTGGCCACTTTACGCGCTACTGATTCTTGTCCCGTTGTTGGTGATGTTTGTTTTCCCTTATTGCAAACACGCGGGTTGAATTTTTTGGAGAGCAAAAGGAATTTGTTTTCGCCGTGTAGGTTAAAATTCTTATTTGAATCCCGCGCAAATCTGCTTACTTATTCTCCGTTGAAATGAAACCGACCGACCTGCGGGGCATCCTGCAATACATTCCACAATTCCGCGAGAAGACGTTCGTCCTCGCGATTGACGGCGCGATCGTCACCGACGAAAACTTCGCCACGCTCCTGCTGGACGTGGCGGTGCTGCGGTCGTTGAACATCCGCGTCGTGCTCGTCCACGGCGCGTCGGCGCAAATAAAATTGCTGGCGGACGAACAAAAATCTTCTGCGTCCAACCTCGATGGCACCGGCATCACCGACGCAGCCACGCTCAAGCTCGCACTCACGGCGGCGAACCGGTTGACCCACGAAATTCTCGAAGGGCTTTCGGCGAACGACCTGCGCGCCGCCAGCACGAACGTCATCATCGCGCATCCGCTCGGCATCATCGGCGGCGTGGATCATCAGTTCACCGGCAAAGTCGAGCGCGTGGACACCTCGTTGCTGCAAACGTTGCTCGCGCAGGATGTCGTGCCCGTGATTCCGCCGCTCGGTTTCGACGGCGATGGCCGGACGTATCGCGTCAATTCCGACGGCGTCGCGCTGGCGGTCGCCGAGGCGTTGAAGGCGATAAAATTAATTTTCATCACGTCGAGCGACGGTTTGATTTGCAACGGCCTGCTCGTGCGGCAACTGCTCGTGGCGGAATTGGAAAAATTATTGGCGACGAACAGCGCGGGTTTTGCGCCGGAAATTTTGTCGAAAGCACAACACGCCGCCGCCGCGTGCAAAAGCGGAGTTCCGCGCGTTCACATCATCAACGGCAAGGTGGACGAAGGTTTGCTCGCGGAAGTTTTTTCCAACGACGGCATCGGCACTTTAATTTACGCGAACGAGTATCAGCAGATTCGCGCGGCGAAGAAAAAGGACATCCGCGCGATTCAATTGCTCACGAAAGTCGCTGTCGAATCTGACGAACTGGTGAAGCGCACGCGCGCCGTGATTGAAAAAAATCTCGGCGATTATTTTATTTTTGAGATCGATAAAAATCCCGTCGCGTGCGTGGCGCTGCACGTTTATCCCGAATCAAAAAAGGGCGAGCTCGCGTGTCTCTACGTCAGTTCGTCGCACGAGAATCAAGGCATCGGGCGTAAGCTAATCCAGTTCGTCGAGAACAAGGCGCGCGAAATCGGGCTGAGCGAACTGCTCACGCTTTCCACGCAGGCGTTCACTTATTTTCAATCGAAGGGCGGATTTGCCGAAGGCACGCCGGACGATTTGCCGCCCGCGCGCCGCGAAAAATATGACCAGAGCGGGAGAAACTCGAAGGTGCTGGTGAAGAAATTGAAATAAATTCAACGCGAATTTAACCGCAGAGACGCGGGAACGCAGAGAAATAAAAATTCCAGACTCATCGGTTGAGCCGAACATCTGGGAAAATCTTTATGAATATACAACCGCCATTCTACGGACCGATTAAGGCGATAACGCCTGTGGATGCAAAGGTTCTTTATATTCGTGTTATTAGTGAAACAGAAATTGCATTATACAATGCGCCTCCTCCTTTTGACTTACGAACACTTGTCGGCTATTACGGAATCAATTGGCGAATCAAAAGAATAAAGCGGGGTTGGTTGTTTTCGACATTTGCACTTACAATGATAGAAGAAAATATGTGGATTGAATGCAAATCGGATAATAAATTTGGCGATGCTTTAGATAAATATGCATCCAAATTATGAAAGTAAAAACTTCTCAAGATACCGTCGAGAAATTGATTGAGCTTCGAGAACGGTTTGACGCTTCCACAGAGCAGTTCCTTGATTGTCTTCCGACTCCAGAAAAATATGCGATTTTGGCGATGGCATTGGTGGTGCATGGCGGTTATGAGGATTATGAAATCGCACACGATGACGCAATGCACAAAGTCTCTGCACAGGATTTAACAAAACATTTACTAAAGTATCCTTTCTTGGAATGCCATTTGAAAGATGCCTTAAAATTAAAATGGTCACACTTTGAAGTATTGCACACTAACGACTGTGACGACGATGAGGAGAATGAATCCTAAATCATATGAAGCGGCGCGTTCTCATGTTGCTGATGAGCGCGTCGGTGATGTTGACTTCCGGCTGCGCGAATCTGCGTTTTATGAATTCTCAAACTAAAATTCCCGAAACTTGTCTCGCCACTTGCGACAAGCTGAAAATTACGCCGACAAAATTTATTTTGGTCGCGCACGTTTCCAGCCAGAAACTTTCGCTTTTTGAGGACGGCAAATTCGTAAAAAATTTCCACTGCTCCACGTCGCGTTTCGGCATCGGCCAGGTTGAAGGTTCAAATCGCACGCCGCTCGGCCTGCATCGCATCGCAGAAAAAATTGGCGCGGGCGAACCGGCGGGAACGGTTTTCAAGGCGCGCACCGTCGTCGGCCACACGTCGCAGCCGGAATTTGCGGACGCGAAAATCACCACGCGCATTTTGTGGCTCGCCGGTCTGGAGCCGGATTTTAATTGCGGCGGCAACGTGGATTCGCATCACCGCTACATTTACATTCACGGCACGGCGGATCAAAAAACCATCGGCAAACCGGCCTCGCTCGGCTGCATTCACCTCACCGACGCGGATTTGATTCCGCTCTTCGACTTGTTGCCCAGCGGGACTTTAGTTTGGATTCAAGAACCGTGAATCCGCTTGCGGTTTTTCAGTGCCGGTTTAATTTCCACTTGTGTTTGCGCGTTGCGGAAAATGTTTCGTGGTGGCCGCGCTGGTTTTAACAACCGGCGCGCATTGGGCGGCGCTGCAAACGGTGGCGTGGACGACGATGTTCGCGGCCAATCTTTCCAGCCAGCAATCGCTGACCGAAGCCGTCACGCAAACTTTCGATGGCAAACATCTTTGTCCATTGTGCAAGGCCATTGCCGCCGCCAAAAATTCCGAAAAAAAGTCGGAAACGGTCGCGCCAAACTTGAAACTAGAATTTCCACCTATTGCTGGGAAAATAATTTTGTTTCCGCCCGCGCGGTTTGAATTGCAGCCGCAAAATAATTTGTTTGCCAAAAATTTCTTCCCCCAGCCGCCATTGCAACCGCCGCGCGAATTCTTCGTTTGATTCAATCGTAGTTTGGTTGTCCGCCCGTTTTGGCGCGGATAAAAATCATTCCTTTAACTTTGAGAACGCCGTGGCGCGTTCTTGCAATCTTTAATTTGAAAATGAAAAATGAAAATTTGAATTCGCAGATAAAAAAAATCGGTAGCGGTTTATTGGCGGGAGTTTTATTGCCGGGCGCGGCGTTCGGCTGTGCGTGTGGCTGCGGTGTGTTTGATGTGGGAACGAGTTCGATGCTTCCAGCAGATGAAGGCGGCATGGCGTTTTTGAATTACGCCTATCAGGATCAAAATCAGAATCGCAACGGCACGTCGGACGCACCCGCCGCGAACAATGACGATAAGGAAATCCGCAGCTCGTTCATCACACCCGGCGGGCAATATATGTGCAACCGCAGTTGGGGTGTGCGGGCGGAATTGCCATTCGTAGCGCGCTACTTTCGCACGCGGGACGATGCGGGCCAGGTCGTTTCACGCAGCTGGAGTTCACTCGGCGATATTCGCGTTGAAGGGATTTACACCGGCTTCACAGATGATTTGTCGAGCGGCGTGACGTTCGGTTTGAAATTGCCGACCGGCAGTTACAATCGCGATGCAAATGTGGTAGATCGCGATACACAAATCGGCAGCGGCAGCACAGACGTTTTGCTCGGCGGATTTTTCCGGCATGACCTCGTGAGCGGCACGCATTGGCAATGGTTTTCGCAGGCGAGCCTCGATGTGCCGACGCTGGTTCAAGGCGATTATCGTCCCGGCCTCGAAGCCAATGCATCGGCGGGCATCAATTATCGCGGCTGGAATTTCGGGCGCGCGAACCTTACGCCGATGGCGCAGGTCATCGGCTCCGTGCGCGGACACGACAGCGGCGCAGCGGCCGATGGCGACAACTCCGGCTATCAACGCATCTTGCTCGCGCCGGGAATTGAATTTCACATGCACCCGCTGAAAATTTATGCGGACATAGAAATTCCGATTTACGAAAATGTGAAAGGCAACCAGCTCGTCGCTCCAGCATTGTTCAAATTGAACGTGAGCTATATGTTTTGATGATGCCGCCGGAACCAAATTCCACAATCAGCCAGCGCAAGGAAGAGAAAGTTTTTCTCGTCATCGTCCTTGCGCTGGCGCTGGTCGCTGGCATCGGCAGTTGGCTCGCCGCCGCCGCGTTTGCGCGCCACGATCGGATCCAAACTATTTTGCCGGAGAAGGAACGCATGCTCGGCGAATTTTCTTTGACCGATGAAAACGGCCAGACCGTCACGCACGCGGAACTTGAAGGAAAAATTCTTGTCGTCAGTTTTCTTTTTACCAGTTGCTCGCTGACGTGTCCCGAAGTCACCAAACGCATGGCGGAAATCCAGCGACTCACCGCGAAGGCTAACGACGTGCGACTCGTTTCGCTCACCGTTGACCCGCGCACCGACACGCCGTCGGTGCTGGTAAAATGGGGGGCGCGCTTCGGCGCGGACACGAACCGCTGGTATTTTCTCACCGGCGAAAAAACCATTTTGCACGGACTCATCGCCAAAAGTTTTCTCACGCAGGACAAAGGCGACCCGTTCAACTGCATGCCCGGCAATTTCACCGGCACGGAACGCATTGCCGTCGTTGACCAACATGGAAAAACGCGAATTTATTTTGACGGCTTGCGTCTTGAAACTTCCGTTGCCGTCGTCACTGAAATCGCGCAACTGCGCGGTGAACATTGAACTTTATGAATCCAA
The DNA here is from genome assembly GCA_903833055.1 of uncultured Verrucomicrobia subdivision 3 bacterium. GTDB lineage: Bacteria > Verrucomicrobiota > Verrucomicrobiia > Limisphaerales > UBA11358 > UBA11358. Next base: position 3,622 of record CAILDU010000068.1, on the reverse strand, counting down.
TAATTTTTCTTTGCGGACTACTGCTGGTGATTGGATGCAAACGTGAAGCGTCCACGCCGCCAGTTTCCGCCGCGACCAATCAAACTTATTCCGTGCGCGGCGTTGTCCAACAAGTTTCATCCGACCTTCATCACGCGACCATCAAACACGAAAAAATTCCCGGCTACATGGCCGCGATGACGATGGATTTTTCCGTCAAAAACACCAACGCGCTCGCCAACATTTCCGGCGGCGATGAAATTACTTTTACGCTCGTCGTGACGGCAGATGACGATTGGATTGAAAATATCCAGCGCACTGGAAAATCCGTCGCGCCGACGCCCGCTCCAACTTGGCGCGTTGTGGAATCTGAACTTCAAGTCGGCGATACTTTGCCGGATTACGAATTTACGAGTGAAAGCGGACAACTAATCCGTTTTTCCGATTTTCACGGACACGCAATTGCCTTCACCTTTTTTTTCACCAGTTGTCCATTGCCGGAATTTTGCCCGCGCATGAACAAGAATTTTTTAGAGGCACGCAAGATTTTGACCAATGATACCAACGCGCCCGCGAACTGGCGGCTGCTTTCCATTTCATTCGATTCTGATTTTGACACGCCGGAAATTTTGTCCGGCTACGCCAAGTTTTATCGCGGCGAAGACACAAATCGCTGGCTATTCGCTGTCGCGTCCACGAACACGCTCGCCAACCTTGCGCCGAAAGTGGATTTGAATTTCTGGCGCGAAGCCGGTTCCATTTCACACAATCTTCGCACCGTCGTTCTTGATGGCAGCGGAAAAATTTCCAAACAGTTTGACGGCAACGACTGGACGCCGGAGCAATTGGCCGCCGCCATCCGTGCGGCGGCAAAAACGAACGCGCCTTGAACATGATTTAATCGCGTCACTTTTACATTTTCCGCGCGACGAAAATTTTCTACCTTGGCGACGTGCATCGTGACTCACTCAAATCCGTTTCGCGCCTCGTGGTGAAACTCGGCACCGGCGTTCTCACCGACAGCCGGAAGTTGATTGATCCCGCGCAGCTTGAGCAAATCGTCGCGCAGGTCGCCGCCTTGCGAAAGGCGGGCAAGGAAGTCGTGGTCGTCACCAGCGGCGCGGTCGGCGCGGGCATGGGCGCGCTCGGCTACAAAACGCGTCCGACTGACCTCGCTGAAAAACAAGCCTGCGCCGCCGTCGGCCAGACGCGGCTCATGGCGGTTTATGAAAAACTCTTTGCCGCGCACGATCTCGTCGTCGCGCAAGTTTTGCTGACGCACGAAGATTTGGAACATCACGAACGTCATCTCAACGCGCGCAATACGCTCGTCACGCTGCTCGGTCGCGGCGTCATTCCCATCATCAACGAGAACGACGCGGTGTCGTTCACGGAAATTAAATTTGGCGACAACGACAAGTTGTCCGCGCTCGTCGCGTCACTTTTGCCCGCAGATTTATTGGTGATTTTGACGACGGTGGACGGCGTCATTGAAAACTTTGGGAAGAAAAACGCGCGGACGCTTTCCGTCATCGAAAAAATTGATTCCTCAATTGAAAAGATGGCCGGCGGCACGACGAGCGAAACGGCGGTCGGTGGGATGAAGTCAAAAATTGACGCGGCGAAAATTGCCGTGCGCTCCGGCATTCCGCTCGTCATCGCGTCCGGCAGCAAGAAAACTGTGCTCGCCAAAATTCTTGGTGGCGCGGACGAAGGAACCTTGTTCATCGCCAAGCCGAACAAGCTGCAAGGCCGCAAGCGCTGGATTGCATTTTTTCATCATCCGCAAGGAACTTTGTTCGTGGACGACGGCGCGAAAAAAGCGTTGCGCGAACTGGGCAAAAGTTTACTGCCGCCGGGCGTCGCGCGTTGCGAAGGCGAATTTGTCAGCGGCGACGTGGTGCGGATTTGTGATTTGGACGGAACAGAATTCGCACGCGGCATCGCGAAATTTTCAGCAGAAGAAATCCGCGCCAAAAAACTCGCGCGCGTGGAACTGGTGCACCGCGATGATTTGGTGATTTTGTAAATTTGCCACAGAGGCACAGAGCGCACAGAGAAAACTGTTTCCAAAAACTCTGTGTTCTCTGTGACTCTGTGGCTAAAACTTTCATGAAAAAACTACCGGCGATAAATGATTTGCTCAAGGTCATGGCGAAGTTGCGTTCGCCGACGGGCTGTCCGTGGGATCGCGAGCAGTCGCATTTGACGCTGCGCCGCCACGCGATTGAGGAAGTTTATGAATTGATTGATGCCATTGAGTCGCGCGACGACATCGAGATGGCGGAGGAGTTGGGTGATTTGCTGTTGCAGGTGGTTTTTCATTGCCAGCTTGCGCGCGAACGCGGGGCGTTTGATTTTGAAAAGGTCACGCGGCATCTCGTGGACAAATTGATCCGCCGCCATCCGCACGTTTTTGGAAAAACGAAGGTCAAAAATGTGGATGAGGTCTGGGCGAATTGGGAAAAAATCAAGAAGGCGGAGAAAGACGGAACACATTTGGAACGTAAATCGGCACTGGATGGAATTCCAAAACATCTGCCCGCGCTGCTGCGCGCGGAAAAACTTTTGAAAAAAGCTAAAAAGGCGAAGCTCGTTGCCGACAGTCAGAATTCAAAACAGAAAATGTCCAAGGCTGCGCTGGCGCAGGAATTATTTGAACTCGCTTCGTTCGCGCAATCACGCGGATGGTGTGCGGAAGAATTGTTGGCTGGCGAAATCAAGAAGCAAGAACGCAAGTTTCGGCGGAAGGAAAAATCGTGAATCCCAACGGGATTCAATCTTTTAGCCCAAGGTTGCCAAGCTACCTTGGGTTTGTCAGCCGCACGGATTCAACCCTGTCAGGGTTGAATCATTTTACGCCCGTCACCCAGCGTAGTCCGATTTCATCGGCCAACGCTGGGCTGATTGATTAAATCCCTTTGGGATTTTCTATTGCACCAGTTGCGCCGGAAGGAACAAGCCAATTTCCCGAAAATCAGAAGTTGACACCTTTCGAGAATCTGGTTTAATTCCCGACCCTTTGCGGGGAAAAATCTTATGTATGCTGTTTTAGAAACTGGTGGCAAGCAATACCGCGTCATCGCGGGCGACAAGCTCGAAATCGAACGCCTTGAAGTCGAGGCGGGCAAGCCGGTCACGTTTGACCGCGTGCTGCTCGTCAACAACGAAGGCAAGCTCGCTGTCGGCGCGCCCACCGTTACTGGTGCGACGGTCGTGGCGGATGTCGTCGAACACAAGCGCGGCGAAAAGAAACTGACTTTCAAGATGAAACGCCGCAAAGGTTATCACAAGACTATCGGCCATCGTCAGGAATTGACGGTTGTCAAAATCACCGCCATCAACGCTTAATTTTTAATCCCCTAAAATTTTATGGCACATAAAAAAGGTCAAGGCAGTGTAAAAAACGGACGCGATAGCGTCAGCAAACGCCTTGGTGTAAAAGAATTTGGTGGCACGGTCGTCACGGCCGGCAGCATCATCGTCCGCCAGCGCGGCAGCAAATTTATCGCGGGCAAGAATGTCGGCACGGGTCGCGACTGGACGTTGTTCGCGCTCACGGATGGCAAGGTTTTGTTCGACAAGAACAGCCGCCGCATCAATGTTGTCGCGGAAGCGACGGCGAAGAATTAAGGCGAGCAAT
>CAILDU010000067.1 GCA_903833055.1 uncultured Verrucomicrobia subdivision 3 bacterium | reverse complement strand
GATTCCGGTTTGATAGCGTTCAGGATTTTGCCCATCTTCGCGCCAACCGAACCGTCTTTGACGGCGGCGTTAAACGTGTGATGGGGCAGGGTGGCAATCAGCAGCATCCGCATAATTTTATTTTGGTTAAGGTTGGAGTGGTAACGACGCGCCAAAATAGTTCCAAGCGAAGCGCGACGGCAAGTCCTAACCGAGAATTTCATTTTTTGACACGCGCGCGCGGCTGTTTATCCTGCTGCCATGCGTATTGTTCAAGTTCCGCTCGGTCATCGCAGCTACGCCATCAAAGTCGGTGGCGGTTTGCTGGCGCGTCTTGGCGCGGAATGCGCGCAACTCAAGCTCGGTCAGCGTTGCGCTGTCATCACTGATTCCAATGTCGGCAAAAAATTTGCGAAGGCGGCGTTGAAATCACTTTTCGCTTCCGGTTTTCAGCCTGTCCTCATCACTGTTCCGGCGGGCGAAAAATCCAAGTGTCTGGCCGTTGTGGAAAAATGTTTCGACCAACTGACAAAACATCGGCTCGAACGAAAATCTTTCATCGTCGCGCTCGGTGGTGGCGTCGTTGGCGATTTAGCTGGGTTTGTGGCGGCGACGTATTTGCGCGGGATTCCGTTTGTGCAAGTGCCGACGACGTTGCTCGCGCAAGTGGATAGTTCGGTCGGCGGTAAAACGGGAGTGAATCTCAAGGCCGGCAAAAATCTCGTCGGCGCGTTTTATCAACCGCAGCTTGTGTTGTGCGATTTGGACGCGCTGAAGACTTTGCCGAAGCGCGAATATATTTCCGGTCTCGCCGAGGTCATCAAATACGGCGTCATTTACGACGCGGTTTTGTTCGCGCAACTCGAACGCAATCTGCCAAAGCTGCTCCAACGCGATACGGCGACGTTGCTCGCGGTCATCGCGCGCTGCTGTGAAATCAAGGCGGATGTCGTTGGTCAGGACGAGACGGAAAGCGGCCTGCGCGCGATTTTGAATTTCGGCCACACGATCGGCCACGCGATTGAAAACAGTTCCGGCTACGGCAAGTTTCTGCACGGTGAGGCCATTTCCATTGGTCAAGTTGCCGCCGCTAAATTGTCGCACAAGATTCTTGGACTGCCTTCCGGAGATGCCGAGCGGATTGAAAAACTTTTTGTGCAAGCCAGTTTGCCGGTGAAAATCAAATTGACTGCTGCCCAACGCAAAAAGCTTTTTGCCGCGATGAAGCTGGATAAAAAAGTCAGCGGTGGTGAAATCAAATTTGTCCTCGCACAAAAAATCGGCAAGGTTGTCTGGGGGCAAAAAGTTTCCACGGATTTGATTGAAGCCGTTTTAGCCACCGATTGAACACGGATGAAACACGGATTCAGAATTCGTTTTATCTGTGTTTCATTTGTGTTAATTTGTGGCTCAATAATTTGAGACATGATTCTCGTTTTAGACAACTACGATTCGTTCACCTACAACCTCGTGCAATACTTGGGCGAGTTGGGCGCTGACTTGCAGGTGCGCCGCAACGATGAGGTTTCGCTCGAACAAATCCGCGCGCTTAAGCCGGAACGCATTTTGGTTTCGCCCGGCCCGTGCTCGCCGCGCGAAGCCGGTTTGTCCAACGATGTCATCAAGACGTTTGCGAGCGAAGGCATTCCGATTTTTGGCGTGTGCCTCGGTCATCAATGTATCGGCCACACGTTCGGCGCGGAAGTCGTCGTGAATTATCGGATGATGCACGGCAAAGTTTCGCCCATTAAACACAACGGCAAAGACCTGTTCGCGGGAATGCCGAATCCGTTTCTCGCGACGCGTTATCATTCGCTCGTCATCAAGCGTGACACCTTGCCTGACTGTCTGGAGATCACTGCCGAGACCGATGAAGGTGAAATCATGGGCGTGAAACACAAGACGCTGCCGATTTGGGGCGTGCAATTTCATCCCGAAAGCATTCTGACCGAGAACGGTCGCACGATTCTGAAAAACTTTCTCAAACTGAAATAACTCATGGACGTTTTTTTGCTCAAATCCAAAATCCATCGCGCGACCGTCACCGGCGGCGATGTGAATTACGAAGGCAGTTTGACCATCTCCGGCGACCTGATGGACAAATGCGGCTTGCACGAATACGAAAAGATTCTCTGCGGCAACATGGCCAACGGCCATCGCTGGGAAACTTACGTCATTCGCGGCAAACGCGGCACGGGCGAAATCATCCTGAACGGCGCCGTGGCGCATCTCGGCAAGCGAGGCGACGTGCTGACCATCATGAGTTACACCACCGCCAGTGAAAAGAAGGCGAAGAAATGGAAGCCGCGCGTCATTGTTCTCGGCAAAGGGAACAAGATCGTGAATACGCGGGGAATTTGAATCGTTCTTAAAACCAAAAACGCGCTGGAAAAATTCCAGCGCGTTTTCGTTTTTAAACTTTTAAGTCTTCGTTGCCGTTAAAACTTCAAGCTGAAGATTAGTTTTCCCGTCTTATCCTTCGCTTCCACCTTTTGCAGGTTGGGCAGATTGGCGTGGGGCAGAGCTTTCACCGTCACCGCGCCTTTGGTCGAGGCCGAAGTCGTCGTGCTCGTCACGCCATTGGCTTTCAAAACTAAACTTTGTTTCGGCGGCAGACCATTGGCGTTCAGATTAAAGCTGCTACTGGTTTTGCCTTTCTTGTAGCTCAAGGACAATTTGCCTTTGCCTTGAATCACCGAATTCGTGCCCGCATCTACCGGCACGGTTTCTTCGTAATACACCGCGGAAACGTTCGTCAGACTGGTGAAATCGCCGATGAACGCCACGACGCCGTTCGTATCGAACACAAACAGAAACGCCGCATTCGTCGGGTCCAGACCGGTCAGGTCGAATTTACCGCGACCAAAGGTGACGACGTTCGTGGAAATCACCGGTGCGTTAGTCAAATCATCGCCAAAGAATTCGCTCGCATCCCAATCGTCGCACTTGAAGGAATTGGTGCTTACGTCAAACGTGCCGAGGTCAAAACTATTCGTGCCGGTGATGTCCGTGATGCTGGCGTTGTAAGTTCCCGCGTCGAGACCGGCCACACTCACCTTGACGTCGAGCGTATTCGTGCCGTCATCGTCATCGCTGTGCAAGTTGGCCACGCCCACGGCATTGGTGGACACATTGGCGGTGGCGTTCAGAATGATGACCTGCTGGAAATCATCGCTATAACCGTTATGGGAATCGCTGTGACCATCCGCCTTCGCCGCTAAACTGGCGAATAATGCGGCACTGACAATACTGGCGATAAAAATATTTTTCATGGTTGGTTAATTGTATCCGTTGCTGCCTTCTTCGTCCTGACTGCTTTATTAAAGCACGCCTTTATGAATTTTTAACCAATCCAACATTAAAAAAATTTTATGATACCCTCAATCCGCCACTTTGCGACCTCGCGTCTCTGCGCCTTGGCGTTAAATGCTGTATTGCTGATAAAAAAAACGCGCCGGAATAATTCCAGCGCGTTCTCGTTTTAAGATGGGGAGCAGCAACTTGCTGTCAGTATTTCACGGCATTCCAATTCACCACGTTCCAGAACGCTTTCAGGAAGTCGGCGCGCTTGTTCTGATATTTGAGATAGTAAGCGTGTTCCCAGACATCGCAGCCGATGAGCGGTGTGCCTTCGCAACCCGCCACGGCTTTGCCCATGAGCGGATTATCCTGGTTCGGCGTCGAGACGATTTCCAGTTTGCCCGCGTTGCTCACGAGCCAAACCCAGCCGCTGCCGAAACGACCGATGCCCGCCGCTTCAAACTTCGCCTTGAAATCTTCAAAGCTGCCGAAGGTCGCTTTGATATCGTCCGCGAGTTTGCCCGTGGGCGCGCCGCCGGCGTGCGGGGCGAGGATGTTCCAGAAGAAAGAATGATTCCAGTGACCGCCACCGTTGTTGCGGATGGGCCCGCGCACGGCGTCGGGGACGACGCTCAAATCTTTGATGATTTGTTCGAGCGATTTGGCTTCGAGCGCGGCATTGCCGGCGATTGCCTTGTTCAAGTTATCCACGTAAGCCTTGTGATGGCGGTCGTGATGGATTTCCATCGTGAGCGCGTCAAAGTGGGGTTCGAGGGCGGCCTTATCGTAAGGCAGCGGGGGAAGTTCGTGAGCCATAATTTTTAATTGGTTGGTTGTGGTTAAACTAATTTGTGGCGGCCAACTTGCGTCAAGCGCGCCGGAAAATCAAGTGCGGAAGAATTGTTTCAATTTTTACCAGCGCTTATGTATCGTCCGTGGTCGCGTGTCCGTTCGGGTTATACCTGATTGCGAAAACCATCTGGTCGGCATAAGCTGTGCGTTCTTGATGCGCTTCCTCGTGATGTTTCTTGCTCATCCTTTAACCTATGTGGTCATGGGCGCGGGGATTCTGCTGTTAGATTTATTCACCGGACCGATGTTGAAATTTCCCATTCTCTTTGTGCTGCCGGTCGCGCTCGCGGCCTGGTTTTGTCAGGCGCGGCTGGCTTATAGTTTGGCCGGAGTCTTGCCGCTCGGCGCGTTTCTCGTCGGATATTTTATGGATGCCACGACGGACATCACCGCCAACGTCGTCAATGCGCTCGTCCGTATCGCCGTCCTCGCTTTGCTGGCATTTTTCGCGGCGACCGCGGTGCAGTTGCAACTGTTGGTCAAAGTGCTGCGGGGACGTCTGCCGATTTGCATGTGGTGTAAAAATATTCGCAAGGCGGATGGCAAATGGGAGCAGCTCGAAAAATATATCATCGACCATTCGGAGGCGGACTTCACGCACGGTCTCTGTCCGGAGTGCATGAAAAAACATTACAGCGACTGGGTGGACGAAAAACGTTCCGGCGCGACGTTGCCCGAAGTGCCGGAAGCCTGATGGTCTTCGTTAAATTTCTTAATGGCTGTGTCGCTTGGGGAAAATTAAATTCACTTTACTGGCGGGCTTCGGGAGTTATCATCATTGGCCTTGTTTGCGAGGTAATCCAAACGCAATTTTAATTTTATGGCTAAACTGTTTATTGAAGATCTCGACCTAAAGGGAAAACGCGCGCTCATCCGCGTAGATTTCAACGTGCCGCAGGATAAAGTCACCGGCGCAATCACCAACACCAAACGCATCGAAGCGGCGTTGCCCACGATTAAATATGCGTTGGACCAAGGCGCAGCGGTCGTCCTCATGAGCCATCTGGGTCGTCCCGATGGCAAACGCATCGAGAAGTATTCACTTAAGCCCGTCGCCGATGCGCTCGCCAAATTGCTCGGCAAGCCGGTGCAATTTCTCAATGACTGTGTCGGCGCGGAAGTCGAAGCGGCCTGCGCGAAAGCCCAACCCGGCGATGTTATCTTGCTTGAAAATTTGCGCTTCCACATTGAAGAAGAAGGCAAAGTGAAATTGGAAGACGGCAGCAAACTCAAAGCCGATCCCGAAAAGGTCAAAGCCTTTCGCGCCAGCCTCACGAAGCTTGGCGATGTGTATATCAATGACGCTTTCGGCACGGCCCATCGCGATCACAGTTCGATGACCGGCGTGCAATTGCCGCAACGCGCGTGCGGCTACCTGATGAAGAAAGAACTCGACGCTTTTGGTGCAGTGCTCGACCACCCGAAACGTCCGTTGCTCGCGATTCTCGGCGGCTCCAAGGTCGCGGACAAAATTCAGCTCATCAATAATCTCTTGGACAAGGCTGACGAAATTATCATCGGGGGCGGCATGGCTTACACCTTCCGCAAAGTTCAAGACAACATGGAAATCGGCAAATCACTTTTCGATGCCGAAGGCGCGAAGATTGTTCCTGAATTGCTCGCCAAGGCGAAAGCCAAAGGCAAACAGATTCATCTGCCGGTGGATTGGGTGACGGGCGATAAATTCGGCCCCGATGCAACGGTTGGCAGTGCTACTTTGGCGAGCGGCATTCCCGCTGGCTTGGAAGGCATGGACGCCGGTCCGGAATCTTCCAAACTTTTTGCGACGGTCATTGCTCGCGCGAAGACCATCATTTGGAATGGGCCTCCCGGCGTGTTTGAATTTCCCGCATTTGAGAAAGCCACCAAAGCGATGGCGGATGCCATCGTCGCGGCCACGGCTGCAGGTGCAACGACCGTGGTCGGTGGCGGTGATACCGCTACGGCCGCGAAGAAGTTCGGTGCGGATAAGAAAGTTTCCCACACTTCAACCGGTGGCGGCGCGAGTCTGGAATTCCTCGAAGGCAAAGTATTGCCCGGCGTCGCGGCATTGTCGGAGAAATAAGAATTTAATCCTTAAATAAATTTTCAAATGAACAAAGAACGTAAATTAATTATTGCCGGTAACTGGAAGATGAACAAAACCGTCGCCGAGGCGTTGACCCTCGTCGAGGATCTCAAGCGCGACCTCGCGGGCGTGAAGGAAGTGGATGTCGTCATCGCCCCGCCGTTCACGGCGTTGAGCGACGTGTGCAAGGCGACGCTCGACTCGACCATCAAACTCGCGGCGCAAAACATGAGCGAAAATAATTTCGGCGCGCACACCGGCGAAATTTGCGCGGGCATGTTAAAAGAATTCTCCGTGCGTTACGTCATTCTCGGTCACAGCGAACGTCGCCAATTCCAGAAAGAATCCGACGCGCTCATCGCCAAGAAAGCCGCCGCCGCTCATGCCGCGTCGCTCAAGCCGATTGTTTGCGTGGGCGAAACGCTCGCCGAACGCGAAGGTAACCAGATGGAAAAAGTTTTGGAAACGCAAGTGACCGGCAGCCTCGCTGGACTCACGAAAGAGCAGATGGTGGAAACCGTCATTGCCTACGAACCTGTTTGGGCGATTGGCACGGGCAAAACCGCGACGACGCAGCAAGCGCAAGATGCCCATGCCTTCATCCGCAAGCTGTTGGTCACGCTGTTCGATGCCGAAGTCGCGCGCAAAGTTCGCATTCAATATGGCGGCAGTGTGAAACCGGCGAACGCCAAGGAACTCATGAGCCAGCCCGATGTAGATGGCGCGCTCGTCGGCGGCGCCTCGTTGGAAGCAAGAAGTTTTGCTGACATCATCAAGAATTCCATCTAAACTTTATAGCTCTATGACTTTTATTGTTGGCATTTTAACGTTCGTCATCGTCCTCAACGCGCTGTTGCTGATCCTTTTGGTTTTGGTGCAACTGCCGAAAAAAGACGCGGGCGCCGGGATGGCATTCGGTGCAGGCACGGCGGATGCCTTATTTGGCGCGGGTTCCGGCAATGCGCTGACGAAAATCACCAAAACGGCCACGATTGTTTTTTTGGCGCTCGCTTTGTTTATCGGCTACTTGCACGACAAGGTGCATGCGGATAACAGCGCGGCGGATTTTGCGAAGCAGGTTCAGGCAAAACAGATGCAAACTCCCGTTGCGCCCGCGCAACCGGCAGCAACGCCGGCTCCGGTTCCCACGCCGGCGGCGAATGGTTTGCTGTCAAACTTGCCGGTGCAGACCAACGCTCCGGCAGCGAAGTAAATTAATTCTTTCACCAAACGCCCGCATTCATTTGCGGGCGTTTTTTTATGGCAGAGGTTTAACGCAAAGACGCAAAGACACGAAGACGCAAGCGGACTAAAACTTTTTATTTAACTCTGCGCCTTGGCGTCTTTGCGCCCTAGCGTTGAAAGTGAATTGAAGTCGCCACTTTCACACGCCACGACAAAACCTTCCGTGGCGCTTTTCAATTCTTCCCAGCGCGCGCGGATTTGTTCGGCTTCCGGGGAAGTAATTTTATTGTCCGCCGCCGCCGTGGCAATGACCGCGAGCAGATCGGCAAATTCCTGAACAATTTGATTGGTAGCCGGAATGAGAAAGGCGGGATGCGGCGCGTTCTTTGGATTTAAAATAAAAAATCCGCCCGCGCGCTGGCAGATCCATTGGACGATGCGCTGGTCGCCGGTGCTTTGAATGAGTGCTTCGATGCGGTCGAGCGGATTATCAATGCCGCCTTCTTTCGCCGCCGGTTGCGACCATTTGTAAACCATCGAAGTGGACAAATCGAGGTCGGCGGAAATTTCCTTGGCCGCCTTTTTCTCGAAGACTTCGCGGAGCAGTTCGTGGGATTGCATGGCGGCACGATGGAAAAGCGTGGCGAACTTGGCAAGCGCGAAGCGATTCCACTTTTCATCAAAAATTATCAATGCATTTTTCCCGCAAATGTCGTTTGATGGCGGCGTGAATGCGTGCGGTGAACAATTCCATTTCCTTCCGGCTTGCGCTGGCGGCAAGTTTAGTGGTCTAATCGCACGGTTAACCCAACATGGAGCGGGCTTATGATTATCTACGCAATCTGTCTGGTGTTCGGTTTGATGTTCACGCTCATCAGCGCCTTTGTCGGCCATCTGTTTGGCGGGCATGACGCCGTCGGCACGGGCGGCCACGCGGAATCCGGTTTCAGCGGCGACGGCGTTCCCGGCATCAGCTTTTTTAGTCCCACAGTTTTGTCGTGCTTCATCACCGCGTTCGGCGGCTTCGGTTTGTTGTATTCGGAAATTCCCGCTACGCAAAGCCTCTGGATCAATGCGCCCCTTGCATTTGTCAGCGGACTGCTCATCGCGCTGCTGGTGTTGTGGGGCATGAACAAAATTTTCCGCAGCACGGAAGGTTCAAGCGAAGGTCGCGTGGCAAAATTAATCGGCCAGACCGCCGCCATCGTCTCGCCGATTCCCGCCAACGGCGTTGGAGAAATTTCCTACGAACAAGCCGGCGCACGTTACACCGCACCCGCGCGCGAGGAAAAGGGCAGGGCGATTGCCGCCGGCCAGACCGTGAAAATCACCCGCATCGTCGGCACACAATTTTACGTCGAAACCGCCAACTAAAATTTAATCACCAACCACACCATGATAAATCACATGAACCTCATTCCCATACTCGCTCAAGCCGAACCCGGCAGCTTTTCTTGGACGAAAGTCATCATCGGCTGCGCCGTCGCTTTAGTCTTTCTTTTTGTCATCGCCATCATTTGGGCGAGCCGTTACGCCAAGAGCGGACCGAACCAGGTGCTCGTTATCTCCGGTCGCAAACGCAAGATGATTGAGCCGGACGGCTCGGTGCGCGAAGTTGGTTTCCGCATTGTCAAAGGCGGTGGCCGTTTCGTCTGGCCGGTATTGGAAAAAGTGGATGTCCTCTCGCTCGAACTCCTGACGATTGATGTGCAGACGCCGGAAGTTTATACGAGCAAAGGTGTGCCAGTAAAAGTGGATGGCGTCGCGCAGATTAAAGTGAAGGGCGATGACATTTCCATCGCGACGGCGGCGGAACAATTTTTGAGCAAGGGTGTTGACGACATCAAGAACATCGCCATGCAAACGCTCGAAGGTCATTTGCGCGCGATTCTCGGCACGATGACCGTGGAAGAAATTTATCAGAACCGTGACGCGTTCGCCTCCAAGGTTCAGGAAGTGGCCGCCGGCGACATGGCGAACATGGGTTTGACCATTGTGAGTTTTACGATTCGCGACATCCGCGACACGGTTGGTTATCTTGACGCGCTCGGCAAGCCGCGCATCGCGCAGGTCAAACGCGACGCCATCATTGCCAACGCCGAAGCAGATCGCGATTCGCAGATTCGTTCCGCGCAGGCCAAACAGGCCGGACAGGAAGCGCAGTTCGCCGCTGATTCGAAAATTGCCGAGGCGCAACGCGATTACCAATCCAACGTCGCGATGTATCAGGCGGCGGTGAATCAGAAAAAAGCCGAGTCCGATCTCGCGTATGATTTACAGCGCTTCAAAACCGGCCAGCTTGTGAAGGCCGAAGAAGTGCAGGTGCAGATTGTCGAGAAGCAGAAGCAGATCGAACTGCAACAACAGGAAATTCTCCGCAAGCAGCGCGAACTCGAAGCGACGATTCAAAAACCCGCTGACGCCGAGCGTTACAAAGTCGAGACGCTGGCGAACGCACGGAAATTTCAATTGGAAACCGAAGCCGCCGGTGCCGCGTCCGCGACGAAGGCCACGGGTTTCGCCGGCGCCGATGTCGTGAAAGCCACCGGCTTGGCCGAAGCCGATGCGAACAAGGCGCGTGGTCTCGCCGAAGCTTCCGTAATTGAAGCGCAAGGCAAGGCGACCGCCGAAGCGATGCGTGTGAAAGCTGAAAGCTTCAAGCAATACAACGAAGCTGCCGTCATCGAAATGATCATGCGCGTGATGCCGGAGATTGCCGGCAAGATTAGCGAACCGCTCGCGAAGACCGAGAAGATGGTCATCATCAATGCTGGCAACGGCCCCGGCGGCGGCGCGAGCAAGCTCACCGGCGACGTGACAACCATCATCAGCCAGTTACCGCCCATCATCGAGAGTCTGACTGGCGTGAAGTTTGAGAAATTGCTGGAACAAGTTCCTGCGCTGAAAAAAGCGATGGGTAAGGATGAGTCGGAAAAATAATCACGCCAAGACGCAAAGCCGCCAAGTGTCCGTGTCTCTGCGCCTTTGCGTGAGGTTTTTATTTTATGCAACTGCAACGTTCATACGACGATTACCAGATTGCCGGCGTCTGCGGCGGGTTGGCGAAACATCTTGGCTGGGACTCCGGCAAATTGCGGCTGGTCTGGGTGCTGGCGACATTTTTCACAGCCTTCGCTGGCGTGGTGATTTATCTCGCGCTCTGGTATCTGATGCCGGAAGAAGCGCCGCCCGCACCCAAGTTTGATCCGCCGCCGATGCAACCGTGGAAGAAATCGTTTTGAATTCATGCGCCTCTTCGAAGCCATCCTTGACCTGAACCACCGCGCAGTGGCCGGTGATGCCAGCGCCGGTTTGCATCCGGCAGATTTCGCGGACGCGCTGCCGGTCATCGCATTGACGTGCATTGACCCGCGCTTGAACGCATTTTTTCCAAATGCGCTGGCTTTGCCCGCCGAGGATTTCATCTGGCTCCGCAACGCGGGCAATATCATCACCGGCACGATGAGCAGCACCATGCGTTCGCTCGCGCTCGCGTGCGCGGTCAAGGGCGGACGCGAAATCGCCATCATCGGCCACTCGGATTGTCAGGTCGCCAAGACCACGACGAACGTGCTGCTGGACAAACTTAAAGCCCTCGGCGTGGAGCGCAGCCAGTTGCCGGAAAATATAAATGACTTCTTCGGCACGTTCGGCAGCGAACGGCAGAACGTCATCAAGGCCTGTAATTTCGTCCGCACCAGTCCACTCATCGGCCCGAAGATTCCCGTGCACGGACTGATGATTGATGTCGAGACCGGCAAACTGGATTGGATTGTGAACGGTTACGAAACGTTGCCATCGTCCGTGCAGCCGCAGATGCCGAAACTAAATTTTACCGCGCTGGGCGTCGGCGACAAGTTCAAGGATTTTGAAATCGGCGAAATGAAGTTTCCGGAAATGAAGATTGGTGACGCTGCGTTTGTTGCCAAACCGGCACCGACCATCGTCGTTCCGCCGCCGACAACCACAGCCACTTTGCCGCCGTTGAAAATCTCCGGCAAGATTCCCGCACCGCCGCGCATTCAGCCGCGTCCATTTCCGGACAAGTATTAAGCCCAGTCGCCGCGCCGGTAATCGTCCATCCGCCAGCGCAGAAATGGCGAGCAATGTTTCGGCGTCGCCTTGTTTCGCAACGGCCAACACGCGTTGAAATCCTTTTCCAACTGCTGCAACTCGTGAACACCGTTTTGCGCCAGAACTTTTGCTTTGGAAATTTTTCCCGCAACCACCGCTTGCTGCCACAGCATGAACCAGCACGACTGTTCCGCCATCCGCGCCGCCAGATTTAATTCAGTTGTAGCGGCGTCTCGGTAGAGCGCCGCTGATTTTAGTCGGCG
>CAILDU010000066.1 GCA_903833055.1 uncultured Verrucomicrobia subdivision 3 bacterium | reverse complement strand
GTGCATGTAACGCTGGAGCAGCGGCAAATAAATTGGATTCGTTTGCGCGAGCAAAAGGTCAATAAACCGTCGCCGCGCGCGCGCCGTGCCTTTGATGAGTTGCAAATCTTCCGTGCAAAAAACCACCGTTCGCAACACGCCCAGGTAGTCCGAAAGTTTTTTTACCGGCTGACTGTCCAGCGTGAGTTTTCGTTCGCGCAAGGCCCAATACATTTTGATTTCGTGGTCGCCCTGCCCCACCACATTGCCGCCGACGAAATAGCCTTTCGCGCCGTGCCGAATCATCTGTGCGCCACCGACGCCGCGAAAGGATCGCAGCGTGGCCATGAGATAAATCGCTTCGAGAATGTTGGTCTTGCCCTGCGCGTTGTCGCCGAGCAGCAGATGGAAGCCGGGCGCAAAATCCACGTCCATCCGCGCGTAATTGCGGAAGTCTCGGAGTCGCAGATGAGCCAGATGCACGACCGAATTTTAGCCACAGATGGGCGCAGATGAAACACAGATTCGACGGCTTCGGGCTTTTGTTTTTGCCGAGGTTCGGCCAAAATCAATTCATGTATTCGCCAACCGCCGATGAATTTTTGAAACTCGCGACGCAGGGAAATTTAATTCCCGTCGCACGCCGCATTCTCGCCGACCTCGAAACGCCACTCTCGGCTTACCGCAAAATTCGCGGTCAGGGCGAATCTTTTCTTTTTGAATCCGTCGAAGGTGGCGAACACGTCGGACGCTACTCGTTCGTCGGCTGCAATCCGCGCGCGGTCATCCGGCAGGACGGCGCGCACGTCCAGATGTTTGAGAACGGTCGCGTGACGGAAAGTTTTGTGGTCGGGCGCGACGTGAAAGACGGACTTGAAGTGGTCGAACGCGTGATGAAAAAATTTCGCGCGGTGGCCACGCCGGGACTGCCGCGTTTCACCGGTGGCGCGATTGGTTTTATCGGCTACGAATTTATTCACGACGTGGAACCGTCCGTTCCGCGTCCGCCGCAGGACGAATTGAAAACGCCCGTGATGTATTTCCTCATCGCCGACCAGATTTTGATTTTCGACCGCGCGCAGCAGACCATCACGATTCTCGTCAACGCGATTATTGATGACGCCAACAGCGCGGAAGACGCTTACGAAAATGCGACGGACGAAATTGAGCGAATCGTCGCATTGCTCGAACAACCCAGTGAACATAAGCCCATCACGCTGCCAGACGTAATGCCACCAATCGCATTCGAGCTAAATACGTCTGAAGAAAAATTCCGCGCAAATGTTTTGAGGGCGAAGGAATACATTAAAGCTGGTGACATAATTCAAGTTGTCGGCTCGCAACGGTGGTCAACGCCAGTCACGGCGTCGCCGGTGGATATTTACCGCGCCACGCGTTCCACGAATCCGTCGCCGTATATGTTTTTGCTGGAGCTGGATGGCTTTTCGCTCGTCGGCGCATCGCCGGAATTGCACGTCCGCTGCGAGGAAGGCAAAGTGGAAATCCGTCCGATTGCGGGCACGCGTCCGCGCGGCAAAACCGAGGCGGAAGATTTGGCGCTCGAAAAAGAATTGCTCGCCGACCCGAAGGAACGCGCCGAACACGTCATGCTCGTGGATCTCGCGCGTAACGACATCGGCCGCGTGTGTGATTTCGGCAGTGTGCAGGTCAAAGACCTTATGATCATTGAGCGATACAGCCATGTGATGCACATCGTCTCGCAGGTGGAAGGAAAATTATCTGCCGCAAAATCGCCTTACGATTTGATGCGCGCGACGTTTCCAGCGGGTACGTTGAGCGGCGCGCCGAAAATCCGCGCGATGCAGATTATTTCCGAACTGGAACAAACGGCGCGCGGACCTTACGGCGGCTGCGTGGGATATTTTTCTTTCAACGGCAATCTGGATTGCTGCATTACGATTCGCACAGCGCTCGTCAAAGACGGCAAAGCTTACGTCCAAGCTGGCGGCGGTTGGGTGAACGATTCGACGCCGGAAGCGGAATTTCAGGAAACCATCAATAAGTCCATGTCGATGCGGAAGGCGATTGCACTGGCGGAAAATTTTGGGAAAGCAGATTAACCGCGAGCCACACGAAATACACGAACGGGAAAAACATAAACATTCGCGGGCATCGGGTATTTCGCGGTTGATTAAAAATTGTGAAAATTCAAACAGCCATTTCGGTTAATGAAGACGCAGCTTGCGAGCGTTGCGGCAGTTTTGACGCAATGGAAATCGCCGGGAAGATTTTGTGTGCGGATTGCATTCAACTCGCGGGTTGTAGTTGTGCGGGACACGGCGGCGATAACAAGGAATGACGGCGACGACGCACATTTATTGCGATTTCCGTTTTCACGGCTTGCAATTTTTGTTTTCACCGGCAAATTTTTAAATAATTGGATTGAGGAATTTCAACTTAACAAAGGAGCAAAGACGTTATGAGTAATGAAGCGAAATTGGAACTGGACGGAAAAATTTACAACCTGCCGACGCTGACCGGCAGTGAAAACGAAAAGGCCGTGGATGTTTCCGCCCTGCGCGCGAACACGAACTACATCACGATTGATGACGGCTACGGCAACACCGGTTCATGCACGAGCAAGGTGACTTTCATTGACGGCGACAAAGGTATTTTGCGCTATCGCGGCATTCCGATTGAGGAACTCGCGGAGAAATCCAATTTCATCGAGACGGCGTATTTGGTGATTTATGGCGAACTGCCGAACCGGACGCAGTTGAAGAATTTTTCCGACGTGTTGGCGGAGCATCAATTTCTGCACGAGGACATGAAATATCATTTCCAGGGATTTCCCACGGGTGCTCATCCGATGGCGATTCTGTCTTCGATGATTAACGCGGCGAGCTGCTTTGACGAGGGTTTGATGAACTGGAAATGGGGCAAGACGAAGCAATTTGACATTTATGTGGCGAAGCTGATTTCGCAAGTGCGCACGATTGCGGCGTATTCGTATCGCAAATCGAAGGGGCTCCCGCTGATTTATCCGAAGCAGAGCTACAAATACACGGCGAACTTCCTGCACATGATGTTCTCGATGCCGTATGAAGATTTTGAAATCAAACCGGAAGTAGTGAAGGCGCTGGATTTGATTTTTCTGTTGCACGCGGATCACGAGCAAAATTGTTCCACTTCGACTGTCCGCATGGTCGCGTCGTCACAGGCGAATCTGTTTGCGAGTTGCGCGGCGGGCGTATGCGCGTTGTGGGGTCCGCTGCACGGCGGCGCGAATCAGGCGGTTTTGGAAATGCTCGCGGACATTCATCGCGACGGCGACGACGGCTCGAAATTTATTACGGCGGCGAAGGATAAAAACAGCGGTAAAAAATTGATGGGCTTCGGCCATCGTGTTTACAAAAATCACGACCCGCGCGCGACCATCATCAAAAAGGCGTGCGACGATGTTTTGTCCAAACTGCACATCACTGACCCGTTGCTGGACATCGCGAAGAAACTGGAAGAGGCGGCGTTGAAAGATTCTTATTTCGTCGAACGGAAACTTTATCCGAACGTGGATTTTTACAGCGGCATTATTATGCGCGCGATTGGCATTCCCGTGGAAATGTTCACCGTAATTTTTGCGATTGGCCGGATGCCCGGCTGGATTGCGAATTACAAGGAAATCATGGAGGAACCAAAGAGCCGTATTTATCGTCCGCGCCAAATTTACACCGGCAAGACGATTAATTCTTACGTCCCGATGGATCAGCGGAAGTAAATTGCAGCGGTAATTTTTGGTTGCAACTCGGCCAAAGGCGCGGAAACTGCTTTATCCGCTGTAACTGTCCATGAGTAAAATTCTAGTTATTGATGACGAACCTTGGTTGCGCGAAATGATCCGGCTGGCGCTGGAGCAACAGGGCTTTGAAGTCATCGAGGCCGTGGACAGCACCGACGGCAGCGACAAGGCGCGCCAGCTTCTGCCCGACCTAATCCTCTGCGACGTCAACATGGGCAAGGCCGGTTCCGGCTACAACACGCTTACGAAATTGCGCGAGGACGCCGCCACCGCTGCGATTCCATTTATTCTGATGACGGGCATGGCCGATTCCGCCGGGATGCGGCACGGCATGGAACTCGGCGCAGATGATTATCTGCCCAAGCCATTCAAGGTGGATGAACTTTACGCCGCCGTAAACGCGCGGCTCCGTAAAGTCAAAACCGTTCGCGACGACGCCGAACGAAAACTTACCACGTTGCGCTCGCACATCTCGATGATGATGCCGCACGAATTACGCACGCCGCTCAACGGAATTATTTCCAACGCCGAAATGCTCGCGACGGGCGCTGCTACTCTCGGCATCGCCACCATCGCAGAGATGGGTCAGGAAATTGCCAAATCCGGTGAACGCCTCGAACGACTCATCGAAAAATTTTTATTTTATGCGCGGCTCGAAATGGTCGCCACCGACGCCGACAGCGTCATTGCGTTACGCTCGGCCAAAATTGCACAACCGTCCAATACCGTCCGCCCCGTCGCGATTTCGCAGGCGGAAATGGCGGGGCGCCTGCCCGACCTGACGCTCGAACTTGCGGACGTTGCGCTGCCGATGGCCGAGGAATATTTCAAAAAAATTGTCGCCGAACTGGTGCAGAACGCCTTCAAATTTTCCGAAGCCGGTTCATCCGTTCACGTCGCCTTGAAAGCGGCGGGCGAGGAGATTGAATTTTCCGTGCACGACCACGGACGCGGACTTTCCACGGAACACATCCGCCGCATTGACGCCTATGTTCAGTTCGAGCGGAAAATGCAGGATCGCGAAGGTCTCGGCCTCGGTCTCGCCATCGCAAAGAAACTGGCGGAGTTGCACGGCGGACGGCTCGCGCTCACCAGTCACAAGGAAACCGGAACCACCGTCACCGTCAAGCTACCAAAGCCAAAAAATTGACGGCGCTTCAAAACGGCAGGCGGGCGTAGAGAAAATTCAAGAAGCGTCCCGCGAATTCTGCCAGCAGAAAGACCAATCCAATTGCCACAACCGGCGCGAAATCCACCTTGCCCGCGCGCAACGGAATTTTCTTCAGCGGCGACAAAAAGTTTTGCGCGGTTGTGTTGATGTATTTCCAAAACGGATTTTTGCCGAAGTAAACGTAGCTGTTCAGCAAGTGCAGCGCGAGGATTGCGCCCGCCGGAATTTTCCAGACCAGATAGCTGCCCAGCCCAATGACCAACGATTGTTCCAGTCGTTGCGCGACGGAAACCGGCGGCGGCAAAACCTTCAACCAGACTAACAGCCAGCTCGCGAGCCACCACAAAATCGCCGTGCCGAACAGCGGCAAAATAATTTTCGCCCAGCGCGGCCAGCCGTCCACGCGACCGAGCGGAATTTTCACCACGCTGTGAATTGGTTCCGGCCCGGCCAGCAGCGAAAGAAATAAAAGTCCGATGTAAAAAATTCCCAGCGTCAGGCCGAAACTTAAAAACGAGAAAAGAAGAATTCCCGAAAACCAGTCGCTGCGAAACGTCGGCGCGACCACGCCCAAATCCAGTTTCCCAATCCAGAACGGCGCAATCCAGCGATAGATAATTGCGCGCAGGAAAAGTAGCGCGACCAGAAAAACGAGCAGATGCCAGCGCCGCAATTTTTTCGGTGCAGCCGGACGTAACGTGCCCATCAGCGTTGCGGGCGTGCGTTTCGCGAGCGGGTCAAAACGCAGGGAACGCCAGTTCAGCCACAGCAGCAAACCGGCGAGGTTCAAAATTAAATCAACAACAGTCATTCAAAAGAAAATTGCGAATCCAGAATGAACCATCATTCCAAATTCGCAATTCGTAACTCGAAATGTTTTACATCATCTTGAGCAGCGTGTCTGCCATTTCGCTCGGCGTCACGGCGATGCCGATGCCGGCGGCTTTGAACGCGGCGATCTTCGCTTCGGCAGTGCCTTTGCCGCCGCTGACGATCGCGCCCGCGTGACCCATGCGGCGTCCGGGCGGTGCGGTCGCGCCTGCGATGAATCCGGCCACCGGCTTTTTGCAATTCGCCTTGATCCACTCGGCGGCTTCTTCTTCCGCGCTGCCGCCGATTTCGCCAATCATGATAATGCCCGTCGTCTCAGGGTCGGCGTTGAAAAGTTTAATCACGTCCAGATGCGATGTGCCGTTCACCGGATCGCCACCGATACCGACGCAAGTGCTTTGGCCGACGCCGCGCGACGTGAGTTGCCACACAGCTTCATAAGTCAACGTGCCGCTGCGCGAGACGACGCCGATATTTCCCTTCTTGTGAATGTAGCCGGGCGCGATGCCGATACGGCAACCGCCGTGGGAATCTTTGCCTTCGCCGGGCGTGACGATGCCGGGACAATTCGGCCCGATGAGCCGCGTCTTAAGATTTCCTTCCAATGCACGTTTCACGCGCACCATGTCGCGCACGGGAATTCCTTCCGTGATGGCGACGACGAGTTCAAGTCCGGCGTCCGCGCCTTCGAGAATTGCATCGGCGGCAAACGGCGGCGGCACAAACACCGCGCTCGCCGTCGCGCCAGATTGTTTTACGGCTTCGGCAACGGTGTCGTAAATCGGCACTTTCTTGCCGCCGTGCTCGAAGAATTGTCCGCCTTTGCCGGGCGTGACGCCGGCGACGATTTGCGTGCCGTAATCAATCGAGAGTTGCGCGTGTTTCGCGCCAAAGCTGCCAGTGATGCCTTGGACGAGAACCTTGGTGTTGGGTGTAACTAGAATAGACATGAGAAAATAAAATTATTTTGCCTTCCGTTTGTGAATGCAAAGTGTATTGCCATCCGGATCAAAAATCATCGCCATCGAACAGACCGGTGTGGCCATCGGCTCGATGCGAAACTTCACATCATGCTTTTTCAATTGCGCCACCGCGTCGTCAAAATTTTCCACTTCCAGCGCGACCGAACAGCCGTCGGGACTTGGGCGGAACATTCCCGGCGCGCAGCCTAGCGACAGCGCATACGGCCCGAATTCATATTCCGTCCACTGCTGTTCGCCCGCATTCACCACCGTCGTCGGTTTCAAGCCCAGCACGTCCTCATAAAATTTTCGCGCCCGCGCCATGTCGGTGACGGCGTAGCAACTGAACGCGATTTCGGTGACCTTGAGCATAACAGGAACGATAGGTTAAGTTTTTATGGCACTAAAATTCAACTCTTTTCCGCCTTGCCGCCCAAACCAGTGCGGTTGAAAATCAATTGACTGAAAACGCACATGGACATTATGCTGTCCATATATGAAAGCAATCACTTACACCGCCGCCCGCGAAGGTCTGGCTTCCACGATGGACAAGGTCTGCCGCGACCGTTCGCCCGTCATCATTACACGCAACCGCAACCAGTCGGTCGTGATGCTTTCGCTGGCGGACTACGAGCAGTTGGAAGAAACCTCCTACTTGCTTCGCAGCCCGACCAATGCGCGGCGGCTGCTGTCCGCGATTGGCAGCTTGGAACGCGGCAAAGGCCGCGCGCGTAAAATTGATCTGGCGGCATGAAACTCGTCTTCGCGGAACAGGCGTGGGAGGATTATCTGCACTGGCAGCAGATGGACAAACAAATCACGCGGCGCATCCACGAATTGATCAAGGACACATCGCGCAACCCATTTTCCGGCATCGGCAAATCCGAACCGCTGCGTCACGCGCTGGCTGGCTATTGGTCGCGTCGCATCAACGCGGAACATCGCATGGTCTATAAAGTCGAAGGCGACAAGCTGCTGCTCGCGCAATTGCGATACCATTATTAAAAAATTTGGTTGCCGCTCAAATCGCCAACAACAGCCGCTTGATTTCCTTGAGCCGGCTTTTGGTGTCCTTTTTGGTGAGGCGCGGGAATTTTCCGCCGAGCGTGAGGTAATCGTTCTGGCGCGTGATTTTTAATTTGTCTTCTTCAACTTCAATGACGGTCACCGCCTTTTCGCTGGCGAGAATTTTTAATTCGCCAATCTGCAAAAGCAGTTCCGCCGCCGGTGGCAACGTGCCAAAACGGTCACGCAATTCCTTCGCCAAATTTTCCAGCGCGGGTTTGTCCGTCGCCTGCGCGAGCTTGCGGTAAATCTCGATGCGATGATGCGGCTCGGTGACGTAATTTTCCGGCAACGTGCTGGCGTCGCCCAGAAAATCCAGCACGATGCGGACTTCCACGCGCGGCTTCACTTTTTCGCCTTTCAACGCGCCGACGCTTTGCTTGAGCAACTGGCAATAAAGTTCAAACCCGACGGCGGTGATGTGACCGCTTTGTTCCGCGCCCAAAAGATTTCCAGCGCCGCGAATTTCCAAATCGCGCATCGCAATCTTAAATCCGCTGCCGAGCGACGCGTATTGTTTCATCGCGCTGATGCGCTTGCGCACGTCCGTCAGCAGGCGCGCGTGACGCGGCAAAAGCAGATACGCAAACGCCTGATGCTTGTAGCGCCCGACGCGTCCGCGCAACTGGTAAAGCTCGCTCAAACCAAATCTGTCTGCGCGATCAATGATGATGGTATTGGCATTTGGAATATCCAAACCACTTTCGATGATTGTCGTGGACAGTAGAACATCCGCGTCACCATTGACGAATTTCGTCATCACTTCTTCCAAATCGTCCGCGTTCATCTGTCCGTGGCCGACGACGATGCGCGCGGCGGGAACAAGCGACTGCAATTTCGCGCGCATCGTTTCAATCGTCGTCACGCGGTTGTGCAGAAAAAAAGTTTGGCCGCCGCGATTCATTTCGCGCTGAATCGCATCGCGAATCGTGCGCTCGTCATAAGGCGTCGCAATCGTCTCGACCGGCAGACGGTCATGCGGCGGCGTTTGAATCGTGCTCATGTCGCGCGCGCCGGTGAGCGCGAGATACAGCGTGCGCGGAATCGGCGTGGCGCTCAGCGTCAGCACATCCACCATCGTGCGCAGGCGCTTGAATTTTTCTTTGTGCAACACACCGAAGCGTTGCTCCTCGTCAATCACAACGAGCCCCAAATCCTTGAACGCGATGTCCTCCTGCACGATGCGATGCGTGCCGATGACAATATCCACCGCGCCCGCCGCAAGATTTTTTACAACCGTATCTTGCTCGCGTCGCGTGCGAAAACGCGAGAGCAGTTCCACGCGAATCGGATAATCCGCCATGCGCTCGCGGAAATTATTAAAATGCTGCTGCGCGAGCACGGTCGTCGGCACGAGAATCGCAACTTGTTTTCCATCCATCACGCATTTGAACGCGGCGCGAATCGCCACTTCCGTTTTGCCAAAACCAACGTCGCCACAAATCAAACGATCCATCGGCTTCGCGCGCTCTTGATCCGCTTTTGTTTCCGCAATCGCCGTGACTTGATCGCGCGTCTCCTCGTAAATAAAGGCGCTTTCAAACTCGCGCTGCCATTGCGTGTCCGGCTTGCACGGATGACCCGCCTGCGTTTCGCGCACGGCCTGGATACGCAACATTTCCGCCGCGATGTCGCGCACGGCGTGTTCCGTTTGCTCCTTCGCCTTCGCCCAACGCGTGCCGCCGAGTTGATTGAGCGGCGGATTCGACTTGCCCGCGCCGACATATTTGCTGACGAGATGCGCCTCCGAAACCGGGACGTAAAGTTTCGGCGATTCCTCACCGTCATTGGCCGGCGCGTATTCGATAACCAGACATTCGGTTTCAGCCGACGACTGATTATTGATTGCCGAAACATGACGACTGTTACCGGCCGGCATCATTTTCAAACCGCGATAACGCCCGATGCCATGCTGCAAATGCACGACCAAATCGCCTTCTTCCAAATCGGTGAAATCAATGTCGAGCGCCGAGCGCGCGACCTGCGCGTGGGAATTCTTTTGGCGGCGCGGCCGCTGGATTTTGTAACGCCCAAAAATTTCCGCATCGGTGACAACGACGATTTTCGCCTCGTCGCAAATAAACCCGCGCGCGAGCGAACCGATTTGAATCGCCAATTTTTCTTCCGCGCCAAAACCATGTTCTTGCCAAATTTCCTCGAAGCGCTGGCGCTCACCGTCATTGTTGCAAAAAACGTGGACGGAAAAATCCTGCCGCAGCCAACGGTGAAGCTGCTGAAAAAATTCGCGCCGCTGCGCCTCGGCGATTTGCGGTTCCGGCGCGCGCTCCGCGAGCGGACGAAACGCGTCGAGGTTTTCAAATTGCGGATTGCGGATTGCGGATTGCGGATTGGCTTCACCGTTTTCTGCGTCTTCAAAAACTTCAATCGAAGTAAAATGACGCCGATTCAACTCCACCAAGAAATCCGGCCACGAAATGAAGAATGGATCGTCCTTTGGAACTTGCTGTTCATAGCTGTCCGCGTGGACAGCGAGTGAATCTGGTTCGCACAAAAGAAAAATGGTTTCGCGCGGTAAATAGTCGAGCAGCGTCGCCAGCGGTTTTTCATTTTGCCTTCTGCCTTCTGCCTTCTGCCTTTGCTTTAAGATTCCCAATTCGCCCGCTGGCGGCAAAGTGACGCCCGTAATTTCCGCGCGAGAAACTTGTGTGAGCGGGTCGAATTCGCGGAGCGACTCCAGTTCGTCGCCGAAAAATTCCAGCCGCACCGGCCACGGACTCATCGGTGGAAAAACATCCACGATGCCGCCGCGCAGGGCGATTTCGCCTTTTTGCGAAACCTGCGCCTCCGGTTCGTAGCCCTGCTCCTCCAGCCATTCGATGAGGTCGAGCGGCGCAATCTTGTCGCCGCGCCGCAACTGCCGCGAACGCTTCTTCACGTCGTCCGGCGCGAAGGTTTTTTGCAGCAGCGCGGCGACGGAAGTGACGACTATCTGCGATTTGAAATTTGAAATTTGAAATCCGACGCTCAACGCGACGAGCGTTTGTAGGCGGTCGCTGATGACATCGGCGTGCGGCAGCTTGTCCTCGTGCGGCAAAATTTCCCACGCCGGATAAAATAGTGGCGAGGATGGAGGATGGAAGGTTGAGGATGGCGCAGCCGTTTCATTCCGCATTCCGCATTCCGCACTCCGCATTTCTGCGAGCCACGTTTCCAAATCCTGCTGAAAACTTTCCTGCGTCTTAAGATTTTCGGTGACGACGACGATGAGGCGTTGCGGAAAAATCTTTTGCAACAGCGCGGCGAAGAACGGCTGCGCGCTGGCGGCGGTGCCGGAAACAGCCAGCGCTCCGCCACTTTCCACGCGCCGGGCGAGGGATTGCGCGGCGGGAATTTCGACGATTGCAGCGAACAGATGGCTCGTCGCCTTTGCTGGTGATTCCTGCGGCAAGCGCGGAAACCCTCGCAGCGAAAAGCGGCCGCGTCAAGCGGCAGACTCCCCCGCCCACGCACGTTTGGGTTTGACCGCCGCCGGAACGTCCGCACAATTCCGCGCGATGACGTTGGCTGAATTCTGGATGATGCTGCCGTTCGCGCTGCTGCTCGGCGCGATGGCGGCCATGCCCGTTTTCGCGCCGCAGTGGTGGCAGCGGCATTACGCCCAGGTCGCGCTCGGCCTCGGCGCGATCACGGCGGGTTATTATTTCTTCGTTTTGCACGACATGCGCAGTCTCGGCGAAGCGGCGCATGAATACGTCAGCTTCATCGCGCTGGTCGGCTCGCTGTTCGTTGTGGCCGGCGGCATTCACATCGGCGTCAAGGGCGAGGCCACGCCGCTGACAAACGTGGTTTTTCTACTTATCGGCGCGATCTTTGCCGACGTCCTTGGTACCACCGGCGCAGCGATGCTGCTAATCCGCCCGTGGATGCGCATGAATAAATCTCGCCTCTCGGCGCATCATATTGTTTTTTTTATTTTTCTAGTGGCGAACGTCGGCGGCTGCCTCACGCCCATCGGCGACCCGCCGCTGTTCCTCGGCTACCTGCACGGCATCCCGTTCTGGTGGGTCGCAAAAAATTGCTGGCCCATGTGGCTGACCGGCGTCGGGCTGCTGCTGGCGATTTTCTATTTTCTGGACCGGAAAAATTTTCTGCGCGCGCCCCAAGCTGTGCGCGAAACGGAAACGGCCCATGAGACATGGAAAATTGAGGGTCTGCCAAACTTGTTTTTCCTCGCCGTCGTGGTCGGAGCGGTCTTCATCGTGAAACCGCCGTTCCTGCGCGAAGGGCTGATGCTGGCGGCGGCGGCTGGCTCGTATTTCACCAGCAAAAAATCCATCCACGCGGCGAACCGGTTTAATTTCCATCCGGTGCAGGAGGTGGCGGTTTTGTTCGCGGGGATTTTCGCGACGATGATGCCGGCGATGGCCTGGCTGAATCACAACGCGGCGGCGATGCTCGGACAAAACCCGGTGCCGGAAACTTTTTACTGGGGCACCGGCCTGCTGTCGAGCGCGCTGGACAATGCGCCGACCTATCTCGGTTTCTTGAGCGCACTGCGCGGCACCAGCGGCACGGAGGCGATGCCCGCCCTGCTCGCCGGCCAAGCCACGCACATTCTGGCCATCAGCCTCGGCGCGGTGTTTTTCGGCGCGGCCACCTACATCGGCAACGGCCCTAATCTTATGGTCAAGGCCATTGCCGAGCAGAACGGCGTGCGGATGCCGTCGTTTCTGGCGTTCGTCATGAAATTTTCCCTGCCCTTCCTGCTGCCGGTGCTGATTGCCATCTGGCTGCTTTTTTTCCGAGGTTGAATTCGCGTGACAATTTTGAAACAATTTCCTGCATCGGTCGTCTGCCCAACACAATAGCGGTCGGGGGGAATTCAAAGTGCGAACACTTTACAACATCCTGTTCCTGTTTTTTTTCGCGCTGTCGTCGCCATATTATTTTTGGCGGATGCGGCGGCGCGGCGGCTGGCGCGCCGGCTTCGGCGAGCGGTTTGCACATTATGAACCCGCGCTCCGGCAGGCGTTGACCAACCGCCACGTCATCTGGATCCACGCCGTCAGCGTCGGCGAGGTCAACCTCTGCACCCAGCTCATCCTCGCGCTGGAGCCGCGCGTGCCGAACGTCAAAATCGTCGTCTCCTGCACCACCACCACCGGCATGGCGGAATTGCGCCGCCGGCTGCCGACGCGCGTCAGCAAAATTTATTACCCCATTGACCGGCGGAAATTCGTCCGGCGGGCGCTGGCCACCACCAATCCCCAGGCCATCATTCTCGTCGAGGCGGAAATCTGGCCGAACTTTCTCTGGCGCGCGGCGGATCTGGACGTGCCCGTGTTCCTCGCCAACGCGCGGCTCTCCGACCGTTCGTATCCGCGCTATAAAAAATTCGCCTTTCTGTTCCGCCCGTTGTTCCGCTCGTTCGCCGGCGTCGGCTGCCAGAATGAGGGGGACGCCGAGCGACTGCGCGCCGTCGGCTGCCGCCCGAAAGCGGTGCGCGTGGTCGGCAACCTCAAGTTCGACGCCGCCAAGCTGACCGAGCGCCGCGCGCTCGACGTGCGCGGGCTGCTGCGCCAACTCGGCGTGCCGGACGACGCCCTGATTCTCGTCGCCGGCAGCACGCATGACGGCGAGGAAATCTTGCTCGCGGAAATGGTGCGGCGGCTGCGGGAAAAATTTCCAAAACTCTTTCTCGTCCTCGTGCCGCGCCATTTTGAGCGGTGCAAGGACATCGGCCAGAATTTGCAGGCGCACGGCGTGAAGTTCGTTTTCCGCAGCGAAATTTTCGGCAACACGCAACTGCCGCCGGACGGACTGGAGTGCCTGCTGGTGAATACAACCGGCGAGCTGCGGTTTTTCTACGAGCCGGCCACCGTGGTGTTCGTCGGCAAAAGTCTCACGGCCCTCGGCGGGCAAAACCCGATTGAGCCGGGCGCGCTGGGCAAGGCGATTGTTTTCGGCCCGAACATGCAGAATTTTACCGACATCACGCGGGCGTTTCTCCAAAAGCAGGCCGCCGTGCAGGTGAAAACTCCGGAGGAACTGGAACTGGCTGTCGGCGAGCTGCTCGCGAATGCGGAACGCCGCGCTGCGCTGGGCAAAGCCGCGCTGGAAGTCGTCGCGGAAAACCTCGGCGCCGTCGAGCGGACGGTGGAAATGATTTTGCCGCACCTCGAAATCCGGGGAATCTTCGTGCAGAAAAAGTGACCGGCGGGCGTTTCGCCGCTTGACGAAGCCGCCGGCAATTTTCATATTCGCACCGCTTCCGGATTTCTGTCCGCCGGAATGTGTATGCCGAAAACCAAATCCCGAAAAAAATCCGAGCCCAATGCGGGGAAAGCCCTGGCTCCGGCTGGCGTCAGCAATGACGTGCCGGTGAATCGCGCCGAGGAACTGGCCGCAAAAATCAGAGCGCTCATCCATCTGGCCAAGGAACAGGGTAACCTGACTTTCGACGACATCAGCGAGGCGTTGCCGGAATCGCTTTCCACGCCGGAGACGCTGGACGAAGTTTTTGCCAAGCTCCGCGAACTGGAGATTGAGATCGTGGATCCGGCGGAAGTGGACACGGCCAAGGAACCGGAAGAAGAGGAGGTTGAATCCCGCCACTTGGATTCACTCGACGACCCGGTGCGGATGTATCTCAAGCAGATGGGCGCGGTGCCGCTGCTGACACGCGAGCAGGAAGTGACCATTTCCAAACGCATCGAGACGGCGGAAACTGAACTGCGCGCGGTGGTTTATCATTTCGGGTTCGCGGGCAAGGAACACCTCGCGCTGGCGGAAAAACTGCTGGCCGACCCGCCGCGCGAGCGCTTTGACCGCGTGGTGCTGGACAAACATGTGGCCAGCCGCGAGACGCATCTGAAAATGTTGCAGAAGCTGGTGGCGCAGACGCGGGAGCTGGATGCGGAAGTGGACCGACATTTCAATCTCTGGCGGGAGGCGCACCAGAACGCGAAGCGCAACCGCGAGCACGATGAGTTCGTGAAGCTCGACAAGAAATTGCAGGCGCTGTTCCCGAAATTTTGCTTCAAGCAGAAGGTGAACGAGGAGATTGCGCTCGTGGCGGAAAACATCCACGACAAATTGCAATACACCCTGCGGGCGCTGGCCGAGGCGCGGAACCAGCGCGAATCGTCAGCACAAAAGCACCTCACCGAGGCGGAGGAACAGAAGCTGCGGGCGCTGGAGGAATTTGTGCGGATGCCGCACGCGGATTTTCTGCTGGCATTCGACCGGCTGCGCGACGCGGCAGCGCGGGCGTTGCAGGCGAAGACGGAAATGGTGGAGGCGAACCTGCGCTTGGTAATTTCCATCGCCAAAAAATACACCAACCGCGGCATGCAGTTCCTAGACCTGATCCAAGAGGGCAACATAGGCCTGATGAAGGCGGTGGATAAGTTTGATTACCGCCGGGGCTTCAAGTTCTCCACCTATGCGACGTGGTGGGTGCG
>CAILDU010000065.1 GCA_903833055.1 uncultured Verrucomicrobia subdivision 3 bacterium | reverse complement strand
CGCGGTTCTCGCGGAAATAATTGAACAGCGCGACGAGAATTTTTTCCAGTTGCACGGGCAGCGGTTCATTTGGCGTCGCGGCTTCGCTCAATACGCGGTAACGCTGGTCGTGTGCCTCATGCACCAGTGCCTGAAACAAGCCCGCTTTGTCGGCAAAATGATAATAGAGCGCGGGCTTGGAAACTTTGGCATTGTCCACGATTTGCTGGACGGACGTAGCTGCGTAACCGGCATCCGCAAAGCGCTTGAGCGCGGCGCGGAGGATTAACTGGCGGGTATCGGTAACATCTTTGACCATAACTTACCGAACGGTAGGTAAGAGGATGGATTTTGTCAAACCGGAAATTTTTGGCGGACGAGTTAGCGGGGTTGGTCGGATTTGCCGGTTACACCTTGGTGCAGCTTGGAATGCTTGTGGCCGTAGGCGAAATAGACGATTAGTCCAATCGCCATCCAGACGATGAGTCGCGCCCAGGTGTCGGCGGGTAGGCCGGACATCAGGAAGAAACAAAAGCCGACGCCGAGTGGTGCGACGAGCCAAAACGCGGGCACGCGAAACGGACGTTGAATTTTTGGATCAGTAAAACGGAGAACGAAAATGCCGGTGCAGACAATCGCGAACGCGAGCAGCGTGCCGATGGAAACGAGTTCGCCGAGCAGGCCGATGGGAAAAAGTCCCGCAATGAGCATCGCAACCGCGCCGGTGAGCAGTTGCGAGAGCCACGGCGTGCGAAATTTCGGATGCACCGCGCCAAAAACTGGCGGGAGCAATCCGTCTTTGGACATCGTGAAAAAAATCCGCGCCTGCGCGAGCATCATTACCAGAATGACGGACGACAAACCGGCAATGGCGCCGATTTTAATGAAGAATGTGAGCCACGCGAGCTTCGGTCCGAGCGAGCTGACGGCGACGGCGATGGGCGCGGGCACGTTGAGCTGCGTGTAATTGACGACGCCGGTGAGCACCAGTGAAACGGCGATGTAAAGCACGGTGCAAATGGCGAGTGACGCGAGCAAGCCGATGGGCAAATTGCGTTGCGGATTTTTAGATTCCTGCGCGGCGGTGGAGACGGCGTCAA
The DNA here is from genome assembly GCA_903833055.1 of uncultured Verrucomicrobia subdivision 3 bacterium. Lineage (GTDB taxonomy): Bacteria > Verrucomicrobiota > Verrucomicrobiia > Limisphaerales > UBA11358 > UBA11358. Next base: position 11,646 of record CAILDU010000065.1, on the reverse strand, counting down.
AGCCGATGTAAGCGAAAAAAATCACGCCCGCCGCGCGCAACACGCCGTGCCAACCGAAATTGCCGACGGCATCCACGACCGGCACGAACGGATGCCAGTTACTTTTGTTGATGTAAGCGATGCCGACGCCGATGAAGGTCAGAATCACCGCGAGTTTTAAGGCGACAATGAGGTTGTTAAAATTTGCCGATTCTTTAATTCCAATGACGAGTAAGATAGTAATGACGCCGACAATTATCATTGCGGGAACATTCAAAACCGCGCCGGTGCTGACCCAGCCTTTGACGAAAAGTTGCCAGAGGTTCCACCATTGCGCGTCGGGCGGCGTGACGTGATTGTAGGGCGCGGACGTGAACGCGACGGGAATCGTGATGCCAAAATCTTTTAGAAACGAAACGACGTATCCACCCCAGCCAACGGCGACTGTTCCGGCGGCAAAGAAGTAGTCCAAAATTAAATCCCAGCCGATAATCCACGCGACCAATTCGCCGAGCGTCGCGTAGCCGTAAGTGTAGGCGGAACCGGAAATGGGAATCATCGAGGCAAATTCTGCGTAGCAAAGTCCGGCGAACGCGCATGCAATGCCCGCGAGAATAAAGGATAAAACGATGGCGGGTCCGGCGTGTTGCGCGGCGGCGTGGCCGGTCAGCACAAAAATACCCGCGCCAATAATGCCGCCGATGCCGAGCGACGTGAGATTGATGGGGCCGAGCGCGCGATTGAGACTTTGATCTTTGGCGGCTTCGGCCTGCAAGTCGGCAGTATGTTTGCGTCGGAAAAGTTTCATGGGAGAAAAACCGTCTTCGTTGGGACGGTTAAATGCCGCTTTCCGCCGTCGTCGTCAAGCAAATGCGCTCACAGCCATTGCCGGATTTTTTCCTGAAATTTATTGTAGATGAAACCGACGACGAGCAGGGCGACGCCGAGTGCCATAAAGGTCAGCACGCGAAAAATCGTTTCCTGTTTCCACACGTCCACGAGCACGACGCGTCCGACCGCTGCCGCCAGCACGCCGAGGCCGAGCCAGCGATGAAAGCGTTCGCGCAAAATCATTCCGGCCGCGAAGACCAGCACGGCGAAACCCGCCCAAAGCATCGTCATGGAAAATCCGCTGGTGAAGGTGTCCGCCCAGCACGAGATGAATCGCCACAAACTGACGCCAGCGATGAAGACGACTGCGCCGTGATTTTTTTCAGCGAGCGGGATGCTGGTTTTTGCGCGCCGGATAATTTGCTGCATGGTTAGCAGCGCGAGCAACGACACCAAGTTGACCCAATAAACATCCATTTCCAAATCTTCGCGCGCCCAAAGCGTCATGACGGAAATCACCGCATAAACCGCTGCCGCAATGAGTGCCTCGCGATTGCGCCGCCAAACGGCCAGCGCAAAAACGCCAATGGCGGCGGCCATAAAAGCGCCGACGTGTTGGCGATCCGGAACGTATTGCCAGAGCCAGCAGAGTGACATCGCGAGCGCCGTCCAGCGATAGACGAGCGCGATTTTCAACAGCGGTTCGCGCGCTTTCGTCGCGCTGTCCGGCTTGCGCGCAAACCAGCCGACGGTGGCGAGCGAAAGCAGGGTGAGCATCGCAACGGGCGCGAGCGGGAAGAACCAATCCGGTTTCCCGTTCCAGACTTGGTCAAAAAATTCCCACGCGCTGACGGCCAGAAAAATTTGTCCGCAAATCGCCAGCGGCCACGCGCGGGTGGCGACACCATAAACCGTCGCGGCCACCGCCAGCGCGCTGGTGAGCACCAGCCACATCGGCGCGGAAACCAGTGGGTGCAACCACACCAGCACCAGCGCGACGGCGGCCAGCGCAAAAATGGACTGGCAGCCGGTGCTGAAGTTTTTTTCCACGACCAAGGTTTTTTGTTTCTGCCACCAGTGGCCGAGGCCGACGGTGACGGCGATGAGCGTCAGCGGATTCCACCACGGCGGTGTGACATTCAGGAAAGGGACAAACCACGCACTTAGTGCGAGCACGAGAAAACCCTGTCCCAGCAAGGTAATTTCGCGGACACGCAAAAGATAAATTGAAAAGGTCAGCGCCACGGTTTCGGCGGCGAGCGCGAGCGGTAGATGTTCGGCAGTGGTGTTGAACCATGTCGTTGCCAACCAGCTTGCGAAGGCGAGCAGTGTGAAAAACGACGGTTCGGCACGGAGCGGGCGCGGGCTTTTTCCGGCGTCCTGCCGGTGCGCCCAGAACGCATTGAAAATTAAAAATGCGCCGAGTCCCGCGCCGGTGCAGAGACCGTGCATGTCAAAATTTTTCAGGTTTGCGACACACCAGCCGGTTGCAAGCGCAGCGGCGGCGAAGGCGAAAAATTTCAGGACGGCGCTTGACCGTTGCGTGCCGAGAATGAACAGCACGACGCTTTCCACGCCGAGGACAAGCGCGAGTTGCAAGCCGGCGAATTTGGAAATGAAGCCGAGCGTGACCAGCAGCAAACCTTGCGTGAGATAAGCGTTTTTTGTGAGCGGCTCGGACGGCAGGATTTTTTTGGCAAGGCCAGCGAGCGCGACCAGCACCGCGCCGTAGCCGAGCGAAACTTTCCAGAAACCGCCGGTGTGGACTTGCAGCATCGTCAGCAAAAACAAGGCGAAGAACGCGCCGTTGTTCAGCGTGAGAAACGCGGCACGGTTCGCGCCGGAAAGTTTTTCGCTGCGGGACAAAAAGGTTGCCGCCGTGAATACCAGCCAGTAGCTGGCGAGAAAAATTGCGCCGAAATAAAGCCGTTCATCCGGCGCTGCCCAGCGCCAGCCGTCCGCGTGCAGAAAACGCCAGAACGTGTAGCCGGCATAGCTCGTCGCCAGGCCGGCGAACGAGAGGCTGGCCCAGCGGTTGCGAATCAGAAACACGACGGCGGCGATGGTCAAAATTAAATTGGAATACAAAGTGAAATCGCCGACGCGCGTGATGACGGAGCTGTAAAACGCAAGGCCGACGGCGAAGAGCGCCATGACTTCGGATTTGCGCCGGTCGGCAATCCACGCGATGACGCCCGCCCACGCGAGCAGCAGCGCGCCGTCGAGCAACGCGCTACCGATGACGCGTAACGGCTCAATATGATGTGCGGCGTAAGTTGTGAAATAAACGGCGGCGAGTCCGCCCGCGAATAAAACTTGCGCGTAATTTTTCAGCGACTCTTTGGCGTTGCGCCGCTGCCACCACGCACCCGCGCCGAGCAATAGTCCGCCCGCGAGATAGAGCAAAGAAATTTTTCCAGCAGCGCCAAGCCGTGGAACGACGTGGTGATAGGCGTAGTTGGCAAAGAACGCGAGGCCGGTCAGCAGCATCACGATGCCCGCGCGCACGAGCCAGTAAGTGCCGAGGCGCATTTCGAACGACGCTTTTTCCGCAACCGGCGGCGGTTCGGGTGCCGGAACAAATTCCGTTTTCTCCGTGATGACGGGCGGATGTTCTGCGGCGGCAGGAGTTTCAATCGCCTGGGCAAATGCCGGAATCAGCGGCGGCACATTTGGCGTGCCGAATACGCTGGGCGCAATTTCTTCCGTGCCCGAAATGACGGGCGGTTCTGTAACTGCCGGCGGTGGTGGCGTGAATGTTTCCTTTTCGGTCTTTCGCGGTGGCAAGGTTGCTGGTGTGAATTGTCTAAATTCTTCCGCCGGACTTTGCGTGCTGCTGGCCGGTGTTTTTTTTAGCGTTGTCAGTTGCGTTTGTAGTGCGTCAACGCGGCGGGTCAATTCCGCGATGGAACTTTTGGCGCTGACGGCGCGCACGATGAGCCAGATGCCAAGCACGATGGGCGAGACGACGAGGAGGACAATAAACATTTCCATAACTGGTTCCTTCATGATTGCCGCGCTGACGGCCGACGCGGACGAGATTGACCAATCCAAGTTTTACCTCACCACTTTGCCCCAAGTCGGCGGGCGGGCGTGAATCGAAAAAACTTCCGGTCGAAACAATTAAAACGATGCTGCCCAAACTTTACGCCGCCGCCGTTTTGCCGCCGAACAAACTTTTGAACCACGACCACGCGGCGCGCAAGCCGACGTCCTGGACGCCGGTGAAATTATAAATCTTAACAATTTCTTCTTCGTGGCCGCGATAACGCGGCGGCAGGAGAATAATGGTTTTGGCGGAATCGCCTTCGACGCGCAGGATTTCGGAATAGAAAACGCCGCGACCCGCTTCGTAATTTCCGGCGGGCAAAACGAGCGTGCGTTTCGGCAGCACGAGCCACGGATGATAGTTGAAGATGAGTTCGCCCTTGTCGTTGCGCGACAATTTGCCGTAAGTGCGCGTGGGAACTTTTTCGCATTTGCGGCCGAGGAACATTTTATTTTCCTTCGCGTCGGGATGGAAACGGTTTTTGCGGCGAGTGACGAAATCCCAGACGAAGGACATTCCAAAATGCGAGAGCCGGAAACTCCAGCCCGCGATGAGCCAGGAAATCAAAATCACGATGAGCGCCCACGCTGCGCCGATCCACGGATTGACGAGCGACGTGCCGACAACGCTGGCGAGAATCGCGGTGCGAAAACCTTTGAGCGCGGCGTCCACGGTGGAAAACGGACTTAACAAAATCAAAATGTTGATGGCGTTGGACGCGAGAAAGACGATGAAGAATGCGGCCATCGCGATTGGAACCATGAGTGCGTTGTAGAGCCAATACAAATCAATCGCGGCAAATCCGGCGGCGGCGAGCGATGCGCCGGGCGCTTGGTCGGGCGCGTGAAAAATCGAGGCGACAATCGGCACGAACGCGCCGGTGGCGACGAGGCCGGAAATTTTGTGTTCGATGGTTTCCGCCACGTCGAACGGCTTTTTCAGAACAGTTGGAATGGCGATGCCGGCGGTGTCTTTCAAAAAACATGCGCCGACAAGCAGCATTCCCGGAATCCAGAACAGTGGATTGGCGAACCACGGGAGCTTTGCTTTTTCTTCCGGCGTTTTCGCCTGAAAATATTTATACGCGCCTACGCCGCTGACGCCGAGCATCGGCGAAATCGCCACGCCGGTAATCATGGAAACCGTTTCGCACAATTTTTTCGCTTGCGGATTCGGGTCGGCGGGTTTGGCAGCGGCAGTTTGGGCGGAAGCGATTTGCGGGAACAAAAAAATTCCCGCAATGGCGAGCAGAAAAATTAATTTCTTCATGCGAATTATGATTTGCCCGCGACCGGCGGCTGTAAAGCCCAATCCAATAAATTGAAATCGAGGGTTGACTTCAACAGTCCGTTTGATAGTTTCCACGTCCCTTTGTATTGGAATTTAGATGAAAACGCATTTGCCGAAAGTTAATTTGGACCAGCGCAAGTGGCATGTAATTGATGCCGATGGCGCCGTGCTTGGCCGACTGGCCGTGCAGGTAGCCGACATTTTGCGCGGTAAAAACAAGCCTGTCTACACCGCGCACCTCGATGCCGGCGATTTTGTCATCGTCGTCAACGCCGAGAAAGTGCGCGTCACCGGCAAAAAAGAAACCGCCAAGGAATACATGAGCTATTCCGGTTGGAAGGGCGGCGAAAAATACGCCACCGTCGAACAGGTGCGCGCCAAGAACCCTGAATTTCTCATCGAACACGCCGTCAAAGGCATGATTCCCAAGAACCGCCTCGGTCGCGTGCTGCTCACGAAACTGAAAGTGTTCAAAGGTCCGAAACACGATCACGAGGCGCAGACGCCCGCCGTGCTCAAGGCCGCTAACTAATTTTTTGTATGGCTAAAACAGCAATCATTGAATTCCTCGGCACCGGTCGTCGCAAAACGGCGATTGCCCGTGTTCGCCTCGCGGCGGGCAGCGGCAAAATCACCGTGAACGGTCGCGCGTTTGACAATTATTTCCCGCTGGACACCCAGCGTGCCACGGTTTCCTCACCGCTCACCATCACCAACACGGCGGGCAAACTCGACGTGCGCGTGAACGTGGTCGGCGGTGGCCCGCTCGGTCAGGCCGGCGCGACGCGCCACGGCATTTCCCGCGCGCTCTTGAAATTCGACGCCACGCTGCGCCCCGCGCTGAAGGCGGAAGGTTTTCTCACGCGCGACCCGCGCGAACGTGAACGCAAAAAATACGGCCAGCCCGGTGCGCGCGCCCGCTTCCAGTTCTCGAAGCGTTGATCGCAAAGGAAAGTTTCCAAACCCGCTGGCAAAATTGCCGGCGGGTTTTTTATTTTTGGAAACAGACACGAATTGCACTAATTAACACGAATTCAATTTGTGAAAATTCGTGCAATTCGTGTAGAAAGAAATTTTCGTGTGGTTCGGGTATTTCGCGGTTAAGATTTTTTAAGATGAAAACGAAAAAAGTCGCCATCGTCGGTGCGTCCGGTTACTCCGGCGAAGTTTTGGTGCAATTGCTCTTGAACCATCCGCACGCGGAACTGGTCGCCGTCACCTCGCGCCAAAATGCCGGGCAGACTTTGGCGCAAGTATTTCCGAAATTCGCCAGTCATCCGAAAACAAAAACGCTCCGGTTCACCGAACCGAACGCCGAAGTTTTGGCGAAGCAAGCTGACGTGGTTTTTCTCGCGTTGCCGCACGGCGTCGCCGCCGAATATGCCGTGCCGCTGATTGCTGCTGGCTGCGTGGTCATTGATTTAAGCGCAGATTTTCGTTTGAAGAGCGCGGACGTTTACAAAGAGTTTTACGCGCACGAACATCCCGCGCCGGAATTGCTGGCAAAATCCGTTTACGGTTTGCCGGAATTTTATCGCGAAGAAATAAAAAAATCTTTGCTCATCGCGTCGCCTGGTTGTTATCCAACCAGCATTTTGTTGCCGGTCATTCCGTTGCTGAAAGCCGGACTCATAAAACCGCAAGGCATCATTGCCGATTCTATGAGCGGCGTCAGCGGTGCGGGCCGGAAGGCCGAGATTGATTATCTTTTTTGCGAGTGCAACGAAAGCGTGCGCCCTTACGGCGTGCCGAAGCATCGGCATTTGTCTGAAATTGAAGAACAGCTTTCGCTCGCCGCCGGAACGAAAGTTGTCATTCAATTCACGCCACATTTGATTCCCGTGAATCGCGGCATCCTGACCACGCTGTATCTCGCGCCGGAAAAACATTTTTCCACGACGGAAGAAATGTCTGCGCTCGGCGAAAAAATTTCCGCGTGCTACCAATCTGCTTACGCCAACGAACCGTTCGTGCGTTTGCTCGAAGGCAAAGCGTTGCCCGACACAAAAAATGTCGTCGGCACGAACGTCTGCGAAATCGCGTGGCGGCTCGACGCGCGCACGGGTCGGCTCATCGTGATGAGCGCGGAAGATAATTTGGTCAAGGGCGCGAGCGGCCAGGCCGTGCAAAGCATGAATATTCTTTGTGCCTGGCCGGAGACAGCGGGGTTGGTTTGAATTTAATTTGTAGGAGACGACGTAAGGAGTCTCTAACTCGCAAAATAAATTAGAGACTCGTGACCTCGTCGCCTACAAAAGCAATTGCCTGGAACGCGGCAGATTACGCCGCGAATTCTGCCGTGCAACAAACTTGGGCGCGCGAACTTATCGCGAAGCTCAACTTGCGCGGCGATGAGCACATTCTCGATGTCGGTTGTGGCGATGGCAAAGTGACTGCCGAAATCGCGCGCGCCTTGCCGCGCGGTTCGGTCACGGGTGCGGACGCCTCGCCGCAGATGATTGAATTCGCCAAGAAAACTTTTCCGGCAGGTGCGTTTCCAAACTTGAGATTTCGCGTCATGGACGCGCGGAAAATAAAATTTGACCGGCGGTTCGACTGCGTTTTTTCCAACGCCGCGCTGCATTGGGTAGATGACCACGAAGCCATCTTGCGCGGCGCAGCCTCTGTGTTGAAATCCGGCGGACGCCTTGTTGTCTCCTGCGGCGGAAAAGGCAATGCCCACGAGGTTTTTCTCGCGTTGCGACCGGAGATGCGCCTGAAACGCTGGTGCAAATTTTTTCGCAAAATGCCGATGCCATATTTTTTCTACGCGCCCGGCGATTATGAAAAGTGGCTGCCGAAATTCGGCTTCAAAATCCAAAAATTAAAGCTCGCGCCAAAGGGTGCGACTTATGACGGCGCGGATGGTTTTGCGACGTGGCTACGGACGACGTGGCTGCCGTTTGTCCAACGCGTGCCAAAAAATCTGCGCGAAGAATTTATCGCCGCCGTTACGCAACGTTACCTCGCCAAACATCCGGCGGATAAATTCGGTCAGGTTCACGTTCGCATGGTGCGGTTAGAAATTGATGCGGTGAAAATTTAGACACGGATTTCACGAATTAACACGGATTCAATCCGTGAAAATCTGTGAAATCCGTGTCTGTTTTTCGTGTCATTCCGTGTATTTCGTGGTTCAATAATTTTTGAAAATGAAAATACAGTTCAAAGAAATCGCCGGTTCCATTGTCGCGCCCATTGGTTTTCTCGCCAGCGGTGTGTTTTGCGACATCAAAAAACTTGGCACGGGCAAAGGCTCCAACAAAGGTCCGAAGCGTGATCTCGCGCTCATCGTTTCCGAAACGCCCGCGACCGTCGCGGGAATGTTCACGACGAACCAAGTTTGCGCCGCGCCGGTGAAAGTTTGCGTCGAGCGCGTGAAAAAGGGCACGGCACAAGTTGTCGTTATCAATTCTGGCAATGCCAATGCCTGCACCGGCAAACAAGGCATGGCCGACGCGCGCGAAATGGTTTTGTTCACCGAAAAATCCTTGGGACTTTCCGCCGGTCGCGCGCTCGTGGGTTCAACCGGACGCATCGGTGTGACGATGCCGATGGACAATGTTCGTGCGGGTATCGTCGAGGCGGTGATCGAGTTGGGTTACTCGGCGGCGCACGCTGATCGCGCGACGGAAGCCATTATGACGAGCGATTCGCGCCCGAAACAAATTGCGATTGAATTTTTGCTGGGCGGAAAAAAAGTTCGCATCGGCGGCATTTGCAAAGGCGCGGGGATGATTCAGCCGGGCATGAGTCCGACCGGCGCGCGTCCGGCGACGTTGCCGCACGGAGGATTGCACGCAACGATGCTTGGCTTCATCACGACGGACGTGGCGATTGACGCGAAAGTTTTGCATGCCGCGCTGAATGAAGCGGTCGCGCACAGTTTCAATCGCATCACCGTGGACGGCGACATGAGCACGAACGACACGGTTTTAGTTTTGGCGAATGGACTGGCGGGAAACAAAAAGTTCACGGTTCAGAGTTCAGAGTTCAGAGTTTTTCAAGCGGCACTCAATCACGTCTGCCTTGAACTGGCGAAGATGATTGTGCGCGATGGCGAGGGCGTGCATCGCGTTGTGACCGTGCGCGTGAATGGTGCGAAGACGATTCAGGATGCCGATGCCGCCGCGCGCGCAGTGGCAAACAGCGCGCTCGTGAAAACGAGCTGGCACGGCGGCGATCCGAATTGGGGCCGCATCATTGACGCGATTGGTTATTCCGCCGCGAAGGTAGTGGAGGAGAAAATTGACATCGGCTATTCCGCGAATGGCGCGAAGAAAATTCTGTGGAGCTTGAAACGCGGCCAGCCGACGTCGGCGACGTTCAAGGAATTGTGTGCCGCCGTCGCGCCGAATGAATTTGAACTGCACATCAACCTGAATCTCGGCAAGGCGAACGCGGTGATGTATGCCTGCGATTTGACCGAAGCCTACGTTGATTACAACAAGGGCGACGTGACGGATGTGAGTTCGCTGGGTGGATGATTGTAGCGGCGTCTCGGCAGAGCGCCGTTAAACTTGCGTTGAAAATGCGGCGCTCTACCGAGACGCCGCTACATAAAAAAGCCGCTGGAATTTTCCAGCGGCTTTTGTGTTTGAGAATCTAAATCAATACGAAGCTTGCGCGCCTTTGATGTTGGCCTTTTTCATCCACGGCATGAGCGCGCGGAGTTTGGCGCCGGTCTTTTCGATTGGATGCTGTTCGCCTTTTTTGAGCAGCGCGTTGTAGCGTTTGTAGCCGCCTTTGTATTCGTTGACCCAATCTTTGGCGAACTTGCCGTTCTGAATATCTTTCAACGTTGCCGCCATGCGTTTTTTCACGGACGCATCAATGATTTTCGGACCGACGCTCACGTCGCCCCACTTGGCGGTTTCGGAAATCGAGAAGCGCATGCCGCTGATGCCGGATTCGTTCATCAAATCGGCGATCAACTTCAATTCATGCAAGCATTCGAAGTAAGCCATCTCCGGCGAGTAACCGGCTTCGACCAGCACTTCAAATCCGGCTTGCACGAGCGCGCTCGCGCCGCCGCAAAGCACGGTTTGTTCGCCGAACAAATCGGTTTCGGTCTCTTCCTTGAAATCAGTTTCGAGGACGCCGGCACGTGTGCCGCCGATGCCTTTCGCCCACGCGAGCGCAATTTTTTTCGCGTCTTTGCCGGGGTTTTGATACACGGCGATGAGCGAGGGAACGCCTTTGCCTTCGACGTATTGACGACGAACGGTGTGACCCGGACCTTTCGGCGCGACCATGATGACGTTGATATTCTTCGGCGGAACAATCGTCTTGAAATGGATCGAGAAGCCGTGCGAGAACACGAGCGTTTTGCCCTTGGTCAAATTCGGTTCGATGTCTTTTTTGTAAGCGGCGGCCTGCTTGGTGTCGGGCAACGCGACCATGATGACGTCGGCCAGCTTCACGGCTTCCGCAGTGGTGACGACCTTAAAACCTTTTTCCTTCGCGACGGCGATGGACTTGCTGCCTTCGTAAAGTCCGATAATGACCTTGAGGCCGCTGTCTTTAAGGTTGAGCGCGTGCGCGTGACCCTGCGAGCCGAAGCCGAGAATCGCGAGCGTTTTGTTTTTGAACACGCCGAGATCGGCGTCTTTGTCGGTATAGACTTTTGCCATAAAATTATTATTTGGTTTGGTTAAATTTATTTGCGCGGCATCGCGGCCTTGCCCGTGCGGGTAAGTTCAATCACGCCGAACGAATTCATCAGGTCGAGAAATTTTCCCACCTTGCTATCATTGCCGGTGATTTCGATGGTCAACGACTTCGGCTGCACATCCACGATTTTCGCACGGAAAATGTCCGTGATCTGCATCACTTCGGCGCGCGATTTGGAATCCACGCCGACTTTCACGAGCACCAGTTCGCGGTCAACATATTCGCCCTCGCCAAAATTCTGCACCTTGAGCACGTTCGGCAATTTGTTCAACTGCTTGACGATTTGTTCCAGCGTCGCCTCATCGCCCGTCGTGACGATGGTCATCCGGGAAAACTTCGGGTCGTGCGTCGGGCCGACGTTGAGCGTGTCAATGTTGTAGCCGCGGCCGCTGAACAAGCCCGCGACGCGCGTGAGCACGCCGAACTTATTTTCCACGAGAACTGAAATGGTATGGCGCATAAAAAACCGTTTGAAACAATGTGTGAAACGGGATGAAGATAGTAGCCATCACCGCGTCGCCGGTCAAATCGCAAATCATGCTCGCAACGACCGGTTGGCCGCAGTCGTGGTGACCTGGGTAAAATCTTTAGGCTTTCGCGCTGCCAAAAAAACGTGAACATTTGCGGCCTTTATCTGTCATATTTTGGCCGGACAAAAAATGCGGTTGAAACTTAAAATTTTATTTCTGCTCGTCGCCGTGGTGCTGTTCAGCAGCGCGGCGTGGGCGGCGACGTTCACTGCGTCGCTTGACCGCGACACCATTACGGTGGGCGAAAGCGTGACGCTGTCGCTCGCGTTCGAGGGCGCGCAGCCGCGCACGATT
>CAILDU010000064.1 GCA_903833055.1 uncultured Verrucomicrobia subdivision 3 bacterium | reverse complement strand
GCATCGCCGGCGAGGCGGAATGCCGGATGGGCGAACCCAGCACCGCGCACAGGCGCGTGGCGGCGTTGATGGGGGCTAAACTGGTTTGCGGCACGCGCAATTTATAAGCGGCCAGCGCGCGACTTCAAAGCGCAAAGTCCGAAGTAAACACTCAATCCTTTGACACGAATTTCACGAATTAACACTAATTTAAGCGACTAAAGGATTTTCTTAATTCGTGAAAATTTGTGAAATTCGTGTCTGCCATTTTTAATTCAATAAAGCCATTTCCCAATCTTCCCGTCCGCATCCAGCGTCACGCCCTGACGCCGGAACGCCCAGCACATATAGCTCACGCTCACGAAATACGACGCCGGCACGCGGTTCGCCACGCAGATTTTCACGCCCAGCAACGTCGTCTTGCCGCCAAAACCCATCGGGCCGATGCCGAGTTCGTTCGCCGTTTTCAAAATGTCCTGCTCCAACGCGTCCAGTTTCGGCTCGGGATTGCGGTCATCGAGCAGGCGGAGAAACTGCGTCTTGCTCAACTCGTAGCCCGTCGCGCGGTCGCCGCCGATGCACACGCCGAGCACGCCCGGCCCGCAGCCCTTGCCCTGCGCCTGCAGCACCGCGTCGAGAATCGCCTTGCGGCAGCCGTCGAGGTCGCGGTTCGCGTGGATGCTGTCGTCCGGCAGCGAGTATTGCGCGCCGACGTTTTCGCAGCCGCCGCCCTTGAGCGCGAGCTTCACGGAAATTTCCGGCGACCGATGCTGGTGAAAATGAAACGCCGGCGCGCCCGGCCCGACGTTCGTGCCGTCGTTCTTGCCAGTGAGCGAATCCACGGAGTTCTGGCGGAGAAACCCCTTCTTCGTGGCCAGCGTCACGGCTTCGCGCGCGGTCTCGGTGAACGTGATTTGGTCGTAGCCAACCGGCACGTCCACAAAAAACAGCACGCTGCCGGTGTCCTGGCAGATGGGCTGCGACTTGGTTTTCGCCAGCGCGATATTCTGGTCAATGATCTTGAAGGCGTTCTGCGCGAGGGAATTTTTCTTCTCATTTTCTAGCGACGTGAGAATCGCGCGGTGAACGTCGTCGGGAATCTCGGAGGACGTGCGGCGGATAAGTTCGACAAGTGAATCAAGCAGTTGGCTCATAAAAGTATGGCGACAGCGTAAGACCTCACGGCGAAAGCGTCAATTGCGCGCAGTTGCATTTCGCGCCGCCGCCAGTTTTAATCTGCGCGTGCAATCGAACGGCAAACCCACTTTCGCCGAGAAAATTTTCACGCCCGTGCGCTTTGGAATTTTCCTCGCGCTGCTCGTGTTCGCTTCGTTTCCACAAGTCATTCTCGGCCTCGAAACTTTTGTCGCGCGTGACTTCGGTTTTTTTGCCTATCCGCTCGCGCACTTTCAGCAGCAATGTTTTCAGCACTGCGAAATTCCGTTTTGGGATCCCTACAACAACTGCGGCGTGCCATTTCTCGCGCAATGGAACACGATGCCGCTCTATCCACCCGCGCTGTTTTATCTCGCGCTGCCGCTGAAATGGTCGCTCGGAATGTTTTCGCTCCTGCATCTTTGGTGGGCGGGAATCGGAATGTATTTTCTCGCGCGCCGCTGGACTCAAAATGACTTCGCCGCCGCGTTCGCCGGAATCGCCTTTGCCTTCAATGGTTTTACACTGAACCTCATCATGTGGCCGAGCCACATGGCCACGTTCAGTTGGATGCCGTGGGTCGTGCTGCTCGCAGAACGCGCGTGGCGTGACGGCTGGCATTGGATAATTTTCGCCGCGTTCGTCGGCGCATTTCAAATGCTCGCGGGCGGACCAGAAATAATTCTTTTCACTTGGCTCATCGTCTCGGCGCTATGGCTGCAACAATTTTTCTTCGGTGAATCGCCGCGCAGACAAATGCTCTGGCGATTTCCGCTCGTCGTTGCACTCGTCGTTGCGCTCACGCTCGCCCAACTGCTGCCGTTCCTCAACCTCGTCGCACACGCGCAGCGCGAAACCGGCTTTGCCGATTTACGCTGGTCCATGCCCGGCTCCGGCCTCGCGAATTTTCTCGTGCCGATGGCGTTTGGCTCTACCGCGACCGAAGGCATCTTTTTCCAGCACGGACAGTATTGGACTTCATCCTATTATCTCGGAGTCGGCGCACTCTGGTTAGCACTGCTCGCGCTGCTTTCTCTGCGCGAACGTCGCGTATGGCTGCTCGGCATAATCGCAACTATCGGAGTAATTTTTGCGCTCGGAGAAAATGCGCCAGCGCTGCCGCTCGTGCGAAAACTGTTGCCACAATTGAGTTTTATCACTTATCCGATCAAATACATCGCCGTCGCCATCTTCGCCGCGCCGTTGCTCGCAGCCTTCGCGCTGGCAAATTTTTTAAAGGCGCAGAAAAATTTTTTATCGCTCGGCGGCGTTCTGTTTGCACTGCTCATTGGAATTTTATTTTGGACACAATTTGCACCGCTGCCCGGCGACGATTCGCACGCGACATTACTCAACGGATTTTCCCGCGCGGCTTTTTTAATTTTCACCGGCACAATTCTTTTCGCCTTCACGCGCGCCACAACTTCCGCCCTGATTCGCTTCGCCCCATTGCTGTTGTTGCTGATTGCGTGGGCCGACGTGTTCACGCATGAACCAGCACAGAACCCGACCGCGCCGCCGTGGATTTTTGAGCCGGGACTTGCCCGTGAAAAACTGGCGCTGAAACCGCAGCCGGCGCTCGGCGGCTCGCGCGTGATGATTTCGCCGCTGGCCGCAAGTGAATTTGTCGGCTTCGCCATGCGCGACCCGAAAAATAACTTTCTCGCCAAGCAGCTCGGTTATTGCGCGAATGGAAATCTCCTCGATGCCGTGCCGAAGGTGGACGGTTTCTTCTCGCTCACGCCGCGCGAAAACGACGAAGTATTGTCACTGTTTTACACGACCACCAACGCCAGCTATCCCAGCCTCGAAAATTTTATGGGCGTCTCGCAACTCACCGCGCCAGACTCGGTCTATCACTGGCTGCCGCGCCCAAATTTTCTACCGCTCGTAACCGCCGGACAAAAACCAGTTTTTCTCGACGACGCAAAAGCATTGCAGGCATTGACGCAGAATAATTTTGAAGGCGACAAAATAGTTTTTCTGCCGCCGGAAATTAAATCGTTTGTGACCGTCTCAAATCAAACTTCCGCCAAAATTCTGGAATCAAAATTTGGAAACCAAACTGTGGATGTTGTAGTTGAAGCGCAAGCGCCGTCGCTCGTCGTTGTGGCGCAAACGTATTATCACAACTGGCGCGCAGAAGTGGATGGGGCACCAACGCCATTGCTGCGCGCCAACGTCGCGTTTCAAGCCGTGCAGATTCCCGCTGGCAAACATACGGTTCATCTTTTCTACCGCGACCGCGCGTTTGAGATCGGCGCGGGGATTTCCCTCTGCATGTGGGCAAACTGCGGCATCACGCTGCTGCTAATTTTGCGCCGTTCGCTGCCGCCAACGCCGCCGGATCCGGACGATGAAGACAATTATCTTTGATGGAAATTTAAGCCGGACAAAAAAATCACCACCGGCGTGAACCGGTGGTGATGGCGAAAACGAAAATAAATTTTACTCGGCCGATTTTCTCTTCGTGAACGTATGCGTCGCGTGGCCGTAAAAGGCTTCGGCACATTCCATCAGCGTTTCCGAAAGCGTCGGGTGCGCGTGGATGGTCAAGGCGATATCCTCAACCGTCGCGCCCATTTCCATCGCGAGCACGGCTTCGGCGATGAGTTCGCCCGCGCCTGCGCCACAGATACCCACGCCGAGCACGCGCTCGGTTTCGGGATCAATGAGCATTTTCGTGATGCCATCGGTGCGATCAAACGACAACGCGCGACCAGAGGCGCTCCACGGAAATTTAGAAACAACGTAAGCGACGCCTTTTTCCTTGGCTTCGACTTCGGTCAAACCGCACCAAGCAAGTTCTGGGTCGGTAAAAACGACGGCGGGAATGATGCTCTCAAAAATGCCGCTTTCTCCGTGGATGTTTTCTATCGCGTTACGCGCTTCCTTGTGCGCTTTGTGTGCGAGCAAAATGCCACCCGCGATGTCGCCAATGGCGTAAATGCTGGGGTCATCGGTCTGCTGCTGCGAATTGACCTTCACAAAACCTTTTTCGTCGAGCACGGCTTTGGTGTTTTCCAGACCGAGGTCGGCGCTGTTCGGCACGCGACCGACGGAAACGAGAACGCGGTCGTAAAGTTCGGAAAGTTTTTCGCCGTTGAATTCGGAATCAACTTTGATTTGTTTGCCGACGGTCGCCATTTTGGTGACACGCGCCTTCAAGCGAATTTCTTTGAAAGATTTCTTCGCATTAGCCACAACAGGCCGCGCGAGGTCGGCGTCGGCGCCAGCGAGAATCGCATCCATCGCTTCAACCACCGTGACTTTGCTGCCGAGCGCAGAATAAACAAAACCCAACTCCATGCCGATGTAACCGCCGCCGATAACGAGGAGGTTTTCGGGAATGTCCGTGACTTCGAGCGCCTCGGTGGACGTCATCACGCGCGGATTGCCGAGATCAAACGCCTTGGGCATCGCGGGCGCGGAACCGACGGCGAGAATCGCCTTATCGTATTCCACGAACTGTTGTCCCTGCTCCGTCTCAACGCGCAATTTGTTCGAGCCTTCAAAATAAGCACGTCCGGTGATGACGGTCACGCCGCGCATTTTCGCGAGCGACGCCACGCCGCCGGCGAGTTTCTCAATGATGGAACCTTTCCATGCGCGCAGTTTATCCACTTCAATCTTCGGCTCCGCGAACGTGATGCCGCGATGCGCCGATTCGCGCGAATTCACAATCTGATGCGTCGCGTAAAGCAGCGCCTTCGACGGAATACAACCGCGATTTAAGCACACGCCACCAAGCTTTTTCTCGCGCTCAATGAGAATGACTTTCATGCCCAAGTCCGCCGCGTAAAACGCCGCCGCATAACCGCCAGGACCGGCGCCGACGACCACAATTTCTGTTTTAATCGAATCCATAGAAATTAAATTTTTACAACAGCTTCGTCGAAGTTTTCAAACGCCTTCACCAAATCCACGGTGAACCGCGCCGCGCTGCCGCCGTCAATCACGCGATGATCGTAGCTCAACGCAATCGGCGTCATCATGCGCGCCTCAATCTTGCCGTCGCGCACGACCGGCAACATCCGTCCGCGACCAAGTCCGAGAATCGCAACTTCCGGCAAATTAATAATCGGCGTGAAATGCGCGCCGCCAATCGCACCTTGGTTGGAAATGGTGAACGTGCCGCCCTTCATTTCGTCGGCGGAAATTTTCCGGTCGCGCGCTTTCGCGGCGAGCGTTTCCAATTCCTTTGCCAAGTCGAACATGGATTTTTTATCCACGTCGCGAATGACGGGAACCATCAAACCTTGATCCGTGTCCACCGCGATGCCGAGGTGGATGTATTCCTTGATGACAATTTCGCTCGCGACTTCATCAAGACTGGAATTAAAAATCGGATGCGCTTTCAGCGTCGCCGCGACCGCTTTCAAAACGAACGGCGTGAGCGTGAGCTTGACGCCTTTCTTTTCGTAATCGGCGGCAAATTTTTTCCGCAACTCGCCGAGCTTCGTGAAATCAATGTCGTCGAACTGCGTCACGCGGGCGACGCTGTTCCAACTCTCGCTCATGCGACGCGCGATGACTTTGCGCAACGGCGTCACCGGCTTCTTGAGAATCGGGCCGAACTGTGAGAAATCAACCGATACCGGCGCGGGCTTGGCCGGAGCCGCCACACTTGCAACCACCGTCGCCGGACGCGATGCGGCGCGCATCAAACGCGCGATGTAATTCTTGATGTCTTCGCCCGTGACGCGACCGGATTCGTCGCCGGCCACTTTGTGAAGATCAATGCCGAACTCGCGCGCCGCTTTTCGCACAGACGGCGAAGCAACGGGATTTTCATTGACGATTTCATCCGCAGATTCAGCAACGGGTTCGTCGTCTTCAACGACCGGCGCTGGCTTGGCCACAGCTTTTTTCGCCGCTGGTTTTGCCGCAGGCGCAGCCGCGGGAGCCGCCAGAGCGGGCGCAGAACCGCCGCCCGCGACCGATAAAATTTTCGCGCCGACCGTGATGCGGTCGCCCGCTTTCACATAAATTTTTTCCACGACGCCGGCGGCGGTGGACGGAATGGAGGCCACGGCCTTTTCGTTTTCCAGTTCCATGATGGACTGGCCCACGGCAATCGTGTCGCCTTCTTTCGCGAAAATGCCAACGACGACACCGGAATCAGCACCCTCACCCAGCTTGGGAAGTTTTACATCCATAAATGAAATCGTAGTTTGCCGCAGACCGGCGCGGTTTTCCAGCAGGAAATTTTTAGAAATCAAAGTCGCCCAGCTTTTTCAGCAGTTGCGCGTCGGCAGCGGGAAATTCGAAATTGGCGAGTTCACTTTTAACAATCCATTTTACATCCGCGCAATCCAACGGCTGCGGTTCGCCGGAAATAATTTTGCAGATGAAAAATTTCAGGTGAACGGATTTTTCGGGATAGTCGTGCGAAATTTCCTCGAACAAACTTCCGACGGAAATTTCAATTCCAAGTTCCTCACGGATTTCGCGGACGAGACATTGCTCAAACGTTTCGGCCGCTTCGCGTTTACCGCCGGGAAATTCCCACAAGCCGCCGAGATGCGATTTGGCGTGACGCTGCGTGATGAGGAGCTTGCCCTCGCGAAAAATTAAAGCGGCACTGACCTCGATGCAGTTTTTAATTTTTAGTTTTGAGTTTTTAGTTGGAGCGGAATCGGCGTGGCTCATTTCAACTAAAAATTAAGAATTCAAAACTAAAAACTCGCGTCAGCGCCCAACACTCTTGTAAGTCCAGCCGAGCTTTTCCATTTCCGCCGGATCAAACAGATTGCGTCCGTCGAAGAACAGCGGCGCAGTCATTGAGCTTTTCGCGCGCGCCAAATCCAGTTGCTTGAACTCGTCCCATTCCGTTGCAATCACAAGCGCATCGCAGCCTTCAGCCACGGCGTTCATGTCGTCAACAAAAGTTACATTCGGCAAAAATGGTTTGGCTTTGTCCATCGCCTTCGGGTCGTGAACGCGCAAGGTCGCGCCGTCTTTCAAAAGTTTCTGGCACAAATCAATCGCGGGCGAACTCCGCACGTCGTCCGTGTTTTGCTTGAACGCGAGACCGAGCACGCCGATTTTTTTGTCCTTCAGCACCCAAAGCGTGTCCGTAATTTTTTTGACGAAGCGATCCATCTGCTCGCTGTTGATGCGCTGAACTTCCTTGAGCAATTTGAAATCGTAACCAACCTGCTCGGAAATTTTAATGAACGCGCTCAAATCTTTCGGGAAACAACTGCCGCCGAAACCGATGCCGGCGTTGAGAAATCTGCGGCCAATGCGTTCGTCCAAGCCGATGCCGTGCGCAACTTCCTGCACGTTCGCGCCGGCGGCTTCGCAAATCGTGGCGATGGCGTTGATGTAGGAAATTTTCAGCGCGAGAAAAGAATTCGCCGCGTGCTTGATGAGTTCGGCGGAATTGATGTCCGTAACAATAATTGGCGCTTTGAACGGCGTGTAAATTTCCGTCATCGCCGCGACGGGACGCTGCGAACGAACGCCAATAACCACGCGGTCGGGATTCATCAAATCGCCGACGGCAAAACCTTCGCGCAAAAATTCGGGATTGCTGACGACATCAAATTCTACCTTGGCCGGACAATAGCGTTTGATGGTCTCGGCCACTTTTTCACCCGTCTTGACCGGCACGGTGCTTTTGTCCACGACGATTTTGTAACTCGTCATGGCGCTCGCGATGTCGCGCGCGACGCGCTCGATGTAACTCAAATCCACCGAACCGTCCGGCTGCGGCGGCGTCGGCACAGCGATAAAAATGACATCAGAATTTTCGACGCCTTCCGCCGTGCTGTTCGTGAATTTCAAATGTCCGCTGGCGACATTTTTTTTGACCAGTTCTTCGAGGCCGGGTTCGTAGATGGGAATGCCGCCCGCCTGCAGCATTTTGACTTTCGTCGCATCATTGTCCACGCAGATGACGTGATGTCCGACTTCGGCAAAACACGTTCCCGAAACCAGACCGACGTAGCCAGTGCCGATGATGGTGAGCTTCATGTCAGGACTTAACGACCGGCTTCGTCACGGAGATTTGCGACAACCGTTGCGCCGCTTCCGACGCAAGTGAACCCGCCAGCGGCGACCGCGCCACTTCCTGATAATAATTGACTGCTTCCGATGATTTGCCCTGCGCTTCTAGCACGCGACCCAGCGAAAATTTCGCCGGCAATGCTTCGGAAGAATTCGGATAGCTAGTTGCCACTACGCCGTAAGCGGTCGCGGCATCGGCCAATTTATTTTGCGCTTCGAGACTCGCCGCCACGCCGAGTTGTGCCGCCGATGCGAGCGAACTGTTTTTGTTCGCGCCGAGAAAAGTTTGGAACTGCGCCTGCGCCTCCGGATAACGCGCCGCGCTGAACAGCACCGCCGCCGCCTGCAACTGCGCGCGTTCCGCCGCGACCGTGCCGGAATAATCCGTCGCGATTTTCTGAAAACCAGCCACCACCTGTTCCACCGTCGGGTTCGGCGGCATATTCAATTGCAACTGCGTGTAAGCCTGACCGGCGTTGACCGCCTTTTGCTCCTGCTGCGTCGTGTATAAATACCAGACGAGCAAAACCACGACCACCGCCACGGCAGTAATAATGAGGCGTTTGCGGTTCGCTTCAAACCACGGCCAAAACTTGATGATGAAATCTGCGGGTGCGTCTTGTGTTTGCATAAATATGAAAAAGAAGTTTTTCCCCGCCGCCGCCGAAAGGCAAGCCGAATCCGCCAGACAAATGGACAGCAATGTGCCAACGTGCGCGTGACGCCGATTAAAATTTCCCCTTTAGCTTTGCGCCGTCGCCCTTTAACTTGCGCGGCCATGAAAGTCTTGTTCGCGTTTCTGCTCGCCGTCGCGTTGTTCGCGCCGGCGACGCGCGCGGCATTCATCAACGGTCACGCCTACCAGCCGCTCGCAGATTGGGCGGACGCGAATGGTTTCCGCATCGCGTCGCGGCACAGCGATGAAATTATCCTGACCAACCGCACGGCGCGGCTGGTGTTCGACAAGGATTCGCACACGGCGGAAATCAACGGCGTGAACGTGGCGTTGTCGTTTCCGGTGGCGTCGGACAAAGGACAATTTTCCATCGCGCAACTGGACTTGACCAAGACGGTTGAGCCGCTCATCTTCGCGCCAAAATTTTCCGGCAAAAAAATTTCCACCATCGTCCTCGATCCCGGCCACGGCGGCAAAGATCCGGGCAATCGCGTGGCCGATCGCAGCGAAAAAACGGCGACGCTTGCGCTGGCGCAGGAATTAAGCAGCCAATTAAAAGCCTCTGGATTCAAGGTGATTCTCACGCGCAAAAAGGATTCGTTCGTGGAATTGCCAGTGCGACCGGACATCGCCAATCGCGCGAACGCGGATTTGTTTGTGAGCCTGCATTTCAACGCGACGACTTCCGGCAAGGCGGATGTGAGCGGGCCGGAGACGTATTGCATCACGCCGGTCGGCGCGAGTTCCAGCAACGCACAGGGCGAAGGTGCAAACTACGGCGCAACGACGGCAAACTTGTCCGAGAAAAAAAGTCTGCTGCTCGCGTATCAAGTGCAGCGCGCGTTCGTGAAAAATCTGGATGTGGAAGATCGCAGCGTGCGGCGCGCGCGCTTCGCGGTCTTGCGCGACGCGGAAATGCCCGCCATTTTGATCGAGAGCGGTTACATGACGCATCCGGTGGAAGGCAAAAAGATTTTTGACACGGCGTATCGCAAGCAACTGGCGGCGGCGATTGTTAAAGGGATTTTGAATTATCAGAAACTGACCGCGCCGGTGGATCAGTCATACACCAACAGCGCGCCGGTTAAATTTTCCAAAAAGAAAAAAGCATGAGCATTGCAACCAAAACGGGCGACGGCGGCACGACGGGATTGATGTATGGCCATCGCGTGCCGAAGAATCATCCGCGCGTCGAAGCGTGTGGCGCGCTGGATGAATTGAACGCCGCGCTCGGCCTCGCGCGCGCGACGGCGACAGAAAAATTCGTTAGTGAAAATTTATTTTGGATTCAAAAGTCGCTCGTGGATGTGATGGGCGAAGTCGGCGTGTTGACGGAAGATTTGCCGCGTTACGCAAAAGGTGGATTCACGCTCGTGACGCCGGAATTGACGGCGAAACTCGATGTGCTGGTGAAAGAAATCGAGGCGCAGAACGTGAGCTTCAAAGATTGGGCGACGCCGGGCGCGACGCAGCATTCCGCCGCGCTGGACGTGGCGCGCACGACCTGCCGCCGCGCAGAACGGCGCGTGTTTGATTTGCAGGCGGCGGGCGAATTACAGAACACGGAGATTTTAATTTTCCTGAACCGGCTGTCGGATTTGCTCTGGCTCTTCGCGCGCTGGGTGGAAACGCAGTTGGATAAAAAACAGCCGTCCGCTTGAGCTGGCGCGCGTGTCCCCAATTATTTTCGCCGAGTCCTGTTGAATTAAAATGGCTGGTGGCTTAAAACGGTGGCGTGTTTCACCCGTTCGCCCATGATTTCGCGCGCTAAAATCATCAAGTTTTTTTTCCTACTCGCGTGGCTGTCGCCATTGTCACGCGCGGTTGCCGCTGGCGATTATCTGGTGGATGTGTGGACTTCAGAAAACGGTTTACCGGACAGTTCGGTGACGGCGGTCGCGCAGACGCCGGACGGTTATTTGTGGGTCGGCACTTACAACGGCGTGGCGCGTTTCGACGGCGTGCGCTTCGTGACATTCGATCCCGCGAACACGCCGGAACTCGGCCACGCGCGCGTGCGAAAATTATTTGTGGACGTAAACGGCACGCTGTGGATTAACACTTACGACGGTTCGCTGACAACGTATCGAAATGGAAAATTTTCTACGGAACAGCACAACACCCGTTTGTCCGAGGGCGAATTAAATCTGGTTTCTTCGTCGTCCAATCAAGTTGTATTTCTCGCCGGTCGCGGCGATTTGTTTTGCAAATCGTTGACCGCAGCGACCAATGAAAGTTGGAAAATCATTCCGCCGCCCGGCCACAGTCTCGGCATCGGCGCGCTGTGTTGCGAGGACAACAAAGGAACCATCTGGTATCGCGACGCGGATAAAAAACTCTGGCGGCTGGCGGGTGCAAATTACGAACGCGTGCCGGACGACGCGGGCTTGGCCGGACAAAATATTAATTACCTGACGACGGATGCGCGCGGACGAATTTGGGTCGGCACGGATACAGGCATCTGGGTGTGGCGGCAAAATAAATTTCACCTAGCACTGCCGGTCAACCAAAAAAAATCCACGGGCGTGACTTTCATTTCCGTCAATGATGACGGACGTATTTGGGCGGTGGTGAACGGC
Source organism: uncultured Verrucomicrobia subdivision 3 bacterium (assembly GCA_903833055.1). Classification (GTDB taxonomy): domain Bacteria; phylum Verrucomicrobiota; class Verrucomicrobiia; order Limisphaerales; family UBA11358; genus UBA11358. Next base: position 10,007 of record CAILDU010000064.1, on the reverse strand, counting down.
GAAGTCGTCGCGGCGCAGGATGAACAATGGGTGATTAAACCGGACGCCACGCGCGACTTTTTTTCAAAAAATTCCAGCCGCATCGGCGCGACGGACGACCATCATGGCGGCGCGTGGTTTTACAGTTATGGACGCGGACTGCTGCACGTCGGCAGTGACGGCGAGGCGCGACAATTGACGACGGACGACGGATTTCCCGGCGAGCGCGTCTATGGTTTTTTTGAAGATCACGAAGGCAATTGGTGGGCGGGTTTGGACGCGGGCGGACTGGTCCGCGTGCGCGAACGGCAATTTCATTCGGTCGGCATGGGCGAAAAAAAAGCGACGAAGTCCGTAGCCCAAGACAGTTCCGGCGCGATGTGGATTGGAATGTTGAGTGGCGGTTTGGGACGCTGGCAGGCGGGCGCATACACCAATTTTAGCGTGACGGCAAACGGCGGCGGCGGTTCCGTTTTTTGCGTGTGCCCGGATGCGGACGGACGTTTGTGGTTGAGCGCGGGCGACGAAGATTTATTCATCCGCGAAAACGGCGAAACGTCGCGCCGCGAGCCGGTGATTCACGGCGTGAAAACGATTTTGCGGGATCGCGCCGGACGCATTTGGATCGGCACAACGAGCGGTTTGCTGTGTTCGGAAACGGGCGAGCCGGATGATTTGGAAATTTTCAGCGCCATGCCACGCCGCTACATTCGCGCGCTGGCCGAGGACAAATCCGGCGCGCTGTGGATTGGAACCGGCAGCGGCGAAATTTTTCAGGTCGCCAGCAACACCGCGAAAATGTTTCAGCCCGACAAGCAGGAAACCAGCGCGATTTGGTCGGTGCTCGCGGACGCAGACGGCACGGTTTGGGCGGGAACTTTTCGCGGCGGACTGTTGCGATGGCGCGACGGCCGGTTCACGCGCTACGGCAAGGCGGACGGATTGCCGGATAATGTCATCTGCCAAATTCTCGATGACGGTCAGGGCAATCTCTGGCTTGGTTCGCACCAGGGAATTTTCCGCGCGACAAAATCCGCGCTGGACGATTTTGCGCGTGGCAAAATTAAATTTATTTCTTGCGTGGACTACGCGCGGGCGGACGGTTTGCCATCGCTGGAATGTTCGGGCGGCTATCAGCCCGCCGCGTGGCGCACGCGCGACGGCCAGCTTTGGTTCACGACGGTCAAGGGCGCAACGTGGATTCAGCCCAATGAAATCAAGCCAAACCCAACGCCGCCGCCGGTGGTCATCGAAGAGATTTTGGTGGACGGACGCGCGCAAAATTTGCCTACCAATGCGCGCGACGCGACGCTGGAAATTCCACCAGGAAAACATCAGATTGAATTTCGTTACACGGGTTTGAGTCTTGCGTCGCCGGAGCGTGTGCAATTTCGCTACCGACTTTCTGGTGTGGATGCCGACTGGGTGTCGGCGGGAACGCGGCGGTCGGTGCAATACAATTTGCTGCCGCCGGGCGACTATCAATTTCGCGTGCTCGCGGGCAACAGCGACGGCGTGTGGAACGAAACTGGCGCGCGTTTGAAAATTAAAATTCGTCCGCACTTCTACGAGACGTGGTGGTTTCAAACGGGCGCGGTAATTTTAATTTTGGGTTGCGTCGCGGGCATTGTCCGCTCGACGGCCACGCGCCGGTTGCGCCGAAAAATGGAAGTGCTGGAACGCAAGCAAGTGGTCGAACGCGAACGCACGCGCATCGCCAAAGACATTCACGACGACCTCGGCGCGAGCCTGACATTGATCGCCGTCTTGGGTGACTTGGCCAAAAAAGAACGTGGCGAAGAACGTATCGAAAAAATGTCGGACACTGCGCGCGAAGCCGTGAAATCATTGGACGAAATCGTGTGGGCGGTGAATCCGCGCAACGACACGCTGGCGCATTTGATTGATTACACCGGCCAGTTCGCGGCGAATTATTTGCGCGATGCGGGCATCCGCTGTTTGCTGGATGTGCCCGACCACACGCCCGCGCGCGAAGTCCCGACGAACGTTCGCCACAATGTTTTTTTGGTCGTGAAAGAAGCGTTGCAAAATATCGTCAAGCACGCGCACGCGACCGAAGTTTGGTTGCGGATCAGCACGAGCGAATTGCGTTTGCAAATCAAGATTGAAGACAACGGCTGCGGTTTCGACCGGGCGCCGCAAGATGCGTGGGCGGATGGTTTGCGGAATATGCGCCAGCGGCTCGCCGAAGTCGGCGGCGAATGCGACATTCAAAGTCGCATCGGCAAAGGCACGATGATTTCCGTCAATCTGGTTTTGCCGAACGCTTGAAAAATTATTCGTCTCATACCTTTATCCGATTACTAATAATTTTTTCTGTCGTAGAGTAGATTGAAATCAAACTCGCAATGAGCATCGCCATTTCCATCGTCGAAGATCAGCCTGATATGCGCGAAAGCCTCGTGGAATGGCTCGGCGGCGCGCCCGGCCTACGGTGCGTCGGCGCGCACGCGAATGCGGAAGATGCTTTGCGCGACATTCCCGGCGAAAATCCCGACGTGGTGCTGATGGACATTAATTTGCCGAACATGAATGGCATTCAATGCGTATCGCGGCTCAAAGATCGTTTGCCGAAAACGCAGGTGTTGATGCTGACGACCTACGATGAAGGCGACATGATTTTCGATTCGTTGCGCGCGGGCGCGAATGGTTATCTGCTCAAAAATATGCCGCGCAAAGAATTGGTTGAAGCGGTGCAGCAGGTTCATGCGGGCGGCGCGCCAATGTCGCTGCACATTGCGCGCAAGGTTATCAATCATTTTCACCGCCCAAAAAAATCTTCTTCCGAACTAGATCAGCTCACCGCGCGTGAACTCGATATCCTGAAATTGCTCGCGAAGGGCTACATGTATAAGGAAATCGCTGATCATCTCAGCATCAGCATGAGCACAGTTCGCACCCACGTCAGCGCCGTGTATGAGAAACTTCACGTCCAATCTCGGACGGAGGCGGCGATGAAGCTGGTCGGGCAGGCGTAATTTTCCGTCCGCCGTCTTGACTCGGATAAACATCCGATAGGATTTTTTGAGGAATTGAGCTACATTAGAGAACTATCCAGCCAGAAAATATTTTCAATAACCACAATCCAACTCTGTCTATGCATAACACAAACCCAACCCAACCCGCCAGTCGCCCGCTGACGATTAATCAACCGTCATCTCACTCGTCGTGGATTTCTGCTCAAAAAATGTCGAAAGCCCTTTTGTTGGGAATCGTCGCCGTGATGACCCTGCTGGCAGGCAATAATTTGATGGCAACGACGTATTATTCCGGCGCAGCCACTGGTGATCCAACTTTGACGACCTCTTGGTGGACTGGGACGGGTGGCACTGGATCTCACCCGACTGATTTCGTCAGCGGCGATACTTTTATTATTCAAAGCGGACATAACTATACCATCCCTTTTAACACCAGTTGGACTGTCAACGCTACAGGTGCTGGAACGGCGGCCTCGGTTCAAGTGAACAGTGGTGGGACGTTGACATTCACGCTCTCTTCTGGCTCTACTTGCAAACTGATTCTGGGTGGCAATTTTAAGCAATCTGGCACAGTCATAGGCACCACAACATCCACCACCGGAGTCATTGAATTCACCTCCAGCGGAACTTGGACGGGGTCGGGAGATATTTCAAACGTCAAGGCAAACATTCAAGTTGATTCGGGTGTAACTTTGGATGCTTCGGGCATGAGCGCCGGATTCAAACTAAAGTCATCCAACACCGTCGGCATCACCGTGAATGGCACGCTCGTAATGGGCACACTCACAATCAGCGGCAACGGCAACGTTAGCGCTTCTTTTACGTTGGGCAGCAGCGGAACACTCATCACGGCGACGACGAGCGCGAGTGGTTTGCCGGGCATCTTCACCAGCTTCAGCGCAGGCAAGATCACCCTGCCGACCACGGCGAACTATACTTTCAACGGTATCGCCGCGCAAGTCACCGGCACCACGGCCAACAATGCCACGATGCCCGCTACGGTTAATAATCTGACCAACAACAACAGCGCCGGCCTCACTTTGAGCCAGGCAACCACGGTTAATGGCACGCTGGCGCTCGTCGCCGGCAAAGTCACCGGCAACGTTACTCTCGGCAGCAGTGCCACCATTTCCGGCGGCAGCAGCGCCTCTTGGCTCAACGGCCAATTAACGGTGCCGTTTACCGCTCCCAGCGGTATCTCCTACACGTTCCCAGTCGGCACGGGTTATACTATACGCCAGTTACCTTGGCCAACTTCTCGGATGCAAGCGGGGGCACTTTGACGGTTGGCGTGACGGCTGGCACACAGCCCAATTTAGCCACTTCCGGCATTGACCCATCATTATACATTACCCGCTATTGGACGCTTACGGGCAGTGGATTCACTTCGCCCAGCTATAATTTCATTGGAACATACAACGGGACGGCAGCCGTAGATAATCCAAACAATGTTGATACCAACAATCTGGTTGTCCGAAAATGGGATGGCAGCAGTTGGGCGGCACCAGCTTCGTCCTCATCGGCGAACTATACGGTTACCGGCACCGGTTTCACTACCTCCTTCGGTCAATTCGCCGTGGGGCAGTTGCAGACCACCATCCCCATCGTGGACACTTTGACCCAATCAGCGATCACAAACACCAGCGCCACGCTCGGTGCCACCTTGGAAAATAACTTCAGCGTATCTGTAACGAACTACGGTATTGTCTGGGGGACTACGCCAAATCCGACGACATCCAGTAACGTGGTTCAAGTCGGAAGCACAACGCCCACGCTGGGAAGTCCTTTCACCGGGAGCGCCACGGGGTTGCCGGTGGCAACCACGGTTTACTTCCGCGGCTATGCCATCAATGTTAATGGTCAAACCGGATACAGCACCAATGGCTCGCTCCTAACGCTGGCCAATGAACCTACGACCCAAGCCTCGGGCGTGGTTTGTTCTACTTTGCAGAATGGATCAATACCGATTTCTTGGACGCGGGGAAATGGTTCTAAATGTATTGTGCTCGTGAGTGCCAGTTCGCCGGTGAGTTCAGCCCCGGTGGATGGCACGACGTATACGGCCAGCGCAACCTACGGCAGCGGCACGCAAATCGGCTCGGGTAATTATGTCGCCTACCTTGGCACTGGCACCACTGTGACGCTGACGGGACTTTCGACCAGCACCACCTACTACGTAGCGATTTATGAATTAAATGGATCCGGTGGCTCGGAAAATTATCTCACGGTCTCGCCCGCGACTGGCAGCCAGCTCACTGGTCCGACGTTTGTCTCTACCTTAACATGGACGGGTAACACAGATACCGACTGGAATAAAACTGGTAACTGGGATTCCGGCCTTATTCCTGATGTGGGAACGAGCGTAGTCATCCCCATCACGGCCAACCAACCGGTTTATTCCAACCAGATGGTGGCGGCGAGTTTTGGCAGCCTGACCCAAGCTGGCGAATTAAACGTCAACACCAACGGGTTTAACAGCGGCGCCTTGACGCTGAACAATGTGGCTGAAAGCGGTCCGGGAACCGGCGCGAAGATGTATGTCGGCAGCGGCGGTGTCGTGAACGTCTCCGGCGCGGTTGTGCTGACTTCCAATGCCTGGATCACAGTGGCCAGCGGCGGTTCCTTGACGGCCAGCGGTGCCCTGAACCTCGGCGTCACCAGCAGTGCAACCCTTGGCAGCGTTGGTATTGTCACCAACAATGGCGGCACCATCAATGTCGCCTCCACCGGCATTAATCCTGGCAACGGGTCCCTTTCTGGTTCCACCGCTACATCAGGCAACTGCCTGTTCGTTATCAACGGCGGCACGAACAATCTGGGCAGTGTGGTTATCAAACGCAGCACATCCACCGGAACCCCAGCCATAGGCAGAGATGGCTTGGCGATTTATGGCGGTCAAGTCACGATGTCCGGTTTGGATGTCGGCAACAACAGCGCCAATTCCTCTTGTAGCGCGCTGGTGGCCGGCGGCATCGTCACCAATAACGGCAGCGTTTTTGTTGCTCAGCTAAACAATCGCGTCTCGCGTTTCCTGCAGACCGGCGGTTTGTTTGTCGTCACCAACTTGGTCAACCCCAATCCGACTTTTGCCGGCTCAATCAACCTTTATTCGGTCACGGGCGGAACGAATCTGGTCGGCGGCATTCTGTTCGGCCCCGCGTCCAGCGGTGCAGGCAATATTTTCTTCACTAACAGCGCGGTGATGTATGTCGGCAGTCAGGGTATCAACGCCAATAGCGGCATTACACTGGCAGCGGCGCTCACCGACGGTAGTCTGCTCGGTGCCTCGGCCGATTGGACGGGTTCGGTGGCAATGAATCTTAGCGGCATGGAGACCTTCAAGACGGCTGATTTGGGCGGCACTCCGCACAACATTACTTACAACGGCGTCTTGAGCGGTGCCGGCGGGTTGAGCGTCTCCGGCGGCGGCATCTTGACCTTGGGAGCGGCAGACACCTACTCCGACTCTACCTTCATTGGCGGCGGCACGCTGGCGTTGGGCTCATCTGGCTCACTCGCGAGTCCGCGGATCATCCTCGGTTCAGGCACAATCTTTGACGTGTCGGCGCTCGGTGGTGCCTATAGCCCGTCGGTAGCACAAACAATCTCCGGTTTTGGCACCATCAACGGATTGGTCACGGCCACGACTGGTTCCATCCAGCCGGGCAGTAATTCCGTCACCGGCACACTTACCTTTGGTGGCGGCTTGGCAGAAAATGGCGGCGTTACCAACACCTTTGTTTTGCCTGGCGACAAGATTGCCATCGGGTCAGGCACGACACTTTCCGCCAGCGGCGTAAATGTTGTGCAAATAACCGGCGCGTTGTCCGCTGGCGCGGATTACACATTGTTCGACTACTCGGGCGGCTCGTTTAGCGGCAGTGTTGCCAATTTCACTCTGACTGGAGCGGGCGTGAACGGCTATCTGACAAATGATGTCTCCGCCCAAGCCATTAAGTTGCACGCGTTGTCCTCGTTGCGCGCGCCGACCAGCGTTGTCTGGGTGGGTAATTCCACCGCCAACAACTGGGATGCCGGTGTCACCACCAACTGGCTGAACGCTGGGACGCTGGACGACTTTTTGACCGGCGACACGGCGGTGTTCGGCAATCAAGGCGCAGTCAATCCGACTGTTAATATTGCCGGCTCCGTTTCCCCCGCCTTGGTTGTAGTGAACACGAGTTCTAATTACGTCTTCACGGGCACCGGTTCCATCAGCGACAACGGCTCTAGCCCCGCCAGCCTCATCGTCAGCAACGGCTCACTCACCATTGCGACAACTAACTCCTACACCGGCCCGACTGTTCTAGCCGGCGGGGCTTTGGTGATTTCCAACATCGCCAACGGCACTGTCGCTAGCCCCATCGGGGCGGCGTCTGTCGCCGCTGCCAACGTGGTTTTCAACGGCGGCACGCTGGATTATTTTGGCCCCACGGCGTCCACGGACCACGGCATTACGCTGACGAATGGCGGCGGCGTGATTGATGTTGGCGGAGCAGCCACCCTGACCCTGAACGGCTCAATCATTGGCAACGGTGGCCTGACCAAGATTGACACCGGCAGCCTGACTCTTGCCATTGCCAACAGCTATGGCGGAGGCACGGTTGTCAGCAACGGCACCTTGACGCTGAATGATGCCGCCGCCGCCGGTTCAGGCAACATCAACCTTTATGGCGGCAATCTCAAGCTGGGATCCGTTAAGCCCAATAACACCGTCAATGTGGCGGGCAACGCACAGGTCACAGGTGGCAACGGGGGCGGTGCCACGGGCATCAAGATTGTCACTGGGAGCGCAAACCTTCTCTTGGCAGTTACTACTGGTGTCTTTGACCTTACCGGTGATATGTCCACCTATTCTGGTAGCATCACATTCAGCAATGCCGGCGGTGGGGGGGTCCGGTTCAACGGCTCCAAAGGCAGTGCTTTGGCCACCTGGGATTTAGGTGCCGGCCCGATGGATTTGAACGAACGCGCCGGTTCCACCTCCAATAATATCGGTGCCTTGATTGGTGGCTCCAGCACTACGCTTTCCGGTCGCGGTGGATCGGGCAATAGTGGTGCTACCACCTATTACATTGGGGCCAATGGCTTGAATACCATTTTTGGTGGTGTTATTCAAAATGGCAACGGTGCGTCCGGATCAGTCCCCGTCAGCACATCTCCCACCTCCATCAACAAGGTCGGTTCCGGCACATTGACATTGAATGGCGTCAGCACCTTTACCGGCACTGCTGTCGTCAACGGTGGCACAATCGCTGGCACTGGCACCATCAGCGGGGCGACCACCTTCAATGCCAACACAATTCTGTCGCCCGGCAGCAGCAGCGTTGGCACTTTGACGTTTGGCGGCAACCTGACATTGAATGCCGCCTCAACCAATAGCTTCGCCGTTACCACCGTTGGCGGTGTCAGCAACTCGGTGACCGTATCCGGCACCTTGAACCCCAATGGCAGCGTCATCAAAATTACTTCTGGCACGTCTCTGGCCGTAGGAACTTACACCTTGTTCAACTACACCGGCATCAGCGGCTCGTTCAACGCGACTCCAGTGCTCGATGTCGCGCCGGCGGCAACCGCTTCCATCGTGGATACGGGCAGCGGCCAAATTAATCTGGTAGTTGCCACGCCTGGACCGAGCGGCCCGGCGTCTATCACCAATAGCATCAGCGGCTCCACCTTGAGCCTGACTTGGCCCGCCGGTCAAGGTTGGCGCCTCGTAAGCCAGACCAATGACCTGACCACCGGTCTGACCACCAATTGGTTTACCGTTCCCGGCGTCAGCGACGGCAGCGCTACCATTACCGTTGACCCGACGCAGCCGACAGTATTCTACGAACTCGTTTATCCGTGATTTAATTCTGAAATCCACAAGCGGCGGCATCACCTTGATGCCGCCGCTTTTTTTGTGCGTGCAACTCCGCACTTTTCAAACCCACCGGCTCTGACTATCCTTCCGTTTCCAGTTTAGCAACGTAGCGGCGACTCGGCAGAGCGCCGCATTGTTTTCGTTTTGAAAGGCGACTTTCTGCCGGAAGCCGCCACGCAATTTCACATGGCATTGATTGTTCAAAAATACGGCGGCACGTCGGTCGGCAACCCCGACCGCATCAAGAACGTTGCGACGCGCGTGGCCAAATACCGCGCGCAAGGTGACCAAGTGGTCGTGGTCGTTTCCGCCATGAGCGGCGTCACGGATCATTTGATCAAGCTCGCCAAAGAAATCATGCCGCTCCCCAGCGAGCGCGAGATGGACATGCTCCTCGCCACCGGCGAACAGCAGACCATCGCGCTCACCGCCATCGCGCTGCACTCCTTGAATATTCCCGCCGTCTCCATGACCGGCGCGCAAGCGGGCATCGTCACCGACGGCGTCCACACTAAAGCGAAGATTCACAACATCACGCCGAAGCAGGTTCATGCCGCGCTCAACGCTGGCAACGTCGTCATCGTCGCCGGTTTTCAAGGCGAAACCGCGTCCGGCCAAATCACCACGCTCGGACGCGGCGGTTCCGATTTGACCGCGATTGCTTTGGCGGCGGCGTTGAAAGCCGACCTCTGCCAGATTTACACGGACGTTGATGGCGTTTACACGACCGACCCGCGCATTGTGCCGACGGCGAAGAAATTAAATGAAATTTCCTACGACGAAATGCTCGAACTCGCCAGCCTCGGCGCGAAAGTGATGCAAAGTCGTTCAGTTGAATTTGCCAAAAAATTTGGAGTCATATTCGAGGTCCGCTCCAGCCTCAATGACAACCCCGGAACCATTGTGAAAGAAGAAACCAAAAGCATGGAAGGCGTCGTCGTGCGCGGCGTCGCACTCGACAAAAATCAAGCCAAGCTGACGCTCGTTGGCGTGCCCGATAAGCCCGGCATGGCCGCGAAAATTTTCAAGGCGCTCGGCGATGCGACCGTGAACGTGGACATGATTGTGCAAAACATCAGCCACGGAACCGGCACGCCGCAGACGGACATTTCCTTCACCGCCGACAAGCCGGATTTGCTCAAGGCACAAAAAGTGATTGACGG
>CAILDU010000063.1 GCA_903833055.1 uncultured Verrucomicrobia subdivision 3 bacterium | reverse complement strand
GGGGGTTCGAACCCCTGACCTTCTCATTGCGAACGAGACGCTCTACCAACTGAGCTAAGACCCCATCCACCGGCCGGCAAGCCTAGCCGCTTTCCGCCGAACCTCAAGTTTTTTTGCGCGGAAATTTTGACTGGAAATGAAAAAAGTCGGCGAACCCGGCACACGGTAAACTTCCGGATCCGCCGACGCTCGTCTTTCGACAGGAAAAACAGAGCACCCGTTCTCAAGGGCAATGCCAACCTAATCCATCCGCAAACGCCTGCAAGCGGTTTCTGAAAAAAACTTTTTCCGCGCGCGCAACGGCGTATGCTATGCCGTCAATTGAAACGGAAAATTCACATTTTATTTTTCGGTTTAGCCGTTGCGCTGGCCTTCGTTGGCCGGGTTGTGGCTGGTGATTTACCGTTCATCGTGGATGTCTGGAATACCGAGGACGGCTTGCCGCAAAGCTCCGTCATCGCGCTGACGCAGACGCACGACGGCTATCTCTGGCTCGGCACGCTTAACGGCCTAGTCCGTTTCGACGGCAAAACTTTCACACGCTTCAATGTCAATAACACGCCCGGTTTGCCGAGCAACCGCATTGTTTTTTTGTTTGAGGACAGCCGACAAATTTTATGGGTCGGCACGGAAACCGCCGGTCTTTGCGCCATAAAAAATGGCGCCGTGCAAAATTTTCCCGACACGAGCGCGGGCGGAATTGTAAATTGCGCCTTTGAAGACGGCGGCGGTAACATCTGGTTCAGCGCCGAAAATGGAAAATTTTTCTGCTGGAAGGACGGCAAAATGGATTCGCACCCGACGATTTTTCCAGCGCAACTTTTTTACCGCGCCGCCCACGTTTTTGTTTCCGGAAAAAATGGCGTCGTCTGGCATCTGCAAAACGGACGTGTGGAAAAATGGCGCGGCAACCGGCTGGAAAAAGATTTTGGCGCAACGCCGTGGAGTGGCGCGCACGTTTCGGCGGCGTTGGAAGATGCGTCCGGCAATCTCGTCGTCGGCACGCAGGGTGCGGGCTTATTTTGGTTTCAGTCCGACGGCAGTTGTATGCACATCGGCAAGGATGACGGCCTTTCGCACAACATCGTTTTATCGCTGTCGCTCGACCGCGAAGGCAATCTTTGGGCGGGCACAGACGGCGGCGGACTCGACCGCATCAAGCGCAAAGTTTTTTTCTCACCTGCCGGATTGTCCACCGAAACGGCGCAATCCGTCGCGCAGGACGCGGCGGGCGGATTGTGGGTGGCCTTCAACAGTCACGGTCTCGCGTATTGGCAGACCAATTCCGCCACCAGCTACGGCATCGGAACCAGCTCGAACGCGTGGACGGTGTTGGTGGACAAGCATCAACAAATCTGGGCGGGCACGCGCGGCGAAGGTCTGTTCCGTTTCATGTCCTACTATTTTCAGCCGGTGGCGGACGCGCAAAAAATCGGACGTGAAATTTATGTTCTTTTTGAGGATCACAGCGGAAAAATTTGGGCGGGCGGCGAAAATGGTCTTGGCAGTTTTGATGGCACGAACTGGAATGTGTTCACCGCGCATGACGGTTTGCCCACGAGCGCGGTGCGCGCGATTGCGGAAGATGCGTCGGGAAATCTCTGGCTCGGCACCGAGCGCGACGGACTTTTTCAACTCCGCGACGGGAAATTTTTTTCCGTGTCTGCGCCGGTAAAAGACATTTCCTGCCTGCTCGCCGCTGCCGACGGCGGGTTGTGGGTCGGCACTTCTGGACACGGTCTGGCGCATTTTCAAAACGGAAATTGGAAAATCTGCTCGACGCTCAACGGCGGACTGGCGAGCGACAGCATTGGTTATTTAATCAATGATGACGCGGGTAATCTGTGGCTTGGATCGTATGAAGGCTTGCTGCGTGTGGAAAAGAAGTCGCTCGCTGATTTTGTGGCGGGCGCGGTCAAAACGGTTTCCTGCCGCACGTTTCTCACGCGCGAATGTTCCGCTGGCGCGCAACCGGCGGCGTTGCGCGCGCCGAATGGAAAACTTTATTTTCCGACGCTCGTCGGCGTGGCGGCGGTTGATCCGGCGGACTTGAAGCCGGACACCAACCCGCCGCCGGTCGTCATTGAATCCGTGCTGGTGGACGGCGTGGAACAAAAAACCAACGCTTTGAGCGCGGCGTGGAATGGCACAATCGCGCTGACGCCGGATAACGAGCAGTTGGAAATCCAGTTTGCGAGCCTGAATTTTTCCGCGCCTAAAAACAGTGCCGCTGGCGCGCGGTTCAAATACAGATTGGAAGAGCGCGGTAAAAATAGTCCTGAAAAAAATTGGACGGACATTGGCGGCGAACGCGTAGCGCATATTCCGAAATTGCAGCCGGGCAAATATATTTTCCACGTCGTCGCGGGCAATGAAGACGGTGTTTGGGGCGAAACCGGTGCGTCGCTCGCGGTCGCCGTTGAGCCGCCGTTCTGGCGCAAGCCGTCATTTTTGATTTCGGCCACGGTGGTTTTTCTCGGCGCGTTGGCGGGAATTATTTATCTGATTTCCACGGCAAAATTAAAACGCCAATTACGCGCGCATCGGCAAAAAGAATTGCTGGAACGCGAACGCGCTCGCATCGCGCGCGATTTGCACGATCAACTTGGCGCTAATCTTACGCAGGTCGCGCTGCTCGGCGAACTGGCGGAGGCGGACAAACATCTGCCGGACGAAGTTGAACTGCACGCGCAGCAGATTTCGTTGACGGCGCGCGACACAACGCGCTCGCTCGATGAAATTGTTTGGGCGTTGAACTCTTCCAACGACACGCTGGAAAGCCTTGCCAATTACGCCTGTAAATACGCGCAGGATTATTTTGCGCTGGCGGGTGTGCGGTATCGCGCCGAGCTGCCCACGCAACTGCCGCCCGCGACGATTTTGCCGGAAGTGCGCCACAATGTTTTCCTCGCGTTCAAAGAAGCGGTGAACAATGTCGTCAAGCACGCGCAGGCGAGCGAGGCGCGCGTGAAGTTGGAGTTGCAGCCGGATAAATTTATTCTAATCATCGCTGACAACGGACGCGGTTTGGGTGACATTTCGGAAAAGAAACTGCGGAACGGACTGAAAAATATGCGCAAGCGGTTGGCCGATGTGCGCGGGGAATTTGAAATCGAACCTGGGTCGCAAGGTGGCACCGTGGTTCGTTTGGTGGTGCCGCTGGTAAAAAAATAATTCTATGCCGATTTCCATATCCATCGTCGAGGACAACGACAAGTTGCGCGGCACGCTCGCCAAGGTGATTGGCCGCGCGGACGGTTTTCGTTTCGCGACCGATTACGCCAACGCGGAAGAGGCGATTGCCGATTTGCCGAAAGTGCGGCCGGATGTCGTGTTGATGGATATAAATTTGCCCGGCATGAACGGCGTCGAGTGCGTGCGGAAGTTGAAAACTTTGCTGCCGCAGACGCAGGTGATGATGCTGACGGTTTACGAGGACACGGAAAATATTTTCAAGGCGCTCGCCGCCGGCGCGAATGGCTACATGCTCAAGCGCACGCCGACAAAGGATTTAATCGAGGCCATTCGCGAGATGCAGCGCGGCGGTTCGCCGATGACCACGCACATCGCGCGGCTGGTTGTGCAATCGTTTCAAAAATCTGCCGCGCCGTCGTCCGGCGGCAGTTTGTCCGAACTTTCCGAGCGTGAACAACAGGTTTTGGATTTGCTCGCGCAAGGTTTGATCTACAAGGAAATCGCCGAGAAGTTGAGCATCGGCTACGAGACCGTGCATACTTACATCCGCCGCATCTACGAAAAACTTCAGGTGCGGACGCGCACGGAGGCGGTCGCGAAATTTTTACAACGGTAGGCGGGGAAAAGCGGCGGTGAACCGGCCGCAGTCCAGACGCTGCGCGAGGTTCGGTAATCATGGCGGGCGCGCAGCGTTTGGATTGCGGTTGCTTTAGCACCGCTTTGAACGGTGAACAGATTGTTGGTGCGCTTGTCTGAACCAAGGATAACATTCCGGCGTCTCGTGCAACTATCTCATTCGATATGCGAATTTTTATACACATAGAATTTTCCGAAAAACTGGATCATGTCTTTTTTGATAAAATAGATTCTTGTCTTGAACGTTCGGGTTATTTGCATGGCGAGTTTTGCCAAGGTTATTTTGATGTTGATAAAAAATGGCGTGACATTAGCTGGGGCGAACGGACGGCCAAGGTTTCAGAGTTATTCATATTAAAATGCGAATATTTATATTCTGATAAATCTAGCTGGAATACTTTGTGGGTCGAGTTACCTTGCAAAAGAATTCCTCTCAACCTCTTGGAGATTGGCACCAGTTTTGATTGTGGCTATCATCATTCATTTACAAAAGTTGAGAAGGTGGATGCGTTGCGGCTTGAAGCATTGGCTTTGGACTTACATAAGACTCTAAATGCAAGTGATACTGCGGCTTGGTCAGATATTCATCTAGCAGAAGGCGGAGAACCATGGTTTCGATTTTCAAAAGAAGAATGGAAGACTTTGGGCAACTTGCCAATAAAGGAAGAGAATGACTAATAAATGGAGACCATGAAACCCAAACTCATCCTCGGCCTCGCGCTCGTTTTGAGCGGCATCATCAATTGTCGTGCGGACGCGGACACTTCGGCGGCGGCCACAAACGTCATCAGCAGTTTTTTAGATTCGCGCTTGGCCAACCTTTCCCTGACCAGATCGCCGTCCGTATCGCGTCAATTCGAATTTGATGTCCTAGCCGTTTTTCCTAACAACCCCGATTTGCCTCGGACGGTGATGCGGGTGGTGGCCGATCAAGACCACGCCGCCATTTTGATCCAGAATACGAACGCGTTGCCCTATTGTCTGATGGAAAATGGATTGGTGGTGGTTTGCGATCCCAAACGTGCTGGGGGGTTGGCTTACTATGAAGGGAACACACTGCGTTGGAATTTCTCCAAGAAAAACAAAAACAGCAAAATTGATTATTCGTGGGGGATTACTGCAACGAATTTGCCGCCGGAAGTGGATCTCGACTTGAGAAGTATCTTGCAGGACATCCCGTTGGACCGAGTGAAAGTCACGTTCGACCAGCAGAATCGAACGCTGCAATGTCTTTCGTCAAAGGTATTCCTCTCCGTGATTATTTCTCAAAAAGACGATTCCAAGTCATTCGGTGCCGATAGAATTGAATTTGCTGGCGGTGGCGCTATGCTGGCCATTTCCGACATTCATGTTGGCGCGCCGCTCGCGTTGCAAGCCTTGTTCGGAATTTCAAAAGATGATATAGAGAAAATTGGTTTACCGTTGCGTAATTTGAACGGAAATGAGTTTACCAACATTTTAATAGTTCCCAAAAATTTTCCCCCCAGTGACAAGGAGGCTGCCGCTGCAAAAAAATTGCAATCGTTCTTGATATACCGGTGCGCGCAACAGGCAACCAATGTTCCTGCACAAATCACCGCACCTGACACCACAAACAAAAAGTGAATTCCAAACTCCTCCTCGGCCTCGCGCTCGTTTTACAAGGCGGTTGGTTCGCTAATAATTTTTCCGTCACCAAATCGTCACACGGTTGTCACCTGATTGAAATTGTGTGACGAATTGCGGCGTGCGACACTGCCCGCGTGAAACCGCGAATTTTAGTTGTGGATGACGAGCCGGAGGCGGTGGAACTCGTCGAGTTCAATCTCAAGCAGGCCGGTTACGCCGTCACCACGGCGGCGGATGGCGCGGAGGCGCTCAAAAAAGCCCGCAGCCAGACGCCCGATCT
>CAILDU010000062.1 GCA_903833055.1 uncultured Verrucomicrobia subdivision 3 bacterium | reverse complement strand
TCGCCTGCAAGTTCGGAAATTAAAGTGAAGTAAAAATTCTATTCTTCACCAGATATTTTTTGAGGGTTGGACAGCGGTTGTCCAGCCGGGGCAGGCATACTGTCATCTGTGAACAACTCGGCATGGACGCCAGCGGGCGATACGGTAGCGTGTCTGTTACCGGTGAGCGCCCGCAACAATCGCATTTTGCACATAGATGGAGATTCCTTTTTCGCCAGTTGTGAAATCGCGCTTAATCCCAAACTGGAAGGACGTCCCGTGTGGGTCGGCGGCGGCCGGCGCGGCGATGCCTTCAATGAATTTAAGAAACGCTTTGCGGTGCGTGTCGAAGTCGCGATAAAACGCCTTGGTCACCTTCTCGATGTCAAACGCAGCGCGGGCGCGGCTGGCGATTTCCGTGACGGACAGCCCGGCCTCCTCCTCCTCCAAGGAAACGTAAAGCAACTGCAACTTCTGGAGCAACGAATCCCCCGGCTGGCTGCGGTCGTATTCATGCATGCGCGCCGACAACGGTTTACCGGGTTCGCGCCGCACCCACATCCAGGATTGTTTGGCTCCGTTCGCCGTGCTGAAAACAATCAGATGCTCGAAACTGGTTTGTGTCAGGGCGCGTTCCAATTTCAGCCGCGCGGCGTGATCGGGGAGACTGCCATCGGCACTGGTGCACAGCCACGCGGTGAACCCTTTTTTCTCGGCGATGGCGGCAAACGGGAAATCCATTTCACCGGCGCGGAGCGTAAGTTTATTGCGGGACGGTTCCCAGCCAAGTTCTTCAACAAACAATTTGGTGAGATTGCCGGATTGCAGGAGTGGGCGGGCGCGTAGGAAATCGAGAGCCATAGGTCAGTCTTTACGGATGCCGAGTGAGCAGATGATTTTAGGTTCGCGAGCTTCAACGTCGTCTTTGGGAACACACAGCCGATCTTCCTCCTGAAGCGAGAGCACCATGGCGACAAGTTTTTCATCATTCACGCCAGTGCGGAGTTCGCGATTGAGCAAATCGCGCGCGGCCTCGGTCAACGGGGCTTCGTAGATTTCATCAATCGCGACATGGAGCGGCTTGATGTCAAACAAGCTGTCCTTGACGTTGGCGGCGTAATCTTTCAACCGCTCATACACACGGCGGCGGGCGCTGGACGGTTTGCCAAGCTGGCCGCCAGTGGTGATGTGTTCGGTCTGGATGCCAGCGACGGCTTTCTGCACCAACGGATGATGATTGGCCAAACGGGGGACTACGGGCGTGGCCGGGTCGCAAGAGGCGGCACGCAAAATTTCGTGCTGTGATTCCGTGACGGTTTTGCCTTCCTCGTCCACCCAGGCCAGCGCGTCGTTGCCATCAGCGGTGCGGACATAAACCATCGCGCCGGAAGTGGGCTGCGGGCCGGCGGCACCGGCGGGCTTGGTGGCAATGGCCGAAAGCGATTTGGTTGAAAACACAACGCCCGGCAAATCGGGAATGATTTTTTTTAGCGACGGATTGGTGTCGCACGCGTTTTTCCAAATCTGGTAGGCGAGCGATGCCAAATCCACTTCATCATCCGCTGGGTCATCCAAGATGCCGGATTTTTCCGTGAACAGGTCGCGGATGACGGTGTCGTGTTTCTCGTCCTCGAAAAAAGTTTCGTCCGTGCCGACAACCTCGGCGTTTTCACTCAAACGCTGGCGGACCCGCGAGCGCAACCGGATGAGCCGCTCAACGCCATCCGCCGGCACGAACGAGTAGCAAAGAATCTGCTCGGCTTTCTGGCCGATACGATCCACACGACCGGCGCGCTGGATGAGGCGAATGATGGCCCACGGCAAATCGAAGTTCACCACGATGGCGGCATCCTGCAAGTTTTGACCTTCGCTCAAAACATCGGTGGCGACGAGCACTCGCAATTCATCGGCGGGCGAGACGTAGTTGGGCGCGCCTTTGTCCTGCGCCTTGTTGCTGACGGGACTGAACCGGCGGGCGAAGCTGGCCGGGTTCTCGGTGTCGCCGGTGACGCCGGACATGGATTTCAGGCCGCGCGATTTCAACTGCTCGGCCAGATACGACACCGTGTCGGCAAATTGGGAAAAGATGAGAACCTTCTTGTCGGGATGTTTTTTGGCCAGCAATTTGAAAAGTTCTTCCAATTTTTTGTCCTGACCAGGTTGCCAGCGGCCTGCGAGTTCCAAGATTGAAAAAAGGTTTTCCGCATCCTGCCGCAGATGGTTGGCGAGGTCTTCGACAAAAACATCGGGTCGTAACCAATCGAAATTCCGGTGATGTTCTTCCTTGAGCGTTTTGTAGCCTTCCGCACCGGCAGCGGCGAAATCGGCGAGCGATTTAGCGGTGATTTCGGTGGGTTTAGCCGGTGCATCCTCCGAGCCAAACAACGTGCTGTCGCTGTCGTGATCCTCGGCGCGGGTATCGAACAGCGCGGAATCCTGTGTGCCGACTGGCAGCGGCAAATTATTTTCCAACGCGTGGAGAAAAATAAAATTGCGCAAAATATGGCGACGCACGGAAAGTAGAAAAGAATGCCCGCTGCTTTCCAGCCGCTTGAAAAGATTTGTTCGACAGAAACCGATGAGGCGTTTGCCGGCGCGGGACAAGTTGTCCATAACCTCGGCCTCGTCCTGCGAGGGCGGCACGTCGAGGGTGGGTTTGATATAATTGGCGAGGCCGTAACGCGGCAAATGCAACACGCGGACGGTATCCACAACTTTGTCGGAATAGAGCAATGCGTATTGGTCGTCTGGGTCGTTATCGCGGATGCGAAACGTGAGCGTCTTGGGCTGGCGCTTGGGAAAATGGAATCGGCTGCCACCTTCGAGAATTAAAAACCGACGATCTTCCTTGGCCTTCGGCTGCTCGCACTTGGAACACTTATCCTGCGTCGGCAACAGCACGGTGGCGCACTTGGAGCATTCCGTGAAAGCGTAGTTGCGTTCGACAAAACTGCGTGTGCGCCGAACCATGAACAACCGCATAAGCTCCCGCCAGTCGTCTGGGTGGTTGCTTTTCTCAAACGCATTGAGGCAGTTGATGGCGCACTGATGACGGCGGGTAAATTCGTCCGGTCGGCCATCGCAATCGCGCCGCAAGTATTCCTCTGGCCGGATGCCCACGACATCGTCGGGATTCAGAAACAGCCGGAGCTGATTGGCGAGATCAACGTAGGCTTTATTATAGGGCGTGGCCGAAAGCAAGATGCACTTGCTGGCGTTGCGGGCGAGATAATCACGCACGGCGGCCCAGCGGCGACCCTCGCGGTTCCGCAGGTTGTGGCTTTCGTCAATGATGACGACGCGGTAACGGCGCAGATCCGGCAACTCATTTTGTGCCTGCGTCACCGAAACAACTTCGGCAATCAAGCGGTAGCGGTGGGCATAATCTTTCCACATACCGACAAGATTTTTCGGGCAGAGAATCAAGGTTTCCAGCGAGCGCGGCGGGTCTTGGAACACGCGGGCCAGCGCGGTTGCCATCAAAGTTTTTCCAAGGCCGACGACGTCTCCGAGAATCACACCACCGCGTTTTTCCAGATGGCGGGCGGCGATGCGAACGGCTGCGGACTGAAATTCCAGCAGGGTGCCGCGCATATCCGCCGGGATGGTGAACTCGGACAGGCCGGCGCGGGCCTCTTCCGCCAAGTGATAGGCCATCTTGACGTAAATCTGATATGGCGGCGGACATTCAGGCCGCGCCCAACTTTCGTCAATCACCTGAATCAATTCCTTGGTGATGTCGATACACCAGCGGTCTTTCCAACGATCCTCAAACCAGCCGGATAATTTTTGCGTGGCGTCATGGTCAAGCACGTCCACATTTAGTTCGCCCTGATAGGACAAGCCAGACAGCGTGAGATTGCTGGAACCGACAAATCCGGTAATCGGGTTGTTGGGATCGGCGCGGAAGCAGAGATATAATTTGGCGTGGAGTGTGTGGCGGAGAAATAATTTTACGACCACCTTGCCCGCCTTGAGTTGGGCCGAAAGACGACGGAGGCCGGCTTCATCTTCGTCGTTGGGTGCGCCGAAGGTAAGTTGGGCGCGGAATTCCTCGGCAAGCCGGCGTTTCAAACGAATGACGGCCTGCTGGCTGATTTCATTTTCCTGCGGCAACAAGCTGTAAGCGGCGCGCAATTCCTCTTGGGCGAGCCGTTGCATGCCGACGAGCAGTCGGCATTGTTGCCCCTCACCGCCCGGCCAATTCTCGATGAGGCCGTCAATCGCCTTCCAGCCGCGCAAATTAAAATAGCCGACGCAAAAGTCTGAACGATGTGAAATTTTCAGGGTGTCCCGCAACGAAGGCAGCAGGTCGAGCGCAATGTTGTCGAAAATCCGTGGCATATCCCGGCGAGAGTTTTATGTGATTGGCGCGCGGGCGCAAGCGGGAAGATTTTAGGCGGCAAATGTGATGCCCAAATTTCTCCGGGAAGTGCGGGAGAAAACAACTTCGTGTGAGAACAACGAATACCATTCGTGAGCGGCGGCGAGGTCGTCCTGCCGAGCCCCCGACGAGGTCATGGCAGCCATCAGATT
Source organism: uncultured Verrucomicrobia subdivision 3 bacterium (assembly GCA_903833055.1). Taxonomy (GTDB): domain Bacteria; phylum Verrucomicrobiota; class Verrucomicrobiia; order Limisphaerales; family UBA11358; genus UBA11358. The sequence goes on along the minus strand of CAILDU010000062.1, from coordinate 5,272 downwards.
TTTTTACAAGTTGGGCAGCGCCAAAAGCGACAACAACCCGGTAGCTTACGGAATGAAAAAATTAAAGTTTGGAACTTGGAACTCGACTGATTTTTTATTTTCATGCGGCCAGCATGGCATGGTCGCTTGGACTTTTGTGGTTTGAGTGAAAAATAATTGGAGTGGCCAGTTCTGCTCATTTAACGCCAAAGCCAATCATGATTCTCACCTGCGGCAAATTGGCGGCATTAAAAAGCCATTGTAAAATCGTTGAATTATGAGCTTAAAGTCAGCTGAAACAACCATTCTCATTCTCACTTTTATTCTCACTTTGGCTTTTTGAAAATCTTAAAATCCGATTTCAGCCTTATTTTATTAGCGATTTATCAAATTGGAGCGGGTGAAGGGAATCGAACCCTCGTCTCAGCCTTGGGAAGGCCACATTCTACCATTGAACCACACCCGCCTGCTTGTCGAGCCGTAGCCCCAAAGGGCGAAGGCTGACGCCACAAGCCCGCATTTGCTCGTCAACTACTAGCAGACCGCCGCGCGGCTCGCAACTGCTTTGCCAGACTAAACCACCGTTTCCAGTTTGCCAATCGCTTCGCGCAGGCGCACAGCGATGGCTTCCAGCCGTTTCGGCGCGGTAATTTTTCCGTCAACAATATCGCTCACATAAAAACTGTCAATCGCCGCGCCGCGCTCGGTCACGATGCGCGCGGCGGCGATGTCCAGATTCAATTCCGTGAACGTCTGCGAAATCGTATAAAGCAATCCCAGCCGGTCTTCCGTTTCAATTTCAATCAACGTCCGATCGTCCGAAACATCGTTGTCGAAATAAATCTGCGTCGGCATCCGCTCGCCGAAATAGGCCGAGTAACTGGAACGCGATGCTGACTGCCGCGCGATAAGCTTGTGAAAATCCACCGTTTCGCCCGTCAAGGTTTCTTCCAGCAATTCGGAAAATTTTTCACGTTGCGCGCGCTCGGCCAAGTTGCCGGTGCGGGCGTCGTTCACAAAAAATGTGTCGAGCGCGATGCCGTCGGCGCGCGTAAAAATTTGCGCGGCGAGAATGTTCAATCCGGCGGCACTCAACGAACCGGCGATTTTTCCGAACAAGCCCGCGCGATCCCAAGTGCAGATTTTGACGAGGCTGTAACCGCGATCACGTTCGTCCAGCCACGCGGTGACCGGCGCGAGCGCGCGGTTATTTTCCGACAGCAACCGGTGCATGAAACGGTGGGATAATTCCACGTCGTCATGGATTTGTGCGGGCGTGTGAATCTCAAAATATCGTTGCGGCAATTGGCTGAAATGCGCGTCCAATTCCTCGTCGGTGATGTGGCGTGACAACAATTCACGCACCAAATCGCGCGCCTCTTCGCGCGCTTTTTCCGAGGCACGACGAAATTCCGTGCCGCCGGTCAGCAGCGTCATCACGCGCGAATGAATCTGCCACAACAATGAATCTTTGAAGCCGCTCCACAATTTGTCGCTCGTGCCCTGCGAGTCGGCAAAGGTGAGCAGCGTGAGCAGATTTAATTTTTCCGGCGTGCCGATTTGCCGCGCCACGTTGCGAATGACCGACGCGTCGTCGAGGTCACGCCGCTGCGAAACCGTGGGCAGCAGCAAATGATTTTCGACGAGAAACCAAACTGTTTCCGATGCCGCCGGATCGAGTTGCAGACGTTTGGCGGCGCGCATCGCGAGCGAAGCGCCGACTTCAGCGTGCTGACCTTTTTCGTGCGGCGCCGCCTTGCCGACATCGTGCAACAGCAGCGCGAGATAAAGTAGTCCGGGCCGTTCGAGACTTTGGAACACCGGCGCGTAAGAACGATACGGCGGCTCTTTCGCTTCCCAAATTTTATCGAGCTGTTCGAGGCAGACGAGCGTGTGTTCGTCCGCCGCGTATTGATGATAAAACTCGTGCTGCACGAGGCACGTCAGCTTGCCGAATTCAGGAATATATTTACCGAGAAAGTTTACCTCGTGCATCGCGCGCAAAATGTGCGCCACCTCGCCGCGCCGTTCGAGAATCGTCATGAACGTTTCGCGCACGTGTTCGTCGTTCAGAAACTCGCGGTTCACGAGCGAAAGTTGGTTGCGGATTAGCTGCGCCAAATCGGGATGCAACGTCAAATGCCGTTGCTGGGCGTGGAGAAAAACGCGCATCAACCGGCGCGGCGAATCGCGAAAAACGCGGTTGTTCACCGCGCGAATTTCACCAGCCACAAATAAAAATCCGTCCACGGCCTCGGGCATTTTGCGCGGCGCAGCACCGGGCAATAATCGTCGCAAGCGTGCGATTCGCCCCGTCTGTTGCGGCGAAAGTAGCGCCATGCGTTGTTCCAATGTGCGCGTGACGAGATACACATTCCGCATGTGAACGTAGAGGTCGCGCATGAATTTTTCGATGCGCTTACTCGGTGAACGGTCGGTGTAGCCAAGATTGGTCGCAATCGCCGGTTGTAAATTTTTCCCGAGAACGTCCTGCTGGCGATTGGTGTTGTAATGCAATTCCGTCCGCACGCGCAGCAGAAATTCATACGCGGCATCAAGCTGTTTGCGTTCCGCCTCGCTCACAAATTCCTGCGTCTGCAAATCGCGCACCGTGCGCGTGCGATACTTGAAAAACGCCATCCACAACAGATTTTGAAAATCGCGCAAGCCGCCGCAACCGTTCTTCACATTCGGTTCCTGCATGCACGCCGAGTTGCCGAATTTCGCGCGCCGCGTCGCCTGATCTTCGAGACGCGCGGCGATATATTTTTCCTCAAAACCGAGGACGCATTTCTGCACAACTACTTTTTGAAATTTCGCGAACAAAGTTTCGTTGCCCGCAATCAAACGCGATTCAATCATCGAAGTCTTTGATTGCATGTCCGAGTTCGCCACCTTCACGCAATCGGCCAAATCGCGCACGGAGTAACCGACTTTCAGACCGATGTCCCACAGCGGATACAGCACGCTGTCAATCAGCTTGGCGAGAAACGGCTTCGGCTTGGTTCCGTCCACCTGACCTTCATGCAGAAACATGAAATCAATGTCGCTGTGCGGATTTAATTCCGCGCGACCGAAGCCGCCAATCGCCACGAGCGCGACCGGCGGAAATTGTTTTTGCGATTGTGTGGGCAAGCTTTCCTTCGCCGTCGCCCAAAGATGTCGCAGCAGCGCGTCGAGAATTTCCGCGCGCGCGCGACAAATCTCTTTGCCATCCGCGCCGCCGCGATGCAGCAGCTTCAAACGGTGCGATTCCACCTTGAGAAAATTTTTGTAGCGCGCGAGCTTTTCCGCCGCGTTGGCGCTGGGCGAAAACGAAAGGCGCGCCTCGGCGGCGGCCGCAATTTTTTTGGACAGGTCCTGCACGGGCGCAAAAGTTAATGTTTTGAAACCGCCGCCGCCAGCGAAACCTTGTCGCCCGCGCGGTGTTGGTTAAACTGCCGCGACGATGCCCGACCAAACCGATCCTGATGCCGTGCTGATGCTGCGTGTAAAACGCGGCGACCGCGCGGCATTTGCGACGCTGGTCGAGAAATACAAACAGCCGCTCTTCAACTTTGTTTTCCGCACCTTGCGTGACGAAACCGAAACCGAAGACGTCGCGCAAAACACATTTCTCCAAGTCTGGAAATCCCGCGCCCGCTACGAACGCACCGCCAAATTTACCACCTGGCTATTCACCATCGCGCGCAATCTTTGCCTCAATGAAATCCGACGCCGCTCGCGCCATCCAGCGGAATCGCTCGAAGAAACACATCCCGAACACGACGACCAGCCGTCGCGCCAATACGAGGACAAAAAAATATTTTTGCCCACGCAAAATATTTTACACAGCGAACTCGCCAAAAAAATTGAAGAGGCTCTGGCCGAACTTCCCGAAAACCAGCGCACCGCGATTCTCTTGTGCCGACAGGACGAAGTAAGTTACGAAGAAATTGCTGAGATACTTGGCTGCTCGCTGTCTGCTACCAAATCAATTATCCACCGCGGCCGTGAAACGCTCAAAGAAAAATTGAAGCCGTATCTTCAAACCGGCGACTGGGATATTTGAGTCACCAATCCTTCACCGGACGATTCGGGTCACGCGGTTTGCCGTCCGGTTTCAACTGAAAAATCTGCTCGTTACCTTTTTGCGCGTCGAGTAAACGCTTCGCTTCTTCCTTCGTCATTTCGCCCGGCTTAACTGGCTGACCTTCACCTGTTTGGTTTTCCAGTTTGTCGCCGTTCTTTTTTTCATCCGCCGGCTTCTGCTGTTCCGGTTGCTTTTGCTGGTCGTCTTTCTTCTGGTCCGACTGATCTTTCTTTTGCTCGTCCTGCTTCTTTTGGTCATCAGAATTTTTCTGCTGCTGGTTCTGCTGATCCTGTTTTTTTTGGTCGTCCGACTTTTGCTGCTGCGATTGATTCTGTTGTTGTTGCTGATTTTGCTGCTGTTGCTGTTGGTCTTTTTGTTTCAGCAATTCCTCCAGCTTTTTCAACTTCACGTCATCGGGATAAGTTTTCAAACCCATTTCCACGCGTTCCAGCGCCGCCGGAATGTTGTTGGAAATGTAAGCCTGCGCGCCGCTGTTGAAAAAATCTTCAGCGGGTGCGAGCTGCGCGCCAGCTTTCGGCGCGACGCAAAGCAGCAACAGGCTAAGGCTGATGAGGAGTCGCGATGTCATCAATGTCCTTCAATTTTTTGGTGAACTCTTCAAATTGTTTGCCGGCGATTTTATATTTCTGCGTCAGGCCTTGCATGATCTCAAACGCCGTGTGAAATTCCGCACGCTGCACCGCCATGTCCGCCAAAGTGATAATAGACTTCGCAGTTATCAGCATAGTGCTTGACCATGTTCATCTCTGTCCAACACTGTGCTTTGTTGAATAATAGCTGACCTGTCTCAAATGGTTCGCCGTCATTGGGATTGACGTTGAATACGCGCCACATTGGAGCTTCGTCATGATAGCGATTGGCACGATCTGTGCTGAACACATCTCGCCAAAACAAGCTGCCCTTGTCTTGATATTCCTGATCATCAAACAGGAATTCTGGATTACGTATGGGAAAGCTGTCAGCATCTAACCACAGATTCTCTGCGTATTGGCTTTCCCACAGAGCATATATCTTGGTGCTCCATCCTGCCTTGGTCCCATACATGGTAGTGAAATCTTTGGCAGTACCTTGTATCTCAGAGACAGTTATCTGATCAGGTTCAGGGCTGCGCAATATAGCTGCTTGTTGCGGTGATATCTCACCTCTGCGATAGAATATCTCTATGGGTAGTTTGACTTCTTGTAATATCAATTCTCTCAT
>CAILDU010000061.1 GCA_903833055.1 uncultured Verrucomicrobia subdivision 3 bacterium | reverse complement strand
CGCGGCCTGCGCGAACGGGCTGTCCACGCTGACGGCGATGACTTCCGCGCCGAGCGCGGCATACGCGTCGAGACCGGCGGTGAGGCTGCACATTTCAGCGGTGCAAACGCCGGTGAACGCGAGCGGGAAAAACAGCAGCACGGTATTTTTTTTGCCGAAGCTGTTGCTCAATTTGACTTCCACATCAACGGGTGATTTGGATTTGAGCGTGAAATCAGGGGCTTTGGAGCCGACGGGAATTGGCATAATTTTTTGTCTTTGGTTTTTGTGTTGATGGTTAAAACGAACTGGTGTGAGTTTGGAAATTCAGACTGCCGGTGTCAACTGGTTTAGAATTAATCTAAATTGAACCAGCCGTCGCGAAGGGGAACCCGTCACGGTTTGACCAGCCAGGGCGGAACCTTGGCAAAATATTGCTGCACAATCACTGGATTGCCCAAACCGGTGGATTGAAAGGTTGCGCGCGAATCAATCGGAGGATTTCTCCCGGTGACCGAGCGGTAAATTTCCGCGAACGGGGTTATCACACCAACGCAAATGGAAGTCAGCATAATCCAAAACACCATTCTGGCCCGGTTCCTCAGCGCGAGCGGAGCGAGCATGGCGATGACCGCCAACAAAGGCAGCGAAGCACGCATCGGAAAATCATTGCATAGGCCAATTTTATAAAACGGAATCAAGGCCAAAGCAGTTGTAGCCACCACCATGACCAGGCGGAATTCGCCTTTGATGCTGATTAGGGCAAGCGCCGGCACGAGGAATTCCAACGCAATGAACAGTGCGTAGCCAGAAACGCAAAAATCCGGCGCACCATTAAAAAGTCCGTCCGGCTGGCTAAAAATCAGCCCATGCGGCACCGTTCCCGCATCTGAGTCGACATACAACAAAAGCGGGACCGCCATCAATAAGCCAGCCGCAAAGTTTTGAATGCTCAAGGCCGCACGGATTTGCTGAAAACCAGCCACCGCCAGTAAGGGAAGGCAGCCGATGGCGACAAAGGGTGACCACAAAATCAATGTGCACCAGAGCACACCCAACGACGACAGTATGGACGGGCTTTTAATCTGGCGCAGCGCAACGGCGGCAAACAGCCATGCCGGGATGGCATGTTGAGGAGCCCAAAACAAAGCGGTGGTGTTTGATGAATATTGCACCCATCCCGCCCACCATTCGAAATGGAACGGAGTGCCGTTTGGTATAAAGCCCGTTATCAATGTGCCGATGGCATCGGCACCGCTAAACAATATGAAGATTACCGGCGCGAGCCATTTGATTCTGCTTTCGTGAAAAGTTATCAGCAGACGAAACACCAAAAAAATTCCAGCAAAAGACCAGAGAGTAAGGCACCAGTTAGAACATGGAAAACCTACAATCTTCTCGCACAGTGCCGGAACCAGATACCAGGCCATTGAATAACGCATTATACCTTCGTCGGCCCCGCCCAGATTCAGGTGTGGAGGCCAATGGTCGGCCGTCACGAGTGCGTTTTCAATCGCATAATGTTTCAGCCAGTCAGTGGTCGGACCAAATGTTCCACCCGCGCCGGAAAGCCATAACCAAATGGCTGCGGTCGCCGCCAAAGTTACTATGTCTTTGAGCGAATCTTGACTGAAATTCCATTCTGTTCTGCGAACAAGCGTGAATGCAGCATAGGCTAGGACAACGCACGCCGGGACGGCAAAATACGCCCGCATGAACGTTGCAAAAAAAATGAACACCGGCAGCCCGAGATAAATGAATGCAAGCGTTTCGGCCCAAGCTGGTCGGTTTTTCTTATCCATTGAGCAGATTCAGAGCTTGCCTTTGGTGCTGGGCAACTGGCCGGCGATGCGCGGATCGTGGCGGCGCGCGGCGTCCACCGCGCGCGCGAACGCCTTGAACAGCGCCTCGACGATGTGATGCGGTTCGTCGCCGTAAAGCAGTTCGAGATGCAGATTGCAGCGCGCTTCGTTGGCGAAACCTTGAAAAAATTCGCGCGCGAGGCCGAAACGGAAGACGCTCGATGCGTCCTGATTTTTTTCCGCATCGGAAATTTTCTTTTGCGAAAAATTATTCAGTCCGCGCCAAACTAAAAACGGACGTCCGCTGAAATCCACGACGCAGCGCGCGAGACATTCGTCCATCGGCACATAGGCTTCGCCGGTAAAAGGATTCAGGGGATGAAAGCCGTGGCCGTAACGGCGGATTCCTTTTTTATCGCCGAGCGCGGCGGCAATGGCTTGACCGAGCGCGATGCCGCAATCTTCAACGGTGTGATGCGCGTCCACTTCCAAATCGCCGTTGCAAATCAGTTCCAAATCCACCGTCGCGTGCTTCGCAAACAACGTGAGCATGTGATCGAAAAACGGAATGCCCGTTTTGATTTTGGATTTGCCTTTGCCGTCAAGATTGAGGCGCAGGGAAATCTGCGTTTCCAGCGTGTGACGTTTGATTTTGGCCGTGCGAACTTTCATCGCGGAAATTAAAGCAGAGCGGCGGCGGAAAGACCAAGCGGAATTACGCGGTCAATACAGTTTCCCCGGCGTGACGGGAATGAGCGCGGCCATTTTTTTCTGGATGGCGTCAATTTGTTTTTGCAAGGCATCAGGTGCGGGCGAAACTTTTTGGGCGGCGTGAAACCAGTCAATCGCCGCGCCGTAATTGCCAGCTTCGTCTTCGATCCGCGCCAGATTCACAACGAGTTCCTCGAAAATTAATTTATCGTCCTTCTGCCGGTCGGCGGGCGCGACCATAAATTTTTTGATGCCGAGCTGCCAGACATTGCGCGCGCGGTCGAGGTCGTGGTAGGCATCGTGATAGACGCGGCCGAGCTCAAAAAGAATTTCGTAGCTGTCTGGATTGTTGCGCAGACCTTCGCGCAAAAACACCTCGGCCTGATCTGGGCGGTTCAGATGTTCGCGCAGAAAAAACGCGCCGACGGTGTAAACTTCGGTCTTTTGCGGGTCGAGGTCAGCGGCGAGACGCAGCCACGGGAGAATTTCGCGTTCGTTGTGATTTTCTAAATGCGTGTGCTGCGTGATGCGGAAGTTGCGACCAAAGGCGTCCACCCAGTCCTTGGGTTTGCCGAGAAAATCTTCATTTTTCTCGTCTTCTTCCGAATCCTTGTGGCCGTGGCTGGCGGAAATAATTTCTTTTTCCTCCGTCGCACGCTGGTCAAACACGGAGGGATAATAGCCGCTGTGAAAATACACATCAGCCATCGTGAAAAAATGATTTGCGAAGAGCTTGCGCCCGTCGCCGAACATCATGCCGAAGACGTTGTCGGACTTGGCGCGCCCACTCCAATTGTCCGCCGTCAGCGCCAAGCTAGCCGAGAGCGTGAACGCGAGCGCGCCCAACACAGCCAACATGGACAGCGGAGAAATTTTCATCAGGTCGTCAGGTTTTTCCGGCGGAAGCCGAGCCATGCGAGCACAAGAAAAATTCCCGTCCACACCGCTGCGTAAAGCGTCGCCAGCGCGACCGCGCGCACCGGCACGAGCCCCATGTCATAGACCACGAAGTCGCGCAGGTCATACCATTCCAAGTGCGGCATCACAAAATAACCGAGGGTCAGGATGAATTGCATCGGTTCCGGCTGCTGGAGCGCGATGATTTTCAAATGCGTGCCAAGCAATAAAATGCCGCCCACGACGATTATGGTGATGGTGGACGTGGACGACGGCGCGGCAAAATAAATCGAACCGAGCAGCACCATCGCAATGACGACGCCGAGCATGACCCAGTGCATCCACACGGCTTCAAGGTAAGCTGCCCACGGCCAGAAATGTTCTTTGGAACCGGTGACGACCGCAAAGAAAAAATAAAACACAACGAGCGCGACGCCGGTGGCGAGCCAGCAACCGAGAAATTTTCCAACAATGACTTGCGCGCGTGAAACGGGTTTGGCGAGCAGCGGAAAAATTGTTCGCGCCTCGCGTTCGGCAGGTATTTGCCGCGCCGTCGTCACGACAGAAATGACCAGCGCCGAAACCCAGATGAGCAACAGGCAAATGTCTTTGACGTAACGGACAATTTTGTCGTCATGGAAAAAATTTACCATGCCCGCACCAAGCGTGAGCAGCGCGGTGAGGACGAACAGGACGTAGAAATCCTTGCGGCGGTAGAGTTCCTTGATGACGACACCAGCGAGGGCAAAAATTTTACTCATGATGCGGAACTGGGTTGGTAACCGACAATTTTCAGGAACGCTTGTTCTAAATTAGCCGAACCGGCGGAAACTTCGGCGACCGTGCCGATGGCTTTGAGATCGCCTTGATCCAAAATGGCGACGCGGTCACAAATCGCTTCGACTTCGCCCAGTTCGTGCGAGGAGAAGAAAACGGTCTTCCCCTGCTCTTTCAGGCGTTGAATAATTTCGCGAACCTTCATGCGACCGAGCGGATCAAGGCCGCTGGTCGGTTCGTCGAGGATGAGCAAGTCGGGATTGTTGATGAGTGATTGCGCGAGACCGACGCGTTGTTGCATCCCTTTGGAATAAGATTTAATCGGCCGTTTCGCCGCATGTTCGAGTTCGACTAATTTCAAAAGTTCGGCGATGCGTTTGTCCGTTTCCGCGCGCGTGAGTCCAAAAATTTTCGCGTAGAAGCGGAGCAACTCTTCGGCGGTAAGAAATTTGTAATAGTAAGTCAGCTCGGGCAGATAGCCGATGCGCTGGCGCGCGATGGGTTGGCGCACATCAATGCCAAACAAACTCGCGCCGCCACTGCTGGGCGGAACGAAGCCGAGCAGGACGTTCATCGTGGTGGTTTTGCCGGCGCCGTTGGGTCCGAGAAAACCAAAAACTTCGCCGGCATGCACTTCGAGGTCGAGGCCGTTCAGGGCAATTTTATTGCCCTGCCGAAAATCGCGGCTGCGATATTCCACGCGGAGTTTTTGAGTTTGTAAAATGGCGGTCATGATTGAGGGCAATCAACTTGCATCGCCTTGTTTCGTAATGGAAATCGGCAGTTGAGTCAATCTTGCTTGCGCAAAAAAAATCCCGGAGCCGAAGCTCCGGGATGAGAATCTGTAAATATTTTATTGGAGCGCGTGCGGCGGCGTGAGTGTGCTCAACGTGCAGGTCGCATTCGTGCCAACCGTCGAGCAGTCATAGGTTCCGCCCGCCGGGCAAATCGGCAGCTCGCCGGTGGAATTCAGCTTGATGTAAGGCGTCAAATCGCTCGGAAAGTTAATGTTGTCGCCGGTGGTCTTATGTTGTTCCAAGGCGAACTGGCTTTCCGCCGCATTGATTTGGCGGAGATTGTTGATGCAGCCATTGGCCTGCGAGGTGGAACGGGCTTTCACGAAGTTCGGAATCGCGATGGCCGCCAACAGGCCGATGATGGCCACGACAATCATGATTTCCACCAGCGTGAAACCAGCGTTACGGATTTGGGTTTGTTTTTTCATTTGTTTTTTATTTTTTATTTATTTTATTTATTAGACCGAATGAACCGAGGTGCTGTTAGTTACCACACCACCTCGATACAGCACAAGTTAACAAGTCATTCGCTAAATCTTTTAAGCAATCCGGCTGCCAACATTATTGCAATTGGTGCGACGGTGTCAGCGTGCTCAACGTGCAATTAGCTGACGGAATGGAGCCCACCAAGTTCAGCGAATAAGTGCCGCCGGAGGGACAGGGAGGAATCGAACCCTTGGTAGTCAATTTAATATAGGCGGTCAAATCCGTCGGCCAGGTGATGGTATCGCCTTGATGCTTGCCGGCCTCAACAGAAAATTGTTGGATGGCGGTATCAATCTGGCGAAGGTTGTTGATGCAAGCCGTGGCTTGGGAACGGGCGGCTGCCTTCAAAAGATTGGGAATGGCGATGGCGCACAGCAAACCAATGATCGCGATTACAATCATGATTTCCACCAGCGTGAAACCGCTGGAACCATTATTAGTCCGGGTTGTTTTCATTATTTTTTGCGCGTTGTGAACCCCGACAGGCGGATTATTTAATAATTACAATTTGTTCACAGATTGCCTGCCGGAAACGCTTCCCCTTTAATTAGCACAACCAATGCCACTATTCAATTTCCAAAATACTTACGCTAAAAAACAAAAGACCCCGAAGCCGAAGCCTCGGGGTCTTGGAATCAAATAACTAATCTTACTGGAGCGCGTGGGCCGGCGTGAGCGTGCTCAACGTGCAGGTCGGGTTCGTGCCGACCGTCGCGATGGCATAACCGCCGCCCGCCGGGCACGGGGGCAGACTGCTCGCCGAGTTCAGCTTGATGTAGGGCGTCAGATCAACGGTCAGCGTGATGCCGTCACCGGTCTTTTTGCCCTTTTCCAACGCGAACTGGTTGGCCGCCGCGTCAATCTGGCGGAGGTTGTTGATGCAAGCATTGGCTTGCGAGGTG
>CAILDU010000060.1 GCA_903833055.1 uncultured Verrucomicrobia subdivision 3 bacterium | reverse complement strand
TCGCCTTCGCGCTACACCACCAGCCGCAATAAAAAATTGCAGACGGAAAAGCTGGAAGTGAAAAAATACAACCCCGCGCTCCGCCGCCACACCTTGCACAAGGAGATTAAATAATTTATGCCCCGCAAGACCAATACCGACAAGAAGACTGACAAGCGCGGCAAGAGCGTCCGCGAACAGCGCACGCCGCGTCCGAAGCCGAAGTGCGACTTCACCATTGACGCACTCGACTACAAAAACGTCACTTTGCTCCGCACTTTCGTGACGGATCAGGGCCGCATTCTGCCGCGCAAATACACCGGCCTGCCCGCGCCGTATCAACGCCGCATGACCGCCGCCATCAAGCGCGCGCGTCAGATGTTGTTGATGAAGTAATTCTCCCGCCGCCCGGTTTCACAATTGCGAAACCGGGCGGTTTTTTCTGAAAATCAGTTGCAAATGATTTGCAATTAAAATAAATTATCGGGCGTCACCACATGGATTATCTCGTTTTACTTTCGAGCATCGCGCTCGGTGCGCTCACTGTTTTCTGGCTGACGCTCACCGACCCAAAACGCGTGAAGGTGCTGAACGCCTTTACCGGCGCGTATTTACTAACGCTGGTGATGTTGCACTTGCTACCGGATTTGTATGAGCCGGAAGCGGGCGTCACAATCAAGCCGCTCGTCATTGGCGGATTTATTCTCTTCGGTTTCTTTCTGCAAATCGCGATGGACTCCATTTCGATGGGCATCGAACACGGTCACGCGCATGAGATTCACGGACGCATGGCCTTTGGCATTCTCGCCGGCTTGTGCATCCACGCGTTTGTCGAAGCGCTCGCGCTTGGAAAAACTTCCGGCATCCAAAGCCCGCACGACGTGGCCGCGCATCATTTTCTACTCGTCAGCGTCGTCGTGCATAATTATCCCATTTCCATTGCGCTGCTTGGAATGTTGCTACAAAGCGGCATGAAAAAATCCTCCGCGCTCCTGTGCCTCGGCCTGTTCGCCGTCATGGCGCCGATTGGAATGTTCACCAGCAGCTACACCGGCCTCGCGGTTTATTCCCGCTATCTGATGGCGATTGTCATTGGTATTTTCATGCACATTTCCACCACGATTTTGTTCGAGAGCGAAGATCACCACCGCGTTCCGGTCGGAAAAATAGTCGCCATCCTCGTTGGTTTAATTTTGGGAATTGCCTGCGTTATTTTTGAAGCGTGAAAAAAAACTGCGCGCACAAGCACACGGAGAAAAAGCAGGAACTCGCCTCGCTGACCGGACGCTTACGCCGTGAAGCCCGCAAAATCACCGGCCCGCGCGCCGCGATTCTGGAAATTTTACGCCATCATCCGCATCCACTTACCAATAAGGAAATTTTCGCCGAACTGCCGAAAGGCGAATGCGATCTCGTCACCATTTATCGCGCGATGCAAATGCTGGAAAAATTAGGAATGGTGAAGCGCTTTGATTTTGGCGACGGAACCGCGCGTTTCGAACTCGTTGGCGAAGGCGACGACGGCCACCATCATCATCTGATTTGCACCCGCTGCGCCAGCGTCGTGGAAATCGAAGAATGTTTCCCCGAAGAAATTGAGCGCCGGATTGCGAGAGTGAATGAATTTACCGGTGTGACCCACCGGCTTGAATTTTTTGGCCTCTGCCCCGGTTGCCAGAAATAAAAACGGCGGCGATTGCTCGCCGCCGACATTTAAGCTGTTTCCTCGGACATCCAATCGCCGATTTGCAGGAACTCTCTTATTTTTCTGCGCTCATGTCTATTTTTGAGCGACTTTTTGGAATGATGTTCAGTTTTACGAAACGGATGTTTCGGATTGCGAATCGCTTCGCCCATGACTGCGAGTGTTTTCATCATAACTTTTACCTTTCGTTTACCAACCTCGGACTGAAAGCGTAAACAATGCCAACTGCCATCAGCCCGAAATCTGCTTTAAACCTTCAAATTATCAGACGCCGCACTCCGGCATCTGTTCAAAAATTTTCAGACAAAACAAAAAGAGCCAGAACACCACTCATTTTCCACGCGTTTGGCGACCAATTTTAATTTTAATTTTCCAAACGCGCGTTCCACCTCGCCAAATTCCACCGCTAAAATTCCTGCCAAAACCAAAGTGCCATCCGGCTTCAACCGATTTACAATCCGTTGTTTTTCCGCGATGAGCAAATTGGAAATTAGATTTGCGCAGACCAAATCATATTGTCGCGCCGGTTTCAATGGCAATTTGGTCACGTCGCCGCGCGTTAATTTGAGTTTGGAATCAACGCGGTTTTTGCGTGTATTTTCCTTCGCCACGCGAACGGATTCCGGATCAAAATCAAACGCATTAACCGGCTGATAACCAAGTTTTGCTGCGGATATCGCGAGAATTCCCGAACCCGTGCCAATGTCCAAAAATGATAAGGTAGCGGCTCCTCGGTAGAGAGCCGCATCTTTTGGTTTTTCTGAATTTTGCGGCGGTCTGCCGACCGCCGCTACGATTTGATGCAGACAAAACGAAGTCGTCGGATGCTGGCCGGTGCCAAAGCTCAAGCCGGGATCGAGAATCACGACGGCCTGACCTTTTTTGGGACGCTGCTTGATCCAGCTTGGCTTGATGAGCAAGTCCGCGCCAATTTCCATCGGATGAAAATGGCGTTTCCAGGATTCTTTCCAGTCCTCGCGTTTCACCTTAGCGATTTCAATTTTGCCCGCGCCAATTTTAAGTCCGCAATTTTCAATCCGCTTGAGTCCGGCGGAAATTTCGGCATTTAATTTTTTTGCATCCGGTTTTTCGTCACGGAAAACACTGATCGTGCTGACGCCAGTTTCCAGATTGAAGTAGGACGCCGCTGTCGCGCTTAAAAGTTCGCCCAGCATTTCAGTCACGGCGTCTTCGGCTTCGAGCGAAGTCGTAACGGAAACGCGCCAGAGCGGTTTATTTGATTTCATATTTATCCGACCAAATCTCGCCACGGCGTAAAATTCAGCAATTCAATTTCCGCCATGTGCGGATGCAGCGCGACCTGCGTGATACTCGCATATTCCACCTCAAACGAATTTGTTTTTGGCAACGGCAATTCCAGCAGAATCGCCAGCAGCATCCGAATCACGCCGCCGTGACAAAAGATGGCTACGTTTTCGCCCTGATGTTTATTGACGATTTCGCGCAGGCACGGCTCGATGCGCGCGCGAAAAGTTTTTCCACTTTCACCGTTCGGCGAGCCGGGATGTTCGATTTGTTCGAGCCATTCGTGGACGGCAAAATTAAATTTGTCGCGCACGGTCGCCCAGTTCATGCCCGTCCAATCGCCGAAATCAATCTCGCGCAGGTCGGGAAAAATCGTCTGTTTGTGGCCGTGTGTCTTGAGCGTGGGTGCGAGCGTTTGTTGGACGCGCTTCATCGGACTGGCGTAAACGGCATCAATCGTTTTGACGCGCAGATACTCCGCCAGAATTTTCGCCTGCCGTTTGCCTCGCGGCGAAAGATTCATGTCAATACGCCCGCCGAAAATGCCCTGATAGCGCGCCTCAACTTCGCCGTGGCGGATGAGCAGCAGCCGCGTCGCGGGCGGCTGCGGAACTTTTTTGCGCGGAGATTTTTTCGGAGATTTCTTCGCCATGATTTTTTAGCCTTGGGAAATGGCGAGTTGTTGCGCGGCGAGCAAATCTTTGATGCCGATTTTTCCGAGCGCGAGCAGTTCGGCCAGTTGCGTGTCGCTGAAAGTCGCTTCTTCACCGGAACCTTGCAGCTCGATGAATTCGCCGTTGGAATTCATGACCAGATTCATATCCACGCTCGCGGCTACGTCCTCGGTGTAGCACAAATCCAGCAGCGGTTTGCCCATGACGATGCCGACGCTGACCGCCGCGACACCCGCCAAAATTGGGCTGGCGGAAATTTTTTTCTCGGCAATCAGCTTTTTCACCGCGAGCGACAAAGCGACGAATGCGCCCGTAATCGCTGCCGTTCGCGTGCCGCCGTCGGCCTGCAAAACATCGCAGTCCACGCAGATCGTGCGCGCGCCGAGTTTTTCCAGATCAATCGCCGCGCGGATGGAACGGCCGATGAGCCGCTGGATTTCCGACGAACGCCCGTCGAGTTTGCCCTTGGAAATGTCGCGCGGTTTGCGCGTCAAAGTGGAGTAGGGGAGCATCGAGTATTCGGCGGTGATCCAGCCGCCCTCGACCTTTTGTTCCTTCATCCAGCGCGGGACGGATTCCTCGATGGTGACGCCGCAGATGACGCGCGTGCTGCCCCATTCGATGAGCGTGGAACCGGCGGCGTAAGGCGCGATGTGGTTTTGAAAACGCAGCGGGCGGAGTTGATTGGCGTCGCGCCCGTCGGCGCGGATGGATTCAGACATGGGCGAAAGGGTAGGAAATTTTTTACGGAATCGCAAATCGTGAATCGCTTCCTTTTGGAGAGGCTTAAATTAGCGCGGTTTGCGGTCAGTCCGTTTTCTTTCAATTTGTGCCGCCGCCGGTTCGTGTTAAAATTTCCGCATGGGCGAACTCGATAAACAGCTTGATACTTTTCTCCGCAAAAAACCGAAGCTCGGCAAAGGCGTTTTCATCGCCCGCACCGGCGTGGTGCTGGGCGACGTGACGCTCGGCGCGCACAGCAGCGTGTGGTATGGCGCGGTGTTGCGCGGCGACATCAACCGCATTGTCGTCGGCCACCACTCGAACATCCAGGACAACGCGGTGCTGCATCTCGCGGATAAATTTCCGTGCGTGCTCGGTAATTGGGTGACGGTCGGCCACGGCGCGATTGTTCATGCGTGCAAAGTGGGCGATGAAGTTTTGGTCGGCATGGGCGCGGTGATTTTGGACGGCGCGGTCATCGGCAAACAATCCATCATCGGCGCGAAGGCGTTGGTGACGCAGGGAACGAAAATTCCGCCCGGCTCGCTCGTGCTGGGCGCGCCGGCAAAAGTCGTCCGCAAACTGACGAAGGCGGAACGCGCGGGCTTAAAATGGTGGGCGCAAAAGTATGTGGACAACGGCGCTTACTGCTTGAAGCACAAAATCAATGTGGGCGCGCCGCTGGCGAGTTGAGTTCAACGCCGCTCGACAAAACATTTTCTCCGCTCCAGACTGTGACGATGGACATGGCTTCAAGTTCGCCGCTCGATTCGTTGTGGACGGAATACGCGCGCTCGTTTTCGGCGTGGGACGACCTCACGCTCGCGCGCTGGCTCGCGCAGACGCTCGGCCAGCTCGAAGGCCGCGCGTGGCGGCTCTCGCATCCGCTCGTCGGCGCGTATCGCCTTGCCGCGCAAGTCGCACACGGACGCCAAATCTGGCACAAACGTCTCGCCACCGCGCCCGCTGCGTATGCGGAATCACCTTGTTGCCGCGCGCCGTTTTTGCCGCTGCTCACGCGCGATGTTCGCACGGAAGGTTTGGTCTGCCAGCATTGCAACGAAATCCTCGTGCCGTTCGATGAATTGCCTGCTGAACTGCGCGTCATTCTCGAACCGTGGGCGAAGGATTACGAACCGATTCACGCCGTGGCGCATTGGGATGACCGCCAGCGCAAGCGCGTGGGAAATTACGATGCCGCTTACGAAAACGCGGCGCAGACGGCGGAAAAACTTTTATCCGTCGCCGGTCGCGACCTCGCGCCTAAGTTGTTGGATAGTTATGCGACGGTGATTTGGGAAGATCAGGACGAATGTCTGGAAGTGCGGCCGGAAGATGTCGCGGTGTAATCATGAAAACATTTTTGAAATGGTTTTTTGGCGCGGTGCTGCTGGTAATTGTGCTGGCGGTAGTTTTGTTGCTGTCGCTCGATACGATTCTACGCACGGTGGCTGTGAATCGCATTCGCGCGCAGACGGGCATGGACGTGGAGATTGGAAAATTTCATCTCGGTCTGCTGGAGCCGGTCGTGACCATCAAGGATTTGAAAATTAATAATCCGCCGCCGTTCGGCGGCACGCCGTTTCTGAACATTCCCGAAATCCACGTTGAATATGACCGCGACGCGCTACTGAAAAATAAAATCCATCTTACGCTCATGCGCTTCAATCTCGGCGAACTCGACATCGTGCGAAATGAAGCGGGCCAGACAAATTTATTTGCGCTCGGCGTCGCGCTGCCGAAGAAGGGCGCGAAGGGCGGTAACGCGGGGTTGAAGGAATTCAAGCAGCGAACGGGTCTGGATTTTCAAGGCATTGACGCGCTGAACGTTTCTGTCGGCACGGCGCGGTTCATTGATTTGAAAGACCCCAGCAACAACCGTGAGCAAAAAATTGGGATTGATAATTTTGTCATGAAAAATGTGAAGATGCCCGCCGACCTCGCGGGTTTGGCGGTGCTGGTTGCGTTGCGCGGCGGCGATTTCTTTTCGTCCATGCTCGGATCTGATTTGAAGTGAGTTGGTAGGGCGGCACTGCTGCGCCGCCTTTTTTGGCTGACCCGCAGGTCAGCCCTACCAACGCGGGTGTCTTCCGGTTTTTGACTTCTCCGCCATTTCGTTTAACTTGGCTCCCATGAATTTGACGGAACAGATGACGCAATTGGCAAAACAAGCCAAAGCCGCGTCGCGTGAACTCGCCAAGTTGACCACGGCGGAAAAGAACGCCTGCCTGCTCGCGATGGCCACCGCGCTCGAACAAAACGCCACCGCCATCAAACAAGCCAACGCGCTCGACATGGAATTTGGCGCGAAAAATAATTTGTCCGCCGCGATGCTCGACCGGTTGAAATTGGACGACAAAAGAATTTCCGGCATGGCAAAAGGATTACGCGAAGTCGCGGCGCTCGCTGATCCAGTTGGAAAAATTCTCGACGAACGCGTTCGTCCGAATGGGCTCAAGCTGCAAAAAATTTCCACGCCCATCGGCGTTGTCGTCATCATTTACGAATCTCGCCCGAATGTGACGGCGGATGCGGCGAGCCTGTGTTTCAAGTCCGGCAACGCGACGATTCTGCGCGGCGGCAAAGAAGCGTTGAACTCGAATCAAATCATCGCCAAGACCATGATTGACGCGGGTAAAATCGCGCATAAAGAATTTCCTGAACACGCAATCCAAGTCGTGCCGACGCCCGACCGCGAGGCGATTCCCATTTTACTTTCGCTCACGCAATATATTGATTTGTGTATGCCGCGCGGCGGCGAGAGTTTGATTCGCGCCGTTGCGGATTGCTCCAAAGTTCCCGTCATCAAACATTACAAAGGCATCTGCCACGTCTTCGTGGATGCCGAAGCGGATTTGAAAATGGCGGAAGAAATTATTTTGAACGCGAAAGTGCAACGCCCCGGCGTCTGCAACGCGGCGGAAACTTTGCTCGTGGATAAAACGGTGGCGAAAACTTTTTTACCTGCCGTCGCACAAATGCTCGCGGCCAAGCACGTGAAATTTTTCACCGACGACGCGACGCAGGAATTGCTGAAAGGCGGTTCGTTCAATCTGCAATTGGCGGCGGAACAAAACTGGTTCACTGAATACAACGATTACATTTTGAATGTGCGTATCGTGGATGGCGTGCAGGCGGCGATAGACCACATCAATTTCTACGGCTCCGCGCACTCGGACAGCATCGTCACGCGCAACGAGGCGCACGCGAAACAATTCCTCGCCGAGGTGGATTCGGCGGCGGTCTATTGGAATGCGAGCACGCGGTTCACCGATGGCGGCGAATTCGGCATGGGCGCGGAAATCGGCATCAGCACCGACAAGATCGGCGCGCGTGGCCCGATGGGCTTGGACGAACTGACCAGCTACAAATGGCTTGGTATTGGCACTGGGCAAATTCGCAGCTAAACCAAAGTGAATTCGCCCGCCGAACAAGCCAAATTCATTCGCGATTCAATTCCCGTTGGCGGACTTTTTGCCGGGCTGGAATGGAAAATTTCGCCGACGCCGTTTCCGCTGGGTGAAAATCTGGCGAAAGAAATCGAATCGCTCGGTCGCGTGCTGCTGCAATTTTATCGCGCGACGAATCTGCTTTATCGCAAGAGCGTCGAGGGTAAGCAGCCGGAATGGGTCGCGCGCTGGCTAGACCTCGGCAAGCCGCGTGAGTTGATTGAACTGCAACGTTCCGTCGCGTTCAAAAACGACGTGCCGCGCGTGATTCGTCCCGACATTTTGCTGACGGAAAATGGGTTCAGCATCACGGAGCTGGATTCCGTTCCCGGCGGCATCGGGTTGACTGGTTGGCTGAATCAAACATATTCAAAAGCGGAAAGCGGAAAGCGGAAAGCTGAAGTGCTCGGCGGTGCTGACGGAATGTTGAATGGCTTTGCATCCATCTTTAGCGATGCGAAGAAAATTCATTTGGTGGTTTCGGAAGAGGCGGCGACTTACAAACCCGAAATGGCGTGGATTGCCGACCAGTTGAATCAACGCGGTGGCGCAACATTCAATATTCAATCTTCAATCTTCAACCAATTCGCCGATGGCGATGCGGTTTATCGCTTTTTTGAATTGTTCGATTTGTCCAATGTTGCCAATGCGAAAACGATTTTTGAACTCGCGGCGGAAAAGAAAATCCGTCTGACGCCGCCGCCGAAACCGATGTTCGAGGAGAAGATGTTGTTCGCGCTTTTGTGGAATCGCAATCTGCACAATTTCTGGCGGCAGGAATTGGGCGAAGGTTTTCTCGCGCGGCTTAAAAAAATAATTCCTTACACCTGGCTCGTGGATCCGGCACCGATGCCGCCGCACGCGGCGATTCCAGAATTGAACCTGACGGATTGGGCGCAGTTGAAAACGATGTCGCAGAAGGAACGTGATTTGATTTTGAAGGTGTCGGGCTTTTCGGAAAATGCGTGGGGCGCGCGCGGCGTTTATCTCGGCAGCGATTTGTCTTCGGCGGATTGGAGCGTGGCGGTGGCCGCGGCACTGAAAAATTTTGAAACGTCGCCGAGCGTGTTACAGCGTTTTGAAAAACCAAAAATTGTGGACGCAAGCTGGTTTGATTTTGCGAAAAATGAAGTCGTGCCGATGAAGGGTAGGGCGCGGTTGTGTCCGTATTATTTTGTTGCTGGCGAAGGTGATTCAGCGCGACCGACGCTCGGTGGCGTGCTGGCGACGATTGTTCCCGCTGATAAAAAAATTGTCCACGGCATGGCGGACGCGGTTCTTGCGCCTTGCGCGGTTGCGCTCTAAACCATGTAGGTTTTAGAAGCGATATTGCAGACTGCTGTAAACCATTTCCGCCGTGTTGTTGTTATTTCCACCGGAAGCCCAGTCGTTGTATTGCGAGTAGGCGCATTTGAGATTGACGCGCAAATGCGTGTTGATCCGCCGGGTAATTGTGGCCGTCACGACATGTTCATCGGCGCCGGCTCCGAGCGGCAGTCCGTCAACGGAGTTGTTGTTGTAATCGCTGGCCTGATAGTAAAGATAGGTCAGGTTGAGATCGGTTTTGTCATCAATCACTACTGCTGAATTAAACGTCACCGTCCAATAATTATTCTGCGAATTGAGCACGGCTTGCGTGTAATCAGAAGTCGGCGTTTTCGTTTCGCTTAAGACGTAATTGAATCCAACTTGCAGGCACAGCCGTGACCACGGACTCCAACTCGCATTTTGGCCGATGATCTGGCTGGTCATTTTCGACGACTGGGATTCGCTTAATCCAGAAATAGAGTCGGGCGTAGTATTGATGGTTGACCACTGATATTCGTAACGCGAAACCAGCATGACGTTCATTGCCGGACGTAAGGTCAGGCGCGTATTGCCGTCGTAGGTCTCAAAACTTTGCTGGGAAAGGTAAGCTGGATAACGGTCGGGGCTGCCCGCGCCATTGTAAGTGCTGTCGGTCGAATTGTTGTAGTCGTATTGGTTGCGTTTGTAATAGCCGCCGACATCAATGCTCGTGCGGCGATACGGATACCATCTCGTGCCGATAAAATATTTTTGGAACCAGCGCGTGTCGTCGGTTTGTTCTTTCACCGGCGGCGGACCAAATCCATTTACCTGACTCAACCCGCCGTTTTGGTTCAAATTGCCGCTGCCTTCGGTCCATTCACCGCCGCAGTAATAAACCCAATTCGTCATACCAGTGTAACGCACATCCAAACGTTCGCGCACGTCCAACATCTCGCCATCGCTGCTGCTGTTGAAAGGTCCGGTATCGTTGCCCAGCGTGCCGACGCCGCTGGAATTCGCGTCCCAGTCGCGCTGCTGCACGCGCAATGAGGGCACGATGGTAAAATATTTTATGGGCGTGGACATCAGGTTGATGTCCATGACGTGTTCTTGCGTGTGTGCGCCGCCGTTGAGACTCGTATAGCCCAAGCCATTTATCGGGCTGGGAGAGTAGGCGACGTCATAATCATCACCGTAAATGCGGCTGCCGTTAAAACCGTCATTTAGATTTGCAAAGGAATAACCGGTCGAAAAAAACAAATCTTTTTTCAGCCACGTCTCGCTGAACGCATGCAGGTTGAGCATGTCATAAGTGGTTCCTTGTTTATCCGTGACACTCCGTTGAATGGGTTCGCCCGACCAAAAATTTTCTTTGTGCGTGTCCGCCATGGTAGCGGTTTCGTAGCGGATGCCTGCGCCGAATTCGGTTTCTTTTATGTGATGCGTGAAATCCAGCGCGTAGCTATCGACGTTTTCATTGATGCTGTAAATGGAAGGCAGCACGCCGCGCACCGTAGTCGTCAAATCGGGATGCACCGGTCCCCAAATGGTGGAACTCTTGTCGCCGTTGCGGGAGCTGTGCGTGTATTTAAAAATCACCTGCGGCTTATCCGGCAACGTCAATCCAGCTTCGAGCGAAATCTCACCGCGATTGAGCGACAACGCATTGTTCGGCAACTGATATTGCGTGTGCGTGGGCTGGAAATATCCGCCAGCGCCGTTATACCAAGTGCTAAAGTCGGTCAGGTTGAATTTGACATAACCCACTTCCTCGCGCTGCAAACCAAGCATCAACTTGTAATCGTTCTGGTCAAACAGCGCGTGACCATCCACGGTCAACGTGGTTTTTTTGGCGACGTCCTGTTGGAGATGCAAATCGCTGATGCCGCCGAACGGTTCGTTGCTCAACTGATATTGCTGCTGTGCTTGCGCGTTGTTGCCGCTTGTCATCAGGCCGCCCACAGAAAAATCCACCCAGTTGTTGTAAGTCTCTTTGCCGCCTTCATACAACTGCTGCGGCGTGAGTGGCTTGACCGGTTTGGCTGCTGTTTTGACTACCGGTTTTACTGCCGGCGCATTCGTGCTGCTGTCGGCGTGCGCCATCGCGCCGCCCGACATCAGCATCGCCACGACGACGATGCAACGGCGATACCAAGCCCGATTGGCGGCCTGTTCGCGTTGTTTTAAAGATTTTGTTTTCATCGGCTTTCCGTTCGCAGTTCAGAAGCGTAGTGACGGGTTCACGCGCGAACCATGCACCGCTTCGTGGCAGCCCGCCGTCCAGCAACTGCCCTGTTGCAAGCGCGTGGTGTGGTCGGAACCGCCAATCAGAATCGCGCCGCCTTTGACCTGCTGAAAATGGCATTTGAGGCAAAGATTGGAATCGCGCACGGTCAACAATTTCGCGTTCACGCTGCCGTGCGGCGTGTGACAAGTAGTGCAACCTTCCGACAACGCTTCGTGTTCGAAGACATACGGACCGCGCTGGGCAGGGTGACATTGCAGACAATTTTCTTCCTGCGAGAGCAACCTTGTGCTGCCGCCAGCGTGTGCAATTCCTTTGTGCGGTGGATGACAAATAATGCACGTCATCCGACCTTCGGGCACGGGATGATGGCTCGGCAATTCAAATTGGCCGCGCACATCCATGTGACAGGTGTAGCAAACCGTTTCCTTCGCCCGCGCCGGAGATTCACCGGGCGTTGGTCCGCCCAGACCGGCGGGCAACGGGCGTCCGGGCATGAAACTGAAAGGCGGTTTAATCTCACCACCGGAATCCGAGTGGATGCTGCACGGACCGTGACAGGACTCGCAACCAACGCCGAGAGAGTTGGTCCCGAGGGCAACTAGACGCGAATGATCTGCCGTTGGAAAACTTTTGGTGATTTCTTCGTGGCACTGTTCGCATTCGGACGAACCGATATATTTTGCGCCCGGCACATTCGGCAAAATCACCGCCTGCCGCGAAACTGAACTACACGAAATCACCAGCAACACAAGGACGCCAACGCCGACGGCCAACGCCACGCCGCGATGCCGCCGACAGCGAAGCCAGAGTTGATTGAAGAATAAAAATGTCTTCATGAAATTTTTCGTTGCGCGTGATTGGTCATTGCAATACCTGCACCATCCAGACTTCGGCGGCGCTTAACAAATTGATCGCGAAGGTCGGGTTGTGGATGCCAAAACTGCCGTCGTTCAAAACGAGATACAAATTGAACCGCGCGCGTTTGACTTGATCCGGAATCAACGCCTGACCCGCCGTATTCGGTCCAGTGAAATTAACCGGTTTTTCCAA
Organism: uncultured Verrucomicrobia subdivision 3 bacterium; assembly: GCA_903833055.1. Taxonomy (GTDB): domain Bacteria; phylum Verrucomicrobiota; class Verrucomicrobiia; order Limisphaerales; family UBA11358; genus UBA11358. The sequence continues at coordinate 19,011 of CAILDU010000060.1, read as the reverse complement.
CGACCAACTCGTGACGTTGCCCGCCGCGTTCGTCGTCCAAGTCAGACCGCCCGGCGTCGTGTATTCCCACGCGACCACGCCGTTTGTCCGTAATGCTGCGGGCGCTTTCGTGGCGGCCCAGCGATTCATCGCGGTGATGAGCGTGGTCACCGCATTGTTGATGGCTGGTGTCAGATAAAATTCTTCCAGCAATTCCGGCGGCGTGATGTGGCAGTTGTAACAAATCGTGTCGCTCGTGACCGCAAACGAATGGTTATCTGCATCGCTGCTGTCGGCTTGCATGTGGCAGTTCGCGCATTGATTGGTGAGATAGAATTTGCCGGAGATGGAATAATTGGCGGACGACGGCAAGCCCGCATGCGTCCCCGGATTAAAAGTGGCGGAACCGCTGGGCAATTCACCAATCGCGCCGAGCAGAAAATTATATTGCACCGAATGATGCGGCGCCCGCGAGGTGTCCGTCCACGCCGCACCGCGATCGTTGTGGCATTGGGCGCACAGGTTGATGTTTGCGTTCGCATTATATTTATTGGTGAACGCCGTTACAGTGGCCGTGTCCGCGCTGGTCAGACGAAAAGCATTGGTCGAAGAAGTTGGATTACGCAATTGATCCGAAAAAGAATTTGTCTGATGCGGATCATGGCAGACGGCGCAAGTTATCGGGACGTTGTAATCTTTCGTAAGCGTGACCGCCGGATTTTTTCCACCAATCATCGCAAGGCGCGCGGAACCGGAATGGCACACGCCGCAAGTCCGAATGTTGTTGGTGCTGGAACTCATGGATTGCAGAACATCCGGCACCACGGCGGCGTGGCCGCTGGACGACCATTCTTCATACGTCGGCGCATTGCTGTAAGTCGTGTGGCTTGCACTGTGGCATCCGCCGCAGACTGTCGCGGCAATATCCACGCGTGGCACGACGGTAAAATCATTCGGATTGGCGGCGTGATTCGCAGCCGGGCCGTGACAATTTTCGCACTGCACTCCAGCCAGCTTCGGCGTCGCGGTCGCGCTTACAAAACCAGTGGGCAATCCGTAACCGACCGTGTGACATGGCAGACAGGAAGAATTATTTTGTCCGCCCGCATTTTTGAATTCTGGATTGCTGAAGGCGAACGCGTGCGCCGTGTTGGTTTCGTAGCGACAAATATTGTTGTGACACTCGATGCAAGCTTGGGAACCGATGTAACTCGGCGACGGCCCGGACACACGGAAAAAAGCGGTGCTGTATAATTTGGTGATCGTCGCAGTGCAATTCAGATTTGTGGCTTTGCCCAAAGCCAGCCACGCCGCCGTCAGATTATTGCTCTTCTGAAAAATTTGATAATAGCCGGACGGCCCAGCCCAACTCAATTGCACGCCGTTCGTGAGTCGGGAAATGCCCGTCATCACTGGCAATCCGGGCATGCCGCCGGGTTGCGTGATGGTGAGATGCTGCACCGATTGCGCGGCGGCGGAGAAACTGATTCCCGCCCAGACCGCCACGGCCAGCATCACCACATTTTTTTTGAAAGATGAAAATTTCAAGCGAATCAACTTCCTAATCTGAAACGAATTTTAGCATCCAGTGAATCTGCTGGTTCGTTTCATTAAAGTGACTATAGGTGTTGGCCAAATTTTCAACTAACCCTTTATTGGCTCTTATTAGGCGGCAATTGTCGCAAACTTGTCGTTCGCCTGTTTCTAAATTGACACCCGCACTTCATGACGGAAAATGAACTAAGCCAAAATCGGCTTAAAATTATGAAACCAAATTCAAATTCAACCTCACCGCAAACCTATCGTTCACCTTCGCTCGTGCTGGCGGGGCTCACTTTCGGGGTGGGCATCGCGCTGACGGGCGTTTGGTTTCACCAGCGTCAAGTCAACATGCCAAGTCATCAGCTTTCTGACTCGACCAAAAATCTGCTCGGTCAACTGCAAACGCCCGTCAGCATTCACTATTATGCGTTGTTGCCTGCGGGCAGCGCCGACGAATCTTTGTCCGCATTTGCCGGCCGCGTCACGCAATTGCTCGACACGATGCAGACTGCCAGCGGTGGAAAAATTCAGCTCGCCAGCGTGACGGTGCCGGCGGATACGAATGCCACCGCCGCCACTGCCGATGGCTTGCAACCGTTTAATTTGAACAAGGGCGATGCGTGTTTTCTTGGTTTGGAAATTGCCAGTGGAAAAAATCATGAAACATTTTCACAACTCCAGCCGGAATGGGAAGGTGCGTTGGAATATGATTTAGCCCGCGCCATTCAACGCGTAGCCGTTGTCGCTGCGCCGCTACAACCGTTGCCGGAACCAGCCAAGCCCAGTTCGGAAATCGTTGCCACCGTCAACCGCCTCATTCCCGATGCGAGCGCGGTTTCCGTCGAACAGGCTGACCAAATTTTCCATGCCGAATTTATCAAGCGCTGTCAGGAAGTCGGCGCTGATTCGGAAGCTGAACTTCATGTTGCCCAGCAAAAGGCGGTGGACGCGCAAGCCAGTGGTTCACCGGCGGAGCAGGCCGCCGCGCAAAAAAATTTATTACAGGTGCAATTGGCGCAGGGTGAAAAAATGAAGAGCTTGGCTGCCGATCTGCAAACGCAACTGACCGTTTTCCAGCAGTTGAAAGCCGGTAACGCCGTTGCAAAATAATCTGAATCGCTACTCGCTGATGTTCGGCATCACTTCAAGCAGGCGTTGAATCGTTGGATTGACGGGCGTTTTCTGCGATTGTGAATTAAGTTGAACAGAATTGCAGCAGCGCGGTCTTATATTACGTTAGGGGTTTCATTGGTTAGGTTTGAGAGTCTGGCTTTATTGGTTTAAGCCAGACTCTTTTTTTGCAGCACTTTGTCTTTCTTTTCCGACCGGGAATTATCATCTGTGAAAGTTGTTGGTCAGTGACTTCGATGATGGTCGGGCCTGTGTTTCTCCAAATCTGCGGCACAACTTCCGCGTAGATGGGAATGCCCCAAACGGCAGCTAATAAATTTCTTCTTCTAAATGAGTAAAGTTAATTTCGACTGATTCAAGTTTGCGGCTGATTCACGTTCAATCATGGCAAAACAAAACCCCTCCCCGCTCGCGCGGGAAGGGGTGATGATGATTTTGATTTCAGCCTGTGATCACGGCGTGTGCGCTACGCGATAGAACATCTGACTGACGCCGCGCGTCGGGGTCAGGTAGCTGATGGCCGTGCCGGTGCCGGGGATGTTGGTGCTGATGTTTTGCCAGGCACTGCCCGTGAGCTGCGAAATGCCTTGGATGGTGTAGGTGGTGCCCTGCACGGTGTTGAATACGATTTCCGCCGCCGTGTAGATGGCGATGGTGTTGGTGGCACCATTGAGGACGGTGCCGTTGTTGACGGAGATGACCCCGCTACCAGCCACCTTGTAGGCACTGGTCGGATTTTGGTTCAAGGCGGCCATCATCCAATTCGGCACGCCAGCGGTGTTATTGATGGCGTTGGGACCGGCGGCGGCGTTGGTGGCAAAACCCGCGCCGAAGTAGGCGATCTGCCACGCATCCGAGATGCCGTCATTGTTGCTGTCACCGCTGAGGTCACCGATAGATGCCTTGAGCAGGCCAACGGCGAAGGGCGCGTTGTGAATGCCGAAGCTGTTATCCATACTGACGAACTGGTAGTTGTAAGCGGCATTCAAGAACTTCGCGGGCATATTGGTGTAAGTGCTGAGCGAGGTCTTGACCTTGCCGTCCGCAATATAGTAGTTGGCATTGGTCTGATAGCCCGAAGGCGGATAGAGCGTGGATAGCTTATCGAGCAGGTGATGCACTTCGGTTTGGACACCTTCGATGATGCCGTCGCCGTTATAGTCTTGCACGGGGAAGTCAAAGGTAGCATTCGCCTTGCTGCCGTGGCACTGGACGCACACCGTGGTTAGCGGAACTTCCGTAACCACGTTGTTGTTCGTGACATTGTAGCTCATCTTGAATGTGTGTCCGCCCGCCTTGAGGAAGGCCGGATCCGTCGAGGCGACCGCTTGCATGTGGCAGCCAGAGCAAGTATTGGAAATCACATTGGCGTGGGCTGCGCTGGGAATCGTCTTGCCGTAGGTCACAGCGTTCACACCTTCGAGCATGTCGGCCTGCGGGCTGTCATGCGTGCCAAAAGCGGAACCACCCGCCCAGTTGTATTGACTCAACGGATAGTTCGCCATCATGTTGGTAACGGAACCGTTGCGGCTGTTATGGCATTCCATGCAGAAGCCACCACTGCCGGCATTCGTCACCAAGGTGCCATCCGAGAGCGTGACGTTATAGCCCATGCGCAATTGGTGCGGTTGGGAAGCATCATGCGGGTCGTGGCAACCCTGACAAGTGATGGGATAATAAGTCGTGTTTGGCGGGTTACCCTCCACCGTGTAGGTCGGATAATTGGTGTTGCTGATGTAGGTCACGACGTTGGTGGAAGTTGAATTTCCCCAGATGATATTGTTCGGATACTGGTTCTGCTTGGCCATGCCGCCAGCCGTGGCCCAACCCACGAAACCCGGAGCTGTGTGACAGCGGACGCATTGCGGGCGGCTGATACCAGATGGCGACCGAGAGGCGGACGCATGGAGCGAATTATTCCACTCGGCACTCTTGAAGTGAGAGTTCAAACTGTCATGGCATTGTGAACAATCACCGGCGGCGTAGTTGATTGTGATTGCATTGGTATTGCCCACGACGCCTTGGGAGTAAATGTGTTGATTGCCGGGGCCGTGACAATTTTCACATTGGATGTTGGCCAGCGCCGCGACGGCGGGATAATTCGCCTGCATACTGGCCCAATTGCCATTCGTTAAAACCGAGGGGAATTGCCAGTTGTAAGTGAGCGCCAAATCATCAAAGCCCAAATTCACCGCGAAAGAATTGGTGTCATAACCCAGCACATGGCAGGAGATGCAGCTCTTGCTGTAATAGCTGCTAACTTTACCATCAATTGCGCGGGCAAAGAACGTCGCGTGCGGCGTGTTGGTGTAGGTGGGCGCAATGCTGGGGACAAGTTTGCCATTAAAAACCGTGCCACCACTATGGCAACCCGCGCAGGTTTGCGCGCCAACATAAGTGGCCGCCGTAATCGTGGCCGTGAGGTTGGTCGAACCGCTGCCCACCGTGGTGATGGTGGCATTCACGGTATATGGCCCGGAAATATCCGGGCGGAAAAACGTGCGTCCCACTAGTTGAAAAGCCGGCGACTGGCTTTCGCCAGTGTAACGATCTGAAGTATTGTAGAGCGGCACATTCGTGCTCAACGGACTCGCCGACAATGCCGACAGTGAACCGGCTGGCTTATTGGTGGAATACAGCGTCCAAGTGACCCCGACAATATTCGAGGGCGCAATCGCGGCATTCACCATGGCGTCCAAATAAACCGGTTCACCAATCCCGATCGTTTTGCACCCAGCAGAAAACTGTGCTGCTGGATTAGTTAAGTTATAAGTGCTGATTTCCGTTGGCGTCAGTGGTCGCAAATTAAGCGAGCCGCTCAATGCCGGAGCCGCCGCGTGGACGACCGCCAGACTTCCCAGCAACGTCAATCCCGCCGCAAAGCAGGCTGACATTTTCCGGAATGGATTTTGTTTTTTCATAGTTGTTTAGTGTTGATTGGTCTGTGTCGTTGTTTGATACCGATGTCCGTCAAGCTGCCGTGCCGCTAAAAATCCAGTCCGGCATAATTACCAGCGCTGGTTCTCGTTCGATTTTTGCTGATTGCGAATCAAATTTTTCCATCAGTTTCGCCGAATGTTCAGCGATGATTCCGTGACAAAGGGTAAGTTCTGAAACGCGATTCTTGGTGTTCTCGCGGACGACCGCCTCGAGGTCATCAATGTCGTAAAGAAAAACATTCGGAAGCGTTGCCACCGCCGGATCAATGTCACGCGGCACGGCGATGTCCACCAGCACCAGCGGCCGGTTCTTGCGCGCGGGTAAAATTTTCTCAATGTCTTCGCGGCGCAGAACAATGTCAGGGCTGCCCGTCGAGCTGACGAGAATGTCCGCCTCAATCATCGCCGACGATGAATTTTCCAAACGCACCGCGCGCCCGCCAAATTCCGCCGCCAGTTTTTCCGCGCGTTCCACGGAGCGATTCGCCACCAAAACCGTTTTCGCACCGCGTTTCGCCAAATGTTTTACACAGGCTTCGCCCATTTTTCCCGCGCCCAAAATCATCACCGTCTTCGCGCTCAAATCGCGGTCAAAAACTTTTTCCGTCAATTCCACCGCCACGCTGCCCACCGAAGTTGCACCGCGACCAATGGCCGTATTCGTGCGAATTTTTTTCACGACCTGCATCGCCGTCTGGAACAGGCGATTCATTTTTTTACCGGTCAAACCCGCCGCCTTCGCCGCTTCATACGCATTTTTGACCTGACCAGTGATTTCCGTTTCGCCCAGCACCATCGAATCCAAACCGCTGGCGACAGCAAATAAATGTTCGGCTGCTGCCGTGCCTTCCTTGACGTAAAGGTGCGGGGTGAAATCAAAATCGCTGTTGGTGAGTTCCTGGAAAAGTTGTTGCACGCGGCCATGAATCCAAGGCGACACACCGTAAATCTCCACGCGGTTGCAAGTCGAGAGCAGCACAACTTCGGACAGATTGCCGCGCAGTTTGAGACGGCAACCGGAGCATTGCAGCCGCGCGCGCGACACCGCCAGTTTTTCGCGCACCTCCACGGGCGTGGTCTTGTAACTCAATCCGGCAACGAAGATTTTCATTTTGGTCTGACAGTTGGTCTGACTGTCTGGTGAAAAGCCTAAATTGAGCGGGGAAAACCTGCTTACCATTCCTTGCCATATCCTTTGCAATAATTGACACGAAAAAACATTTCATAATCTCACTTTTCGAGATTCATCAGAAATACTTAAGGAGAATCTTTGGTATTTTGCGCCGGATCTTCGGTCGGAAGTTCAAGCGGATGTTCGTGGGCTTGCAGCTCCTCGGAAATGCGTCCGTCCAGACAGGCGGTGTTCAGCGGATAGACATCGGGATCAAACATAACGATGTAGAAATGCCAGACTACGATGGCGAGGCACGCGAGCAACGCTTCGTAATAATGAATCGTCGTGGCTACCGTAACCCCCCAGCGCGGCAGAAAATCGGTCACAGGAATTTTCAGCCAGATGGCCAGACCGGTTGCGCCCATGATGATCGTGCCCCAAACGACAGCCCAATATTCCATTTTTTCGGCATAACCGAACCGACCAATTTTTGGCTTTGCCGTGGACAGCCCAGTGAGGTAACGCACCGCTTGCAACACGTCCGCCAAATCTTTTTTCACCGGAAACAAATCCGCCACGAGCTTGCGTCCGTCGCGCGTTGTCAAAATGTAAACCAGATGATACGCGCCGATGATAAGCATCACGATGCCGGCGACACGATGCGTCCAGCGGCGAAACGGTTCGCTGGAGCCAAGCAGTTTGGCGAGTAACGAATCCGGAAATTTTAGAGCAAATCCGGTCAGCGCTAGCACAATAAAACTTCCAGCCAGAACGAAATGTTGCCAGCGCTGTGACGCCGTCATTCGCACCACCGGCCGCACCGATGTGCGCAGCCGCGCGGACATTTTTTTCAGGAACAACGTCACGTTGTGCGCCAACATTCCGCCAATCGTAAGAAAAATCAGCGCGAGATAAATCCGCCGCACCCAGTGATTCAGCTTGCTGCCGAAATCGGTGCCGCCCGCCTGGCCATCTGGCGCCACATGGATTTTGCCCAGAGAAAATTCCTGATTCGCGCCTGGATGACATTTGCCACACGTCGCCACCAGATTCACTTTGCTGATGGTCGAGTTCGTGTCGGACGACGGCAGAATTTTGTGGAAGCCGTGACAACTCGCACAATTCGCCGCGACGGTCGAACCGTATTGTCCGGCGAGTCCGTGATAACTTTCAAAAAAAGTTTTTACGCGGTCGGCGGGTAAATTGTATTTCGTGTTCAACCGTTCAGAGGCGTGGCAGCGGCTGCAGACATCTTCGGAAATCGTCAGTGCCGAACTACTTTTGAGTGAACGAATTTTGTGTTCGTCGTGGCAGCCGGTGCAGGTTGGGGCGTCGTGCGAGCCGGCCAAAACAGCCTTGCCGTGAACGCTTAATGCCCAGTCGCGCGCTTCCTGATCGTGACACGCGCCACAGGTTTGCGCCTGCCGCGAAAAATAAATCGGCGAGGTCGGCGAGTCGCTGGAAACCATCGCGTGCGAATCGTGGCAATCCTGGCACGTCGCCGCGTCGTTGTGGCCGGTCTTGAGCGCGAGTCCGTGGACGCTGGCGTTGAAGCTCTTGGTTTGTCGCGCGTGACAGGTTTCACAATTCACCAACGCGACCGGCTTGTTGTCGTCGGGATGTTTAGCGGTGAGGTCGGCGTGGCAACTGATGCAGGCATTGGTCGCGTGCGCGGACAATTTTAATTTGGCTGCGTCTACAAAAAGTGAAATGGCTTTGCCCGCCGAATTGGTTTTGAAGAGCGTGTTGTCGCCGTGGCAGTCGAGGCAATCGCTGTTTTTTAGTCCAGCAAAAGCCGAGGCTGTCATCACCACGAAAATCGTGAATGACACCAGACGTTTCATAAATTTTATTCAGTGCACCAGCCGCGACAGCATCGCATAGATAATCAGCGCCAGCAGCGCGAGGCCGAGGATGAAGGCGAAATAGCCAAACGACTTCGCGATATTTTTCCAACGGAACCATTCATCGCGCACGCGATATTCGTCCAGCTTGCCGGTCGCGACGAGGCGGTCATACCAACGTTTGCGTTCGTGTAACATTTCGGTTTTGGAAACGCGGCCGGAGAAGATGACGGTGTCCATTGGGAATTTTTCAATGCGGAAATGCGTATTGAAAAAGTGAATCGAGAAAATGAATCCAGCGGCGAGCAACGCTTCATCCGAGTGCAGAATGAGCGCTATGTTGATGACCCAGCCGGGCAGGAAGCGCGTGAAAAATTCCGGGAACCACATGATGAGGCCCGATGCGCCGATGATGGCCACGCCCCAGAACACGGCGAAGTAATCGAACTTCTCCCAATACGTCCAGCGGTCAAAATTTGGTTTCGGACCTTTGCCAAAAAACCATTTATTGTGCGCCACCAGATCGTGCCAGTCTTGAATCGTTGGCACCATGGAGTCCGGCCCAAAAACTACTGCGTAGAATCGCTTCATTTCCATCTTGCCGGTTTCTGGATTGCGGAGTTTGCCACGCGCTTTCCAAGAGCGTCCGACCAGCGAACTCAAGTGCAGCGTGAAATAAAGGAACGTGATGAGCGCGCCGAAGCGATGCAGCATTCGCGCGGTTTCTGGTCCGCCGATTACGGAGAAAATAAATTTTGCCCAGTCAGTGTAATAAAATTTCAGCGGCATGCCGGTTACGACCAGCAACAAGAAACTGGTCACCACGAGGAAATGCAGAAATCGCTCGAAGGGCGCGAAGCGCGTGAACCATTCGTCGCCGTTCTGCGTTTCGAATTTCGCTTCGCGGAAAGTTTTTGAGTCGTGCAGATAGAGATAAATGGCGCGCACGCCCCACGCGATGGTGTGCAGGCCAAAGAAGCTGAACGTGCCGATGAGCAATCCGGTCATCGCGAGGAACACGACGTGCAGCACGGGATAATTCTTTTTGTCGAGCGGGTTCGCGTGCGGCCGGTATTCGGTGAACTTGGCCGTCGCGCCCGGATGACATTTCTGACAAGTCACGAGAATATTTGTCGGCGACAGATGCGAAGCCGGATTGGCAGCGGGCAGCACGTCGTGGAATCCGTGACAGTCATAACACGCAGCCACGGCGGGCGCGGAATTCGGTTTGCCCAGCGCCATGGCTTTGCCGTGATACGTTTCGCTGTAATGTTCCAGACGGTCTGCGTGACACTTGCCGCAACGTTCGTCGCTGGTGGCTTTGAAATTATTACCTGTCGGATTTACGATTTGATGCGCGCTGTGGCAGTCAATGCAGACCGGCCCGCGCTTGTCGCCCACCGCGAGCAACTGGCCGTGAATGCTCTTGTTGTAAGTTTCCTCAATGCCCACATGACATTTGCCACAGGTCTTGGCGACGTTGGCGTGGTTGATGGGCGAATCGCGATCCACCGAGCGCTTGATGCCGTGCGCACCATGACAATCGTTGCACGATGGCGCGACAATCAAACCCATCTTCAATAGCGCGGCGCCGTGGATGCTATCCATGTATTGATTCGCCGCTTCGGGAAATTCAATTTGATATTCTTTCGTAAGTTTGGCGTTGCTGTGACACTTCGCACACGTCGCCGGTAGATTTAATTTATAGACCGAGGAAGCGGGATTTTTCGCGGACAAAATTTCGTGCGAGCCGTGGCAGTCCCAGCATTGCGCCGCGCCCGACGCACCCATTTTGTGGCTCATGCCGTGAATGCTGCCGGCGTAATCTTTACCTTCTTTTTCGTGACAGCCGGCGCAGTTCGGTGGCGGCACGTTTTTGTCGTGGAGCAATTCCTTGATGCCGTCGTGACAATCAATGCAATCCAGTTCGCTGTGAACCGATTTCTTGAAACCGCTCTTGGGAAAAACTGCGAGCGCTACTTTCTCGCCATTGACGATGCGCGTGTTCTTCGGGTCGCTGTGGCAATCAAGACAATCCGCGCTGGAGAATTTTTCAACCGTGTTGGTCGCCGCCAGCGTGGTCGTCACTGCGAAACAAAAAGCTGCCAATAAAACTAAAGGTGAGAACTTGAAACCGGCCGGCGCGCGATCGTTCATACGCGAACAGAATCGGCTGAATCAAAAAAATCCGCTCACCGCTAATTGTGCATTGCTCGCCATTTTTTGACTGGCAAACAAAAGGAGCGCGGAAAATTTCCCCCCGCGCTCCGCGCAAAGTGTTGAAGCAAATTCGGACTACGGTCCGCCGTTGTGACAATCAATACAGCCGCCATCGTAGTCGCCGCCGGGGTGCTTGAATTTTTGTCCGGCGGGCGCGAGTTGATCCAACTCCGCACCCGCGCCTTGCGCGAGAATCGTGTGACACGAATTACAGTCATTCGCCTTGATCGTAAGTTTTTTATCTTCCGTTTTGTGCAGGCCATCATGGCAGCGGAAACAGCCCGGCCAAATCATGTGGCCGACGTTGTCGGGATAGGAACTCCAGTTGGCTTTCATCTCCGGGAAAAAATTATCCGCGTAAATTTGCTGCACGGTCGTGATGGCGTCTTGGATGCGCGGATCATTCGGGTAACGCGAGGTTAAGGCGGCGGCGATGCCGTTCTTGGCGTCATCGTCATTGGTGTAATTTCGCGTGAGCACATACATCGCGTTGGTTTTAATCCACGTCAGGTCAGGATCAATTTTCTTCAATGCCATCGCCTGATTGACCGCTTTTTCCGGCGAGAGATAACGGTGCGACGGGCGGTTGTGGCAGTCCATGCAATCCATTTTGCGAACCTCCATTTTCGCGACATCGTTCGTAAAATTTTTCGTTTTGAAAACCGTGACGTTGCCCTTCGCATCCGTCACGCGCACCCAGGGAATTTTCTGACGCGCATTATCGGTCGCGACGTATTCGACATTGTTGCCGGGCAAATTATGCCAGTGAATGCCGCCGACTGGCCCGCGCGTGGGATCGCTGCCGCCAATTTTCAACAGCAGGCGAATGGAGTAGGGCGTGTTGGTTGCGTCGCTTTGGAAATAGGTGAACGTGCGGTCAAGGTTGCCGACGAATTGCTGCGGCCAGTGACATTCTTCGCAGGTGTCGCGCGACGGGCGCAAATTTTTAATCGGTGTGCCGATGGGCGTCGGGTATTTGTGGAACGCGACGGAATAAAGCTGATACGAGCCGGAAATTTTTGATTTGATAAACCAGGAAACGCCTTTGCCGACGTGACATTCCACGCAGGCCACGCGTGCGTGTGGGCCGTGATCATGCGTGGTGAGTTCGGGTTTCATCACCTTGTGACACGTCTCACCGCAGAAAGTAACCGACTCGGTAAAATTAAATGCGTGGTAAGAACCGACCGCCGTGAGCATAAGAAAAATGGTGCTTCCAGAAATGAAAGCAATCAGCGTCCGTCGGTCGCGCGGATTATTCAAATCTATCTGCAAAGAAGCCGGACCAACGCCTTTTGCCCGACGGCGACGTTCGCGCCAAGCGCCAAAAAACATTAATGCGATGCCGCCAATTAAAAATGCCGGCACGCCCATGTAGGTGAGAATGCTGACATACGGATTGGAAAATTTAGAGAGTGCATCCAGCACGAAGAGCAGCAAAAACGCGAACAGCGCTCCGAGACCCACCACCATGCCGATAAAACTAATCCAGTTGCGGAAGACGGAAGGTTTATTAGGTGGCGATTGTGAATTCATGATGAAAATCGGTTGCTGGCCGGTGGTGCGATCATTACCGGTTTGCTCATTCTGTAGTTTTGAACCGGAACGAAATCCGGCCAGCAACCAAAAGGAATATTATTTCAACGTGTGAACGTAAGCCACGAGCGCTTTGATTTCGTCGTCGGAGAGTGTCTCAAACGGCTTCATCAGCGTCTTGTCGTCGGCCGATTTCAGACCTTCTTTGAGCGCCTTGAACGCGGCGTCATCCTTGATGTCAGCCTGAACTTTGGCGTCGGTGAAATCTTTGCAGCCAAGTTTGACGCCCATCTTCGTGTCGCCTTTGCCGTCGGCGCCGTGACATTTGGCGCACAGCGTATCCCAATTTTCCTTGGCCTCGGCACCTTTGCTTGTCAGGGTGGCCGTCAGGCCGAACAGCACTGCCAGTAGAAGTATTTTTTTCATAATTGATTTTTTGTTGGTTTGGTTTTCCAGCGCACGGCGCTGAATCATTACGTCACCAGTTTCCGCCAACGTCAAAAATCTGGCTAACCATTGGTTGCCCAATCCTTATCATTTCTTTGCATCGTTACGGGAAGTGTTTTTATAAGAATGAAATTGTGAGGCTAAATTTCTCCGGCGCGTTTGAAATGTCGAAAGTTGCCGTAAATACTGATTGAAACTGTATTTACGCCACTGCGCGTAAAGCTGGGACTGTGCCTAGTCAATGGATTTTTTTCGAGGCTCACCATTTTTTAAAAATGCGTAATGCCAATAATTGGTGTGTTAAAGCCAAAGTAAGTTTTGCCGGTCACTCAGGTTTAGGTTATTTAATAGGCACGAAAATGAAACGTTTCATCCCTCTAAATTTTTTACCGGCCATCGCTGGAACCTGTTTAATTTTAGCCGCCACCGGCTGTGGGCGCGACAGCGTCAAGGTCTATCACGTTGATGCCAGCGATACCGCCACTCCGCCGCCCGCTGCGCCTGCGACCATGCCCGCGACGATGCCGAACGGATTGCCGGTGCCAGATAATAGCGGTCAACCGACGTTGCAATATACTTTACCCGCCGGTTGGGAGAAAAAAGCGCCGACGGCGATGCGGCTGGCCAGCTTTGGAATTTCGCAAGACGGCAAGGAAGCGGATGTCAGTGTGATTCCGCTCGCTGGCACGGCGGGAACGGATTTGGCCAACGTGAATCGCTGGCGCGGTCAAGTCGGTTTGGCCGCCTTGCCGGAAACGGATCTTGCTGCGCTCGCGGAAAAAATTACCGTCGGCGAAATGCCGGCCGATTTATATGACATCGCCGGAACTCAACCCGGCAGCGGCGATCCGCAACGCATTCTCGGCGTCATTTTGCATCGCGAAGACACCGCGTGGTTTTTTAAAGTGACGGGTGAAGCGGGATTAGTTGAAGCGTCGAAGCCCGCGTTCATTGCCTTTTTGAAATCCGTTTCGTTTGGCGCGCCGTCGGCGGCTCCCGCCGCGATGGAAATGAGTCAATTGCCGCCGTCACATCCGGCGATTGGTGGTATGGGTGCTGGTCAACCGGCCATGAGTGCGCCCGCTGGTGATATTCCTACTTGGACAGTTCCTGCCGATTGGCAATCCGGTCCGCTTACGCAATTTCTCGTTGCCAAATATATCATCGCGGGCGCGAACGGCGCGCAAGCGGCGGTGAATGTCAGTTCGCTCGCGGGCGACGGCGGCGGTTTGTTGCCGAACATAAATCGTTGGCGCGGTCAGCTCGGTCTCGCGCCCGCGACCGAAACGGTTTTGCCGACGATTGATGTTTCCGGCGTCAAAGCCACTTTGATTGAATTTTCCGGCACGGACGGACGCACCGGCAAACCGGCGCAACTCGTCGGTCTGATTTTGCCGCTTAACGGACAAACCTGGTTTTACAAACTCATGGGCGATGCGGACGTCGTGACGCAGCAAAAAGAGGCGTTCACCAAATTCGTCCAGTCGGCCAAATATCCGGCGGCCCAATAAATTGTTCGCACGCCAGCCATGAATAAAATCGTCAAGTTTTTCGTCTCGCTGAAACTCACCGTCACCTTGCTGGCGTTTGCGATTGTGCTCGTCTTCGTCGGCACGATTGCGCAGGCGGACGAAGGACTTTACGTCGCGCAGTCGCATTATTTCCGGCAATGGCTCGTCGTCGGCGCTCATTTGTTCGGCCACAAAGTTCCGCTGATTTTGCCCGGCGGTTATCTGATCGGCACGCTGTTGCTGGTGAATCTCGTCGTCGCGCACATCTATCGGTTTCAACTCACGACCAAAAAAATCGGCATCCAGCTCGCGCACGCGGGCGTAATTTTGCTGCTGGTCGGGCAGCTCGCAACGGATTTGTTGGCGCGGGAATTACAGATGCACTTTGTCGAAGGCGAGACGCGCAAATATTCCGAAAGCGCGGGGCAATATGAATTAATTATTATTTCCGGCGATGAAGTCACGGCGATTCCAGAAAGAATTTTGGCGGCGGGCGACCAACTAAAAATTGACAGTTTGCCGTTCACCATCAGCGTGAAATCCGTCTGGAAAAATTCCGATGTAAATTTCCGCGCGCCGATGTTGCAGAACGCGCCGCCGCTGACAACCAACGGCGTAGCGCTGAACTTCGATTTCAAAAATGCGATTGAAGTGAAGTCTATGGACGAGCGGAATATTCCGACGATGGTGGTGGAATTTTCCACGCCGGCCGGTTCGCTCGGCACGTGGGTGGTAAGCGATTGGATCGGCGACGCGGCGCTCGTCGAGGCCGTGCGCAACACGTATGCGCCGATGGGTTTGGAGATGGCACAGAAAATCGCCGCGCAATTGATCGTGCCGCAGACAATTGAAGTGAATGGGAAAAAATTTACTTTCACACTTCGTCCGGCGCGCGTGTATCATCCGTATTCATTGACGCTGCTCAAAGCCACGCACACGGTTTATCCTGGCACGGACATTCCGAAAGATTTTCGCAGCCGCGTGTTGATTGACAATCCACAGACCGGCGAGAAACGTGAAGTGGAAATTTCCATGAACCATCCGTTGCGCTACGGCGGCTATACTTATTATCAATACCAAATGACGGCGGGTGAAGCCGTGGTGAAAGCAGGTCAAGCGCAGTCGTCGGTGCTGCAAGTCGTCCGCAATCCGAGCTGGTTGACGCCCTACATCGGCTGTGCGATGGTCGGCGTGGGTTTGATTATTCAGTTCCTGTATCACCTCATCGGTTTTGTTTCCAAACGAAAGGCCAAATGAAAAAGTGGATTCCAATCATCTTGATGTTTGCGATGGCGCTGTGGTTCTTCAGCAAATTGCAAACGCCGCCGGACAAGGATTTCGCGTTCAGCCAATTCGCGCGGCTGCCGGTCACTGCTAATGGCCGCATCGTGCCGATGGATTCGCTCGCGCGGAATTCGCTGTTGGAGATTCGCGAGAAACAGACGCTCAACACCGAGCCGTGGAAAAGCTGGAACGAAAAGCCGAAAATTATTTCTGCCACCGAGTGGATTGCTAACGTGATGATGAATCCCGCCGTGGCTGACACCTGGCCCGTGTTCCGCATTGATAATCCGGATTTGGTTTCGCTCCTCAAGCTTTCTGAAAAAGGCGAGCACTCCGACGGTAAACATTTTTCGTGGAATCAGATTCAGCCGTCGCTGGAAACTTTTGACAAAGAAAACAAGCGCGTTCAAACCGTCGAGGCGGCGAACCGCACCGCTTTTGAAAATGCCGTTGCCAAGATGCAGCAACGGCTGGCGCGTTATGTGCAGTTGAAAAACACGCTGCAGCCCGCCGACGCGCAGGACTGGCCAGCGCAACTTGCCGCGTTTGAAAAACTGATTCCCTTTGGCGTTGCCGCCGCGCAAGCGCAGCAAGCCGGCAAGCCGTTCGACCAGCAAACGTTCACCGAATTTGCTGCGTTCATCCAGAGCTTCCAGTTCATGAGCAACTTCGATCCGCCGCTCATTTTGCCGCCGGACGGTTCGGTGAATTGGCGTCGCATGGGCGAAGCGCTGCTCGATGCGCCGCGCGGCGTGCCGGTGGATGGGGCGATTCGTGATTACGCAAAAATGGTCGGCGCACTGGCTGCCGACCAGCCGGCAGACTTCAACGCGGCGTTGAAAGATTACCAATTGTTGCTGGAAAAAGATCAGCCCAAGGCAGTGGCAAAAGCGCGCGCGGAATCGTTCTTCAATCAAATGGAACCGTTTTACAACGCCATGGTCATCTATGTTCTCGCCGGATTACTCGCAGTGTTTTCGTGGTTCAATTTATCCGAGACCTTGCGCCGCAGTTCCGTGTGGCTCATCGGGCTGGCGTTTGTGATTCACACGGTTGGCTTGGTTTATCGCATGGTGTTGGAAGGCCGGCCGCCGGTGACGAATTTGTATTCCTCCGCCATCTTCATTGGTTGGGGCGCGTGTCTGCTGGGATTGATTTTGGAAAAATTTTATAAGAACGGCATCGGCGCGGTTGTGTCGTCGGGTATCGGTTTCATCACGCTTATCATCGCGCATCACCTCGCGCTCGAAGGCGACACGATGGAAATGATGCGCGCGGTTTTGGATACAAATTTCTGGCTCGCCACACACGTTGTCGCGGTGACGGTCGGTTACGCGAGCACGTTCGTCGCGGGTTTCCTCGCGCTGATTTACATTTTGCGCGGCTTCTTCACCAAGACGCTGGATGAAGCCACGGGTAAAGGTCTGGCGCGCATGATTTACGGCATCGTGTGTTTCGCCACGCTATTCAGTTTTGTCGGCACGGTGCTCGGTGGCATCTGGGCAGATCAATCTTGGGGAAGATTTTGGGGTTGGGATCCGAAGGAAAATGGCGCACTCATCATCGTTTTATGGAACGCGCTGATTTTGCATTTGCGCTGGGGCGGCATCATCCGCGAACGCGGTCTCGTGGTCTGCGCCATCGGCGGCAACATCGTCACGGCGTGGTCGTGGTTCGGCGTGAACATGCTCGGTATCGGCCTGCACAGCTACGGCTTCACGGAAGCGGCGTTCAAATGGCTGGTGCTGTTTGTGGTGAGCCAGCTTGCGTTCATCGGGCTGGGAATGCTGCCGCTGAAATGGTGGAAAAGTTTTGGCGCGCGGAAATCCAATCTGGCTTCCTCTGGCTAAATAATTTTATTTGGCGCAAATGACGCGGGCGGTCGCCGGACGGCGCGAAGTGGCAAAGCTATTTTGGTGGACAACGAAATAACCGAACAGTTACTTTTCATCGCGCTGTTATGAATATAAGCAAAGACGAACTCGACGGCTTGCTGGACGCGATGATTCTGCACGCAGATGGAATTTCCGATCTGCTTTTCATCACCGGTATGCCGATGCAAGTGGAGGTTCAAGGCGAACTTCAGCCGTTTACATCCGCAGCCTTTCCCCCCGTGCTCACCAGCGGATTCATTGAGCAGCTGGCCAAAATCATCCTCGATGATAATCCCCGTTTGCTGGCAGATTTGAAGGAGCACGGCTCGTGCGATTGCGGTTACACGTTGAAAAATGCCTGCCGGTTTCGCGTAAATACCTACGTTCAGAACGGGAATTACGCGATGGTGATGCGTCATCTGAAACCGCTGATTCCGACTTTTGAAACGCTCAACATGGGACCGACGTTTCACGAAATCATCAAGGAAAAGAACGGCATTATCTTTGTGACCGGCGGCACGGGCACTGGCAAGACGACCACGATGGCCGCGATGTTGAACGAAATCAACAAGACGCGGAACATTCACATTCTCACGCTGGAAGATCCAATTGAATTTGTGCTGACGCCGGTCAAGGCCACCTTCAGCCAGCGCGAATTTGGTCGCGATTTTTTTAGTTTTCAAAAAGGTATGCGCGCGGCGATGCGGCAAGCGCCAAAAATTATTTTCATCGGCGAAATTCGTGACCGCGAGACGATGGAGATTGTGCTCAACGCCGGCGAAACCGGCCATTTGGTTTTTAGCACGCTGCACACGACGAGCGCGGCGATGACGGTCAATCGCATCATCGGTATGTTTGGTGCGGATGAGGAAGCGCAAGTGCGCGAGCGGCTGGCGGGTTCGATGCGTTACATCGTCAGCCAGCGGCTCATTCCCGCCAAGAACGGCACGCGGATGTTGGTCACGGAAACGATGGGTAGCAACCTCCGCACACGCGAAGCTATTTTGCTCGGTGAAAATGAAGGTCGCCGCTTGGACGACATCATTGAGGCCGGCGCGGTTTATGGCTGGCACAGTTTTGAACAATCTCTATTAAAGGCCTACGAACAGGATTTGATTACCGAAGAAACTGCGCTGCTTTACTGCACCAACAAGATGAAAATGATTCAGCGCATTGATGGCATGAGCAAGCAGCGGGTCAAGGTGCCAACGGATTCGCTAACGGTGGACTTGAAAATGCACGAGGAAGAAAAAGCCAGAAATCGCAGCAAGCTCAGTCCGTGAGTCGCCAAGCTGCCAACCTCTTGAAACTTGTTTTTGAAAGTGGAGCCAGCTGTCAGGATTGAACTGACGACCCGCAGTTTACAAAACTGCTGCTCTACCACTGAGCTAAGCTGGCGTTGACCGTCGCTGAAAATACGATTCTTACCGTCTGCCTGAAAAGGAAAAAATCTAGGCCTGACAATTATTTTGCGGGAGCTTTTAAGACCTTCGACAATTTTTCTTCCCCGCCGGACGCCGCATTGTAGAATGGCCGCCGACTTAAAAGGAATTAAACATGGCCATTTCACCTCTTGCCGGCAAACCTGCG
>CAILDU010000059.1 GCA_903833055.1 uncultured Verrucomicrobia subdivision 3 bacterium | reverse complement strand
GCAGGGTTGCTTCACCGCCGATCCGAAGTCCGCCAAGCCCGCGTATTCCATCGTCATCCCGCCGCCGAACGTCACCGGGATGCTCCACATGGGCCACGTCCTCAACAACACCATTCAGGACATCCTCAGCCGCAAGGCGCGCATGGACGGCAAGGAAGTCCTCTGGCTGCCCGGCACCGACCACGCCGGCATCGCCACGCAGGTGATGGTGGAAAAGCAGCTCAAGAAGGAAGAAAAAAAATCCCGCCACGATCTCGGCCGCGAGGAATTTCTCAAGCGCGTCTGGGTGTGGAAGGAAAAGCACGGCGACATCATCATCAACCAGCTCAAGAAGCTCGGTTGCTCGTGCGATTGGACGCGCGAACGCTTCACGATGGATCCGGAATACTCCCGCTGCGTGCAGAAAGTGTTCGTGGAGCTTTACAAGAAAGGCCTCATCTATCGCGGCAAACGCATGGTGAACTGGTGCCCCGTGTCGCAGACCGCGCTGTCCGACGAAGAAGTTGAAATGAAACCGCAGAAGGGTTTCATGTATCACTTCAAAGTGCAGGTCGCGGATGCGCCGGACACCTGGCTCACCATCGCCACGACGCGGCCGGAGACGATTCCCGGCGACACCGCCGTGGCCGTGAATCCAAAAGACCCGCGTTACGCGCATCTCATCGGCAAACACATCGTGCGTCCGCTGCCGGCGGAATTGCCGCGCGAACAGAAGCTCATCCCGATCATCGGCGACGAGCATGTGGATTTTGAATTCGGCACCGGCGTGCTGAAGGTCACGCCCGCGCACGACAAGGCGGACTTCGACATCGGCGCGCGCCACCAGCTACCGCTCATCGAAGTCATCAACGCCGACGGCACCATGAACACCCTGGCGGGTGGGCGACTGGCCGGACTCGACCGGTTTAAGGCGCGTAAAGTCGCGGTGGAAATTCTCACGGAACAGGGTGTGATGATCGAGGCCAAGCCTTACGAGAACAACGTCGGATTCAGCCAGCGCGCGGACGTGCCGATTGAACCGCGTTTGAGCGAGCAATGGTTTTTGAAATATCCCGCCGTGCCGGAATCCAAGGCCTGCGTGGCCGAGGGCCGGATGAAATTTCATCCCGACCGCTGGGCAAAGGTTTACGACCACTGGCTGACGAACATTCAGGACTGGTGCATCAGCCGCCAGCTTTGGTGGGGACATCGGATTCCGGTGTGGACCAATCATTGGACTTCAAGTGAACAAGCGGACGCTGCCGAAAAATTATTGCTAGAACTTGGAGACAAAATTGTATTACGTCGCGTAGGCAATAGTTTCATAGCTGCAACCACAAATGATTTTGCGCAGCATTTTTTTGAAACGCACGGTTGGCAACAAGACCCCGACGTGCTCGATACTTGGTTCAGTTCATGGCTGTGGCCCTTCGCCACGATGGGCTGGCCGGAACAGACCGAGACGTTGAAGAAGTTTTATCCGACCACCGACCTCGTCACCGGGCCGGACATCATTTTCTTCTGGGTCGCGCGCATGATCATGGCCGGCTACGAATTCATGGGCGAGGCGGAGTCCGCCGGCCCAAAGAAGTTCGCGCTGCCGGATGCGATGCCGTTCCAGAATGTTTATTTCACCGGCATCATCCGCGACAAGCAAGGTCGTAAGATGTCCAAGACGCTCGGCAATTCGCCCGACCCGCTCGTGCTCATCGCCCAATACGGCGCGGACGCCCTCCGCTTCGGCACCATGCGCAGTGCGCCGCTCGGTCAGGACGTGCTCTTCGACGAGAAGGACGTGGAGCTCGGCCGCAACTTCTGCAACAAGCTTTGGAACGCCTGCCGCTTCCGCCAGATGCAGGGCGGCGAAGTGCAAGGCGAAATCGAACGCACGTTGCTCACGCCGGATGACAAATGGATTCTGCTCAAGCTCGACGCCGCGATCCGCGAAGTCACGATTGCGCTGAACGAATACAAATTCAGCGAGGCCACCGCCGCGCTCTACAAATTTTTCTGGAGCGAATATTGCGATTGGTATGTGGAGGCGAGCAAAGCGTCGTTGCCGCGCCCGCCCGCCGAAGCTGCGCCCGGCGAAGTGCCGCTTGCCGTCGTCGCGCTGAGCCCGGAAGTCGAAGCGCGCAAAGCCAACACGCTCGCGGTGATTGATTTCGTGCTCTCGCACACGATCCGTTTATTCCATCCGTTCGTGCCGTTCATCACCGAAGAACTTTGGAACGGGATGGGTTACGCCACCGACATGCCGGACAATCAGGGCGGCAAGACCATCATGAATGCGCCGTGGCCGCTGCCCTTCGACGACGATTTCAAAGGCCATTACGGTCTCGATGATTGCTACGTCGAAATGACGGATACGAAATACGAACTCGTCCGCAACGGTCGCGACCTGCGCCGCGCTGGCAACATCCAGGCCGCGAAAAAAGTTAAATACGTCTTCAAGCCCGCGCAGCATTTGATGCCGCACGATGCGGAAGTCATCAAGCTGTTGCTCAACGCGGAGTCGCTCGAAGTGAACGAAAATTATCAGCCGCCAAAAGGAACGCCGGTCGTCGCGTCGCCGCTCGGAGAATTATTCTTGCCGCTCGAAGGTTTGATTGATGTCGCCGCCGAAAAAATCCGCCTCGGAAAAGAGATTGAAAAAATCCAATCCGAAATCGTGAAGGTGGAACAGAAGCTGGCAAACCCGAATTTCACCACCAAAGTTCCGCCCGCCGTGCTCGCCGAACACGAACAGCGCCTCGCGGAATGGCGCAGCAAGCTCGCGCACACGCAAGCGTCGCTCGACACGCTCGGCTAATTTCTTTAACCGCGAAACACTCGAACCACGCGAAATAGTTGCGGGAGAAATAAAATTCTTTCGTGTGTTTCGTGTATTTCGCGGTTAATTTTCCGGCGTCATGGAGCACGGACTTGTCACCGATATCGCCATCTGCATCATCGCAGCGTGGGTGGTCGCCGTGATTTCCCAAGTCGCCCGCCAACCGCTTCTGCTCGCGTATCTCGTCGCCGGTTTCGCGGTCGGCCCGCACGGATTTCAATGGGTCACCAATCCCGATTCCATCCAAACCATTTCCGAAATCGGCCTGTCGCTGCTGCTGTTTATGATTGGCTTGGAGATTGACCTCAAGCGAATGTTGAGCGCGGGTCGCGTCATCACCTTCACCGCACTATCGCAAATTCTTGGCTGCACGGTGCTGGGCTGGCTGGTCTTTAACTTCATCGGCCCGGCGCAGAATAAATTGGAAGCCATCTATCTCGCCATCGCCGCCGCGATGAGCAGCACGGTCATCATCGTCAAAATTCTCTACGACAAACGCGAACTGGAAACCCTCTCCGGCCGCATCACGCTCGGCGTTTTGGTGCTGCAAGATGTCTTCGTAATTTTGTTTCTGGCTATTCAGCCGAATCTAAAAAATCCCGCCATCACGCCGCTCGTGCTGGCATTGGGCAAAGTCATTTTGCTTTTGTCAGTCGCGTTTTTGGCGAGCCGGTTTGCGCTGCCAAAAATTTTTAAACAGATTGCGCGCCTGCCGGAACTCGTGCTCGTCGGCGCGCTGGCGTGGTGTCTGGCGCTCGCCGGATTCGCTGGCTGGCTGGGACTTTCCACCGCGATGGGCGCGCTAATCGCGGGCATGATGATCTCGACTTTTCCCTACACGCTCGACGTCATCGCGCGCGTGACCAGCATCCGCGATTTTTTTGTGACGCTCTTTTTTGTCGGGCTCGGCATGGAAATTCCCCTGCCCACTTGGAGCTATATTTTATGGACACTTTTCGTCTGCCTGTTTTTGGTGGCGAGCCGATTCGCAACGATATTTCCGCCGCTCTACCGAATGCGTCAGGGTTTCCGCGTGAGTCTGCTGCCAGCCATCAACCTCTCACAGTTGAGTGAATTATCTTTGGTGCTGCTCGCGCTCGGTTTGAAAAGCGGCGACGTCTCCGCCAACACCGTCGGCATCGCGGCATTTTCTTTTGCGTTCCTCGCCGTCGGTTCGACGTATGGCATTTTGAAAAGCGAGGGACTGCTGCGCGCCGTGACGCCGTGGCTACGCAAATTGGATTTGAAAGATCTCGATCAGGATGCGAATGAAAATTCCGGCGGCGAAAAATCAAAACGCATTTGTCTGCTCGGCTTCTCGTGGACGGCAAGTTCGTTGCTCGCCGAAATTGAGCGCAATCGCTCGGATTTATTGACTGAAATCGTGGTCATTGATTTCAATCCTGTCGTTCACGAAAAGCTGAAGGCGCGCAAAGTCCACGCCGTTTATGGCGACATCACCGCGCGCGATGTGCTGCATCACGCCGGCGCGGGACACGCGGAATTTATCATTTGCTCGCTGCCGAACATGGTTTTGAAAGGTGCGGACAATTTGAAAATGCTCCGCCAGTTGCGCGAACTGAATCCCGTAGCCAAAATTATTGTCCACGCCGAACTGCTCGCCGACGTGCCGAAACTTTACGCCGCTGGAGCGAGCTACGTCACCGCACCGCGCCTGCTCGAAGCCGCCGACCTGCGGCAAGTGGTCGAAGCGCACGAACAAAATCTCCTCGAACAAAAGCAACAAGCGCAGCTCAAGCAACTCGAACAGCGCCCGGAAATCATCCCTTAATTTTATGAAAACTGTTTCTCTAAAAACCGCTTTAGCTATCGCCATCAAAGCCGCGCGCGCCGCTGGCAAAGTGATGCACGACAACTGGCACAAGCCCAAGCGCGTGAATTCCGCCGAGGCCCATGACGTCAAATTGGAACTTGATGTGCAATGTCAGGCGCTCATCGAAAAAATTCTCGCCGCCGCGTTCCCGCAAATTCCTGTGCTCGGCGAGGAAGGTTCAACTGGTGATGTGAACGCCGAATACCGCTGGGTCATTGACCCAATTGACGGCACGGTGAATTATTTTTTGGGGATGCCGCACGCGTGTGTTTCCATTGCGCTGCAACATCGCGCGCAATCCGTCGTCGGCGTGATTTACGATCCGTTCACCGACGAAATCTGGACGACGACGACCGGCCAACCGACGCGGCTGAATGGAAAAATTGTCCGCGTCAGCAACCGCAGCAAGATTGAAGACTCCGTCATCGCGATGGGATTTTCCAAAAGCGCGGACAACTTGAAAAAAAGTTTGCCGCACCTCATCCGCATTTCCAAGCGCGCGAAAAAAGTCCGCATCATGGGCTCGGCCGCACTCGAATTGGTTTATGTCGCAAGCGGACGGCTGGACGCCTACATTGAACGCACGATTAATTTGTGGGACGTCGCCGCTGGTTCGTTGCTCGTAGAAAATGCCGGAGGCGAGTTTTACACGCTGCCCGCACCGAACGGAAAACTCCGTATGTGCGCTGACAACGGCAAGCTGCGGAAGAAACTTCAGGTTGGCAGCTTGCTGAAATAATTTTTGAGCTTCGCGAGCGCGTGTGCGCGGTGGCTCAATTTATTTTTTACATCCTCGCCCAGTTCGGCGAATGACTGCGTAAATCCGTCCGGCACAAACAGCGGGTCGTAGCCGAAACCACCCTGCCCGCTTGCGTTCGCCTGAATTTTTCCTTCGCACGCGCCGTCGAAAATCTGCGCTTCAAATTCATCGGCAAAACAAACCGGCGACGCGTTTTCAATTTTTCCGCACGTCACCGGCACGAGCGCGATGACGCAACGAAATCGCGCGGTGCATTTTTCTGGCGGCACATCTTTTAACAAGCGCAGCAGCTTCGCATTGTTATCGGCGTCCTTGGAATTTTCAGTTTTGTCCAACGCGGCGAAACGCGCGGAATGCACGCCAGGCGCACCGTTCAGCGCATCCACTTCCAAACCAGAATCGTCGGCGAGAACGAGCAGTGGCGAGTGATTAGTGATGAGTGATGAGCTGGAAAGCCAGCGGGCGAGCTCCACAGCTTTCTTCGTCGCGTTGCCGGAAAAAGTTTCCGCGTCTTCGATAACTGCGGGCGCGTCAGGAAATTCTTTCAGCGTCAGGCAGTGAAAATCCGCGCCGAGGATGGCTTGAATTTCTCCGACCTTATGGGCGTTGCGTGTGGCGATAAGCAGCGTCGTCATGGTCGAATTGTAATTCAAATTTTCGAGGGCGCGAGCTTGACGCAAAAAATTTCACCGGCAAAATCAGCAGATGAAATCACGTTTTGTCCTCGCGCTCGGTTTTTCATTGGCTGTGCTTGCGCCACAAATGACTTCCGCTGAAACGGTCTGGCTGGACGATTTGAATCTCGCCGCCGCGACGCAAGGCTGGGGCCAACCGCATAAAAATCAGTCCGTTGATGGCCACACGTTGACCATCGGGGGTCAGAAATTTGAACGCGGATTTGGCACGCACGCTGAAAGTCATTTGAAAATAAATGTCGGCGGCGGCGCGCAGAAATTTTCGGCGAAGGTTGGCGTGGATGACGAGGTGAACAGCAATGCCGCGTCCAGCGTAGAGTTCATCGTGGTCGGCGACGGCAAGACGCTTTGGCGTAGCGGCGTGATGAAGGCAGGCGCGGCGGCGAAGGACTGTGCGGTGGATTTGACGGGCGTGAAATCATTGTTGCTGCAAGTCAGCGATTCAGGCGATGGAATTGATTTTGATCACGCGGATTGGGCAGATGCAAAATTTGAAACTGCCGGAACCAAACCGACTACGGTTAGCGGCGAGCCGCAACTTATATTCGTTGCGCCTTACATTTTGACGCCCGCTGCGCCCGCGACACCGCGCATCAATGGCGCGAATCTCTTTGGCGTGCGCCCCGGCTCGCCGTTTTTGTTCACGATTCCGGCGACAGGCGAACGGCCAATGGAATTTTCCGCAACTGGTTTGCCAGACGGATTGCAACTGGACACAAAAACCGGCTGCATCACAGGAGTATTGAAAACAAAGGGTGAATTCATCGTCACGTTGCGCGCAAAAAATTCTCTCGGCACAGCGGAAAAGAAATTTCGCATCGTTTGCGGCGACCAGATGGCGCTGACGCCGCCGATGGGTTGGAATAGTTGGAATTGTTTTGCGGGCGCGGTTTCCGAAGAGCGCGTCAAGAGCGCGGCGGATGCGCTGGTGAAAAGCGGCCTCATCAATCACGGCTGGACTTACATCAACGTGGATGATTTCTGGCAGAACCATCGCAACTCAAAAGACCCGACGTTGCGCGGAGATTTTCGCGATACGAATGGCGTCATCGTGCCGAACTCGCGTTTCCCCGACATGAAAGGTCTGGCGGATTACATCCACAAGCTCGGACTTAAAGCGGGACTTTATTCTTCGCCCGGCCCGTGGACGTGCGGCGGTTGCGCGGGAAGCTGGCAGCACGAGGCGCAGGACGCGCAGACTTACGCGGAGTGGGGTTTTGATTATTTGAAATACGATTGGTGCAGCTACGGCAGCGTCGTGTCCAGCGAAGTGACCAATGTGGCGAAGGTTAAATCCAACGGGTCGCCTTGGAAAAAAGATGAGGAGGCGATTTACCCTTACAAAATTATGGGTGAATTTTTACGCAAACAAAACCGCGACATCGTTTTCAGCCTTTGCCAATACGGCATGGCGGATGTTTGGAACTGGGGCGGCGCGGTGAACGGCAATTGCTGGCGCACGACGGGCGACATCACGGACACTTGGCGCAGCATGAGCGGAATTGGTTTTCGTCAGGACAAGGCCGCGCCGTTGGCGAAACCGGGAAATTGGAATGACCCGGATATGCTCATCGTCGGCGAAGTGGGCTGGGGCAAAACGCACCCGACGCGCTTGAGTGTGGACGAACAATACACGCACATCAGTTTGTGGTGTCTGCTCTCCGCGCCGTTGCTCATCGGTTGTGACATGACGAAGCTGGACGACTTCACGCTGAATCTTTTGAGCAATGATGAAGTTCTCGCGATTGATCAAGACGCGTTGGGCAAAGAAACGACGTGCGTTTCAACCAATGGTGACGTGCGTATTTACGCGAAGGATTTGGAAGACGGCGGCCGAGCGCTGGGATTTTTTAATCTGGGCGTGACGCCGTTGCCGTTGGATTTGAAGCAGCTTGCGTCACTCGGTTTTGGTGGACAGCAGCACGTTCACGATTTGTGGCGACAGAGTGATGTGCCGGTGAATGACACGCCGGCCATCATGATTCCCGCGCACGGCGTGGTGCTTTACAAAGTGACGGCGGCGAAGTGATTTTTAGTCCAGTAGCTCGGCAAGGCGGGCGTATCGGCTTTTGAGTTTGTCAATCAACTGGTCGTAATGCCGGATGCGAATCACCGCGCGCGTGATGAGATAAATGCCGAGCGCGACCAATCCAAGATTCAGCAAAATCAATGGCACGAGCCAGTGCAACACCTCATGAACCTCGTAGGATTTTGACGTGGCGATGAGCACGCTCAACACGGAAAGCGGAAACGCAAAAACGGCGATGCCCGTCCGCATCGCGGACAACGACGTGCGCTTCTCCGCCAGCAGCAACTGCATTTCGTTCAACACGACTGCATCCAACGGCGCATTCAGTTCGTCAATCACAGGCTCGCTCATGGTGCAACGAATCTAGCACACACGCCGCGAAGTAAAATGATTTTGCGCGGCGTAAAATAAAAAAAGGCGAACGGAAAAATCCGTTCGCCTTTTGAATTTTGTAGCTGCGTCTCGGCAGAACGCAGCAAACATTTAAGCGGCGCTCTTCCGAGTCGCCGCTACAATTTTTAGTAGCGGTAATGTTCCGGCTTGTAAGGGCCGTCCACCGGCACGTGGAGATATTCGGCCTGCGCCTTGGTCAGCTTGGTCAGCACCACGCCGATTTTTTCCAAATGCAAACGCGCAACTTCTTCGTCCAGTTTTTTGGACAAGCGATAAACTGATTTCTCATATTTGTCTTTGTTCGCCCAGAGGTCAATCTGCGCGAGCGTCTGGTTCGTGAAGGAGTTCGACATGACGAACGACGGATGGCCCGTGGCGCAACCGAGATTCACGAGGCGGCCTTCGGCGAGCATGTAAATGCTCTTGTTGCCGGGCAGATAGTAGCGGTCGTATTGCGGCTTGATGTTCTCAATGCGCACGCCTTTGACTTTCTTGAACGCATCCACTTGGATCTCGTTGTCGAAGTGGCCGATGTTGCAGACGATGGCCTGATCTTTCATCGCGAGCATGTGCTGCACGGTGATGATGTCGCAGTTGCCAGTCGTCGTGACGTAGATGTCGCCGACGCCGAGCGTGCTTTCGATCGTGTTGACTTGGTAGCCTTCCATCGCCGCCTGCAAAGCGTTGATGGGATCAATTTCAGTCACGATCACGCGGCAACCATAGGCGCGAAGCGAAGCCGCACTGCCTTTGCCGACATCGCCGTAACCGCAGACGACGGCGACTTTGCCGGCGAGCATCACGTCGGTGGCGCGCTTGATGCCGTCCGCGAGCGATTCGCGGCAGCCGTAAAGATTGTCGAACTTCGACTTGGTGACGGAGTCGTTCACGTTGATGGCGGGAACGAGCAACGTGCCCGCGTCCTTCATCTGATAAAGGCGATGCACGCCGGTGGTCGTCTCTTCGGAAACGCCGCGCCAATCTTTGACAATCTTCGTCCAGAGGCCGGGCTTCTCGGTCGCGAGACGGCGGAGCAACGCTTTCACGACAGAAACTTCGTGGCTGTCGCCCTTGGTTTCGTAGGCCCACTTGGAACCTTTTTCCAACTCATAACCTTTGTGGATGAGCAACGTCACATCGCCGCCGTCGTCAACGACGAGTTCGGGACCTTTGTCGCCGGGGAACAAAATCGCCTTGAGCGTCAGCTCCCAATATTCTTCGAGCGTCTCGCCCTTCCAAGCGAACACCGGCGTGCCGGTCGCCGCGATGGCGGAGGCGGCGTGATCTTGCGTGGAAAAAATATTGCACGAAGCCCAACGCACATTCGCGCCGAGAGCGACGAGCGTCTCGATGAGCACAGCGGTCTGGATCGTCATGTGCAACGAACCGGTGATGCGCACGCCTTTGAGCGGCTTGGTCTTCGCGTATTTTTTGCGCACGGACATCAGGCCGGGCATTTCGTGCTCGGCCACGTTGAGTTCTTTGCGACCCCATTCGGCCAGCGAGAAATCGCGGACGATGTAGTCTTTGCCGGCGGGAGTTTGCGCGGCGTATTTCGAGAACGTCTCGCTGACTTCAGCGACGACGGCGGCGGTTTTGCCGTTGCCATTCAATTTGAGAACGGTGCGGCGGGACGGAGTTAATTTGATAGCTGCCATAATTTTCTTTCGTTGATTGTTAAATTGCTTTTTTCAGCGCGGCCACTTTGTCCGTCGCCTCCCACGTCAGAGCCTTGTCGCTCTTGCCGAAGTGACCGTAGTTCGTCGTCTTGCTGTAAATCGGGCGGCGCAAGTTGAGTTGGTCAATAATGTCGGACGGTTGGAAACTGAACACGCGATTGACCGCGCGAATAATTTTGTCGTTGGAAACCGTGTTCGTGCCGAACGTCTCGACGTGGACGCTGACCGGGTCAGGATGACCGATGGCGTAAGCAAATTGCAGTTCGCAACGTGTCGCGAGACCGGCGGCCACAATATTTTTCGCAACCCAGCGACCCATGTAAGCCGCGCTGCGATCCACCTTCGTCGGGTCTTTGCCGGAGAACGCGCCACCGCCGTGACGACCCATGCCGCCATAAGTATCCACGATGATTTTGCGACCAGTCAAACCGGTGTCGCCCTGCGGTCCACCGACGACGAAACGGCCAGTAGGGTTGATGAGAAATTCCGTTTTCGGCGTGAGCAAATTCTTCGGTAAAACTTTCTTGATGATGTTCTCAATGCAGAATTTTTCAATCTCGGCGTGTTCGACATCCGCCGCGTGTTGCGTAGAAATAACAACATTGGAAATCGCCACCGGCTTGTCGTTTTCATAGACGACGGAGACCTGCGATTTCGCATCGGGGCGCAACCATTTCGCGCCGCCCGCTTTGCGGATGCGCGTGAGTTCGCTGCCAAGACGATGCGCAAACATGATCGGCGCGGGCATGAGTTCCGGCGTTTCATTGCACGCATAACCAAACATCAAACCCTGGTCGCCCGCGCCTTGCTTCGCGGTTTTTTTGCCCTTGGCTTTCTTCGCATCCACGCCTTGCGCGATGTCCGGCGACTGCTGCGTCACGATGACGTTGACGAAAACTTTGTCCGCGTGAAACACATCGTCGTCATTGACGTAACCGATTTCGCGAATCGCATCGCGCGCAATCTTCACGAAGTCGAGTTTCGCTTTCGTCGTAATTTCGCCGCCGATGATGGCGATGTTCGACTTTACATACGTTTCACAGGCGACGCGGGAAAATTTGTCTTGCGACAAACACGCGTCCAAAACGGCGTCGGAAATGGTGTCGGCGACTTTGTCCGGATGACCTTCGCCAACGGACTCGGATGAAAAGATGTATGAACTCATAATTTATTTGATGGTCACGCCAACAACATATTGACGTATCTGGATAGGATGATATAACTAAATTGAAATGCGTCAAATGGAATTTCGGGGAAAATCGGACGCGACAAAATAATTATGACTTCAACCTTAAAATCTTTACGCGCGTTGTCCGACCAGACGCGGCTGCGAATTGTCGCGTTGCTGGAAAAAGACGAGTTGTCCGTCAACGAACTCCAGGAAGTCACGCGCCTCGGCCAGTCGCGCATCTCCACGCACCTCGGCCTGCTCGCAGATTGCGCGCTCGTGAAATCGCGGCGCGAGGGCAAGCGCACCTTTTACAAACTCAATCCGCAGGCCGATTCCGTCGCCAGCGAATTCATCCAGCTTGCGATTCGCGGCGCGAAAGAACTCGCCGAAAATTCCAGCGACCAAATAAATCTCAAGCGCGTGCTCGCCCGCCGCAAAGAACAGGCACAGGTTTTCTTCAATCAAGTCGCCGGCCGCTTTGATCGCGTCTATGGCCCGGGCCGCTCGTGGCAGGCGTTCGGACATTTGTTGCTGCGAATGCTGCCAAGCATCACCGTCGCCGACTTGGGCGCGGGCGAAGGCTTGCTGAGCGAACTCCTCGCGCGCCGCGCGAAAAAAGTCATCGCCGTGGACAACTCGGAAAAAATTGTCGCGTTCGGCGCGGCCAAGGCGAAAAAGAATCACCTCAAGAATCTGGAATTTCGACAAGGCGATTTGCAAAACCCGCCGATTGAAGCCAACAGCGTTGACTTGGTGATTTTAAGTCAAGCGTTGCATCACGCCGAAAATCCCGCAGCCGCACTTGCGAGCGCGGCGAAATTGCTCAAGCCCGGCGGGCAAATTTTAATTCTCGATTTACTCGCGCACAAATTCGAGAAAGCGCGCGAACTTTACGGCGACCGCTGGCTGGGTTTTGCCGAGAGCGATCTACACCGCTGGCTCGAAGCGGCGGGCTTGAAAAAAATCGAAATCAGCATCGTCGCCGCCGAGGAACAGCCACCGCATTTTCAAACCATTCTGGCGAGCGGGGAGAAATCCTAAATTTTGTAGGAGTCAAGGTGACGAGACTCAAACCAAAGAAAAGTTAGAGCCTCCTTACGTCGGCTCCTACAATCATTAAACCGCCACGAGATTCACCAGCTTCTTCGGCACGACGATGATTTTCTTGATCGTCTTGCCTTCGTAATACGGTTTCGCTTTTTCATTCGCCAGCGCCAGCGCCTCCAGTTCCGCCGCCGTGGCGTTCACCGAAACTTTGATCACGTCACGCAATTTTCCATTCACCTGAACGGGAATTTCAATTTCATTTTCCACCAACAATGTCGCGTCAAACTTCGGCCACGCAGCGTAAGCCAGCGACGGCGCGGTTTGCCCGAAAGTGGAATGCAATCGCGCCCACAATTCTTCCGCAATGTGCGGCGCAAACGGCGCGAGCAATTGCAAAAAGGTTTTCATCACGGACAGCGGCTTCGTCTGCCACGTCATCGCCTCGTTGATAAAAACCATCATCGCGGAAATGGCCGTATTGAAACGCATCCCGTCTAAATCTTCCGTGACTTTTTTGATGCACGCGTGGAGCGTCTTGAGTTGCGCGGGCGTGGCGGCGATGTCCGTGATGCCGCCATCGAGCAAAATCAAATCCAAAAGTTCTTTGCGTTCCTTTGCGTTCTCTGCGGTTAAAGTTTCCGCTTGTTCAAAAGCGGTTTCCGATTTTTCATCCACGAACAAACGCCAGACGCGGCCGAGGAAGCGATACACGCCCTCGACGCCCTTGGTATTCCACGGCTTGGTGTCCTGCAATGGCCCCATGAACATTTCGTAAAGCCGGAACGCATCCGCGCCATATTCCACGAGCACGTCGTCAGGATTCACCACGTTGCCGCGCGACTTCGACATTTTTTGTCCGTCTTCGCCGAGAATTAGGCCTTGATTGACCAGTTTGTAAAACGGTTCCGGCGTCGCGACGTAGCCGAGATCGAACAAAACCTTGTGCCAAAACCGCGCGTAAAGCAGATGCAAAACGGCGTGCTCCGTGCCGCCGACATACAAATCAACTCCTGGCGTCGTTGATTTGGTTCCGGGTTCAGCGTTCAGCGTTCCGGGTTTCAACTCTGAACCCTGAACCGTGAACTCTGAACTTTTTCCACCCATCCAATAATTATCCGCATCCTTGCCAACAAACGACTGCGCGTTCTTCGCGTCGGTGTAGCGCAGATAATACCAGCACGAGCCGGCCCACTGCGGCATGGTGTTGGTTTCGCGAATCGAGCCGTCGGGGAGATTTAACCAGTCCTTCGCGCGGGCGAGCGGCGGCTGGCCGTCGGCGGTGGGCTTGTAATCTTCGAGCGATGGCGGCAACAGCGGCAACGCGCTTTCCGGCAACGCTTCGTGATACAGATTTCCGGCGTCGTCCTTTTTCCAAACAATCGGGAACGGCTCGCCCCAGTAACGCTGACGGCTGAACAGCCAGTCGCGCAGTTT
>CAILDU010000058.1 GCA_903833055.1 uncultured Verrucomicrobia subdivision 3 bacterium | reverse complement strand
TAGCCTTTGCGTCCGATGTCTCGATTACCGTTTGAACTATTTTTGGCGCTGCGTTATCTGCGGCCCAAACGGACGTTTGTCTCGGTCATCACGCTCATCTCCATCGTCGGCGTCGCGCTCGGCGTGGCGGTGCTCATCATCGTCATCAGCGTCATGAGCGGGTTCGACCATGATTTGCGCGACAAGATTCTCGGCTTCAACGCGCATCTCACCGTCACCAAATCCGGCGAGACGATGAAAGATTACGCGGCGGTCGCCAAAGTCGTTTCCCAAAATAAAAATGTGCGCGGCGTTTCGCCCTTCGTTTTCGGTCCGGTGCTCGTGGAGACGGCGGGCGATACGAACCGCGCGTCGCTTTTTGACGCACCGATGTTGCGCGGCAGCGATCCGGCCACGGAGGCCAAGGTCAGCAAATTGCCGGAGCAAATGGTGGAAGGTAAATTTGACTTGAGCGGGCACGGCCTGATTGTCGGCACGGACTTCGCGAACAATCTGCGGTTGAATGTCGGCGATCATCTTTCGATTTATTCCGCCAGCGAAATCAAGAAGATGAAAGCCGCGCACGACAAGAAACAGGACGAGGCGATTCTGCCGGACGATTACGAGGTGCGCGGGATTTTCCAAACCGGCTGGAACGAATACGATTCGCGCGTCGTCGTCGCCTCGTTGGAGAACGCGCAGGATTTGTATGACCTCGACGAATCCGTCCACGGTCTCTTCGTGATGATCAACGACCCGAATCAAGCCGCCGTGGTGAAAGATCAGTTGATTGACGCGCTGCATGGCGAGTATTACGTCTCGACGTGGATGGAGCAAAATTCCGGCATCCTCAACGCACTCGTCGTGGAGAAGAACGTGATGTTTTATTTATTGTTCTTCATCGTGCTCGTCGCGGCGCTGTGCATCTTGAGCGCGCAGATTACTTTCGTCATTCAGAAGACGCGCGAGATCGGAATGCTCAAGGCGCTCGGCGCGTCGCGGCTGCAAACGTCCGCTATCTTTCTATTTCAAAGCGCCATCATCGGCGTCATCGGCGTGGCGTCGGGTTTCGCGTTGGGAATGTTGGCGCTCGCGTATCGCAATCAATTTCTCCATTTCATGAATCGCGTGACGGGCTTTGAATTATTTCCGTCGTCCGTCTATGGCTTTGGCGAATTGCCCGCGATTATTTTGCCGCGCGATGTGGCGATCATTTGCATTAGTTCATTTATCATCTGCATTCTCGGCGGCGTGTTGCCATCAATTCGCGCGGGCAGATTGAAACCGGTGGAGGCCTTGCGCTATGAATGAATTGCTACTGTCCGCGCGCGGACTCACCAAAACTTACGTCATGGGCAAACGCTCGCTCGAAGTCCTGCGCGGCGTGGACGTGGACATCGCGCGCGGCGATTTTCTCGCGTTGCGCGGCGCATCGGGCGCGGGCAAAAGCACGTTGCTCCATCTCATCGGCGGCCTCGACACGCCGAACGCGGGCGAAATTATTTTCAACGGCCAAAGTTTTGCGGACTTCTCTGAAAGCAAGCTGACGAACTTTCGCAACCGCAGCGTTGGTTTTGTTTTTCAGTCGTATCATCTGTTGCCGGAATTGACCGCGCTGGAAAACGTCTGTCTGCCCGCCCGCATCGCCCGCACCTCCGTTGCGGCCGCGAAGCAGCGGGCGACGGAATTACTCACACGCGTCGGCCTCCAAGATCGCCTCGACCACAAATCCTCTGAACTTTCCGGCGGCGAACAACAGCGCGTCGCCATCGCGCGCGCGCTCATCAACGAACCGGTGTTGCTGCTCGCCGACGAGCCAACCGGCAATCTCGATTCCCGCACCGGCACCGAAATCATGGAGTTGCTTCAATCGTTGCGGACGGAAAAACAAACCACGCTCATTATCGCCACGCACGATGCGCGCGTCGCCGCGCTCGCGCCGCGCGTGATCGAACTCGTGGATGGTTTAATCTCCAATCCGTAGGCGACGACGTGAGGAGTCTCTAGTTTTATTTCAATTTGAGCCTCGTCACCTCGGCTCCTACTAATCTTAAATAAATATGAGCCGCGATTACTGGGAACACCGTTATCAAGCCGCCGATATGCCGTGGGAAAAAGGCGCGCCGTCGCCCGGCCTCGTAGATTTTCTCGCCGCCAATCCTCAGTTAAAACGTGGAACCGTTTGCGTTCCCGGCTGCGGCAGCGGCCACGACGTGCGCGCGTTTGCGCAAGCGGGCTTTGACGCTTTCGGTTTCGACCTCGCGCCCAGCGCAATTGCTTCCGCTGAAGCAAAGACGAAAGCCGCCGGACTTGCCGCAACATTTGCGCTCACTGATTTTCTTCGCGAGGAGCCGCCGCAAAAATTTGACTGGTTGTTTGAACACACTTTGTTCTGCGCCATCCAACCAACTGAACGCGACGAATATGTCCGCGCAGTTTTGAAATGGCTCAAGCCGGGCGGAAATTATCTCGCGGTAAATTATTTTCTGACCGACCCGGACGGCCCGCCGTTTCCGACGACGCGCGACGAGCAGTTGGAACGCTTTTCACCGCACTTTGAATTGTTGTCCGAGTGGACGCCGCGCTCGTATCCGAATCGCACCGGCTTGGAACGGATGTTCCATTGGCGCCGTAAAGCCGTTTGACCGGAGTGCGTCCGTCCTCGGACGCAGCAAATTTAGAACAGCCGGCGACTTGCGATTGGCATTGCGTTAATGACATGTTCATCTGGCTGCGCCCGAGACGGGCGCACGCCGCGCGAAAGCCGTTTGATAATTGAAAGCAACCAGTTAAAGTTTTGTCATGCTCGAAGATCGCGACTACATGAGACAGCCGGAATACAACGCCCCGCGTTGGACGCCGCGCTTTCGTTTTCAATGGTCGTGGACGGTGGTGCTGATTGTCGCGTATGCCGCCGTGTTCGTCGTGGGATTGCTCGCACAAAAATTCTTTCCAAACAATAATTTCTTTCACGGCCAGCCGGTGCTGACTAAGGACGGCTTGGAATTAGTTCCGGGTTATCTGCCATTGAGCGTTGAAGGGTTGCGGCACGGCTACGTCTGGCAACTGGTGACGTATCAATTTCTCCACGCCGGCTTGATGCACATCCTGTTCAACAGTTGGGCGATTTATATGTTCGGGCGTGAAGTGGAAGCGATGCTCGGTGGCAAAAAATTTCTGACGCTCATGTTTTCCAGCGGCATCGTCGGCGGCGTGTTTCAGATTCTCGTCGCGCTCGTGTGGCCGCAATATTTCGGCGGGCCGGTCGTTGGCGCGTCGGCGTGTGCGTTTGGACTCGTGGCGGCCTTTGCGCTGATGTTTCCCGAACGCGAACTAACGCTGCTGATTTTCTTCGTCATTCCCGTGCAATTGCGCGCGAAGACGTTGCTCATCGCCTCCGCAGTGTTGGCGTTGGCTGGTATTGTGTTCCCGATGGACAACGTCGCGAACGCCGCGCATCTCGGCGGCATGGCGATGGGCTGGTTCTTCGTGCGGAAAATTTTGCAGGGCGACTGGTCGCGACTGGAAGGCGCGTTGCGTCCGGCGGAAAAATTTACTGCGCGGCGTCCCGTTTTGGAACCGCTCGCGGAAAAACCATCTGTCGGTTTCGTGGAAAGCGAAGTGGATCCCATCCTCGACAAAATTTCCGCGCACGGCATCCAGAGTCTTACGCCGCGTGAACGGGAAATTCTCGAAACCGCCCGCAAGCACATCAAACGCGCTTGAATCCGGGTCGCGCCAACTCCGCTGGCCAACGCCGTCACGCGATGCAGATGCTCGTGTTCTGCACACTGCTTTGGTCTTTGAGTTTTCCGGCGATGAAAGCGCTCGCGCTCACGCAGCAAAATCTTTTACCGCAATCCGGCAGTTGGTTCTTCACTTCGTTGAGCGTGCTGTATCGCTTCGGCCTCGCGGGCATTTTACTTTTGCCATTTGGCTGGCGACAGTTGCGGACACTACGAAAACTAGAAGTGGAGCAGGGGATGTTTATCGCGCTCTTCGGCGGCGTGGGAATTTTATTTCAGATGGACGGACTCGCTTACACTTCCGCGTCCACGTCCGCTTTTCTGACGCAAGGCTACTGCGTCTTTCTTCCCATCTGGCTCGCCCTCGCGCATCGGCAATGGCCGTCGCTAAAAACGTTTATGTGCGTCGCGCTCGTGGTTGGCGGCGTCGCGGTCTTGGCAGAGATAAATTTCCATTCGTTTCATCTCGGTCGCGGCGAAATTGAAACCCTTCTCGCGTCCTTTTTGTTCACCGGCCAAATCTTGAATCTCGGTAATCCGCGCTATGCCGCGAATCGTCCGCTGTGTTTTACCGTCGTGATGTTATTTGGCACGGCGCTGGTGAGCGCACCGCTCGTTTGCTTCACCGCGCCGGATGCCGCCGCGTGTCTGCGCGCTTACGCGTCGCCCGCCGCGTGCGGTTTTCTCGCCATCATCATTGTGTTCTCCACGCTGGCGGCATTCATGGTGATGAATGTCTGGCAACGACACGTCACCGCCACCGAAGCTGGCTTGATTTATTGTTCGGAACCAGTGTTTGCAAGTTTGCTGGCGCTGTTTCTGCCGGCAATTTTTTCCAGTTGGGCGAACATCCATTACGCCAATGAAACCCTCACGTTACGTTTGCTCGTTGGCGGCGGATTAATCACCGCCGCCAACATCTTATTGCAATCACCCTGGCTCGAACCGCGTTCCGCCAAACGGTGATGGGAACAGTTCAGGCTTTTTAATTTCTCCGTTTTCATTTTTAATGAACGAATGATTACGCGTTATTCGCGCCCCGAAATGCGGGCCATTTGGACGGACGAAAACAAACTCAAGATTTGGCTGCAAATCGAATTGCTCGCCAGCGAAGCGCTGGTGAAGGAGAAGATTGTTCCCGCTAAAGATTTCGCGAAGATCAAAGCCGGTTGCGATAAATGGTTCGCCGACTTGCCCGGCCTCGTTGCGCGCCAGAAGGAACTCGAAAAAGTTTTGAATCACGACGTCATCGGTTTCACCACCGCCGTCGCCGAAGTCATCAATGACAACGCCAGCCGCTGGTTTCATTTCGGTCTGACGAGCAGCGATGTGGGCGATACTTGTTACGCCGTGCAGATGCAGCAATCAGCGGATATTTTAATCGCTGACGTAAACAAGCTGTTGCCCGTCATCGCCCGTCGCGCGCAGGAGCATAAGTTCACGCCGTGCATGGGGCGCAGCCACGGCATCCACGGCGAGCCAACGACGTTCGGTTTGAAGATGGCGCTGATGCACGATGAATTTACCCGCGCGTTGCGCCGTCTGGAAACCGTGCGAGAAGTGGTTTCCGTCGGAAAAATTTCCGGTGCCGTCGGCACGAGCGCGCATTTGTCGCCGCGCGTCGAGGCTTACGTCTGTAAGAAACTTGGCGTGCAGCCCGCGCCCATCGCCACGCAAGTCGTGCAGCGCGATATCCACGCGGAATTTCAACTCGCGATGGCGCTCGTCGGCGCGAGTATTGAACGTTGGGCGGTGGAGTTCCGTCATCTGCAACGCACGGAAGTTCTCGAAGCCGAAGAGCCGTTCACCAAAGGCCAAAAAGGTTCCAGCGCCATGCCGCACAAGCGCAATCCCATTACTTGGGAACGACTCACCGGTCTCGCCCGCGTCCTGCGCGGCAACGCGATGGCGTCGCTCGAAAACGTCGCGCTGTGGCATGAGCGCGACATCTCCCATTCGAGCGTCGAGCGGATTATTTTCCCCGATTCCTGCACGTTGCTCGATTATATGTTCGGGCTGCTCACGCGGTTGATGGACGGCATCGTCGTCTATCCCGCGAATATGAAGAAGAATCTCGGCTTGAGTCTGGGCATGTGGAATTCGCAAACCATCCTGCTTGCGCTCATCAAAAAAGGTCTGACGCGTGAAGCCGCCTACAAGATTTGTCAGGACGCAGCGATGAAAACGTGGGAAGTGAAACACGCGGGTCGCGATGATGCGGACTTTGTCGAGCAGCTCAAACTGGATCCGCAAGTGGCGAAACTATTCAAGGTCGGTGAATTGGAAAAACTATGCTCACTGGATTTCCATTTCAAAGAAGTGAACAACCGCTTCAAGAAGCTCGGCCTTTGAATTGCGCCATGCGACCGCTGGACATTCAACTCATCGGCAGCGAGCTGGCGGTGAAATGGGACGACGGCGCAGAAGATTTCATTGCGCTGGAAAAATTGCGCCACGCGTGTCCGTGCGCCGGATGCAAGGGCGAGGTGGACATTCTCGGAAACCTTTACAAAAATCCCGCGCTACCGCTGACTGCCAAGTCGTTTGAGTTGGTAAAATTCATGAGCGTTGGCGGCTATGCCATCCAGCCGGTGTGGGCGGACGGACATAACACGGGACTTTATTCTTTCGAGTATCTACGCCGCGTGGCGGCGGCAAAATAAAACGGCGCGCTTTGTTTAAGCGCGCCATTTTATTGCTTTATCAAATTTTACTTCACCGTAATGACGCCGGTCACCGTTTGATTTGGGAACGAGGCCAGACCGTTGGGCGAAGCTGATGCGTGATCGAAAAAGACGCCGAAGGTGGTGACCGGGCTCGACTTTCTGGACCATGTTGGGTGTTAGTCCAAGCACTGGTTTGAGTTTATGTTTTCGTTGTTTCTTTGTCCATTCCCAGTGGAGGGAGGGCGAAGCCCGACCGGAGCTGGGAATGGACAGCTTCGCGCCG
>CAILDU010000057.1 GCA_903833055.1 uncultured Verrucomicrobia subdivision 3 bacterium | reverse complement strand
TCGCCGGAGTCCATGACGGCCATGCAAGAATTCGTCGTGCCTAAATCAATGCCTAATACTTTTGCCATAAAATAAGTTGGTTAAAATGTTTTTGGTTAAACTGCTGACGGCTCTAGTGCAATAAGAGTGCCGAAGCGTGCCATTTGAAAAGAAACTCACGAAACAATTGCAAACAAAGGCAAATTATCTGGTTCAACTTAAACCGCGCGCCGGAAAAACTGTGCCACTCGCGACGCCGTGGCACAGTTGAATCGGGCGTGGCGCAAATTCTTTGGCGCAATTAAGGCGAAACCCTCGCCTTCAATTTTCCGTCCAAAGCAGATATGGAAGTTTTTTCCCGCTCGCGAAAAAACGCGTCGGCCTTCACGCTGATTGAACTGCTGGTGGTCATCGCCATCATCGCCATTCTCGCGGCGATGCTCCTACCCGTCTTGTCTAAGGCAAAGCAGAGTAGCTATCGCGTGGTGGATTTGAATAACCTCAAGCAGTTCGGCGTGGCTATGAATCTGGTGGCGGCGGACAACGAAGATCGTATGCCCTGGGCAAACTGGCTCTCGGGAGAAGAGGTCAGTCCGACACCGCAAGGCTGGCTTTATACGCGCGACTTGAACGTCAACGGCCCAGCGGAGTTCGTGGCGCAAACTGGCAGCTTCTGGCCGGTGCTGACCAGTTCCAAAATGTATTTCTGTCCCAGCGATGACACCAACAGCGCGTTTTTCAAGATGCGCGGCCAGCAGATTTCGAGTTACGTTATGAATGGCGCCGTTTGCGACTACGGTCAGATTAACACGGCGGTGAAGCTTTCGCAGTTGACTCCGGCGGGCGTAGCATTTTGGGAATGCGCCAACAACACGGCGCTCGACAACCAGACTTGGTTCAACGACGGCGCGAGCAGCCCCGACGAAAATGTCAGCGGCCGGCACGGCGCGGTCGCCATTGTCGGCGTATTTGATGGCTCCGCCAGGTTGATGAAACTCACCGAGTGGGCGGCGAAAGTCAACGAGCCGGGACCCAATGAATTATGGTGTTATCCCGGCAGCCCCAACGGACAATAGCATGAAATCCAATCAGCCCATTCCTGTCCTGCGAGCGTTCACGCTCATCGAACTGCTCGTGGTCATCGCCATCATTGCGATTCTCGCGGCGATGCTGTTGCCCGCGCTGTCGTCGGCCAAGCAGAAGGCGTGGACGACGAGTTGTAATTCAAATTTGCGTCAGGTTGGCCTTGGCATGAGAATGTTTGCGGACGACAACGGTGAGCTTTATCCCCAGTCCGGCGGAAAAATCCAGTGGAATCTGACTAATCCCAACGCCATAACGAACGGCTGGATGCAGCAAATCATTTCCTACACGTCCAACACGAACGTTTATCATTGTCCGGGGAACGTGCAATTGCCGGTGGCCAACCAGTCGCCGTTCAATTACTTCAACGGTGTGCGCGCGGCCTATATTGTGGCCGGTGGATTCGCTGCGGTAAAAAACACGCAGATTTCATTGCCCGCTGCGTATGTGCTGTCGGGCGACACGATTGACAACGCCCAGTATTTCGACCGCGACGATTGCGATAAGGACGATTATTCGCAAGATTGCGTTGGTGGCGAATTGGACGTGCCGGCCAACGAGCAGGTGCAATGGCAGGCGCACACCAAAGGCCAGAACCTGCTTTTTGCCGACGGCCACACCAAGTGGTATAAGGGTTACAACGCCGGTGAAATGACTTTCCGCTACGATGCCATGTCGGGCTGGGAATAAATTTCTGCCGCCAAACTCTTCGCCGCCTCGGTTTCAAATTTCATTTCCGTTTTGCGTTCTGCGCGGCTTCGCGGTTTAATGTCCGCCACATGAAAATTGTTTTAGCTTATTCCGGCGGCCTCGACACTTCCGTTTTGATGTCGTGGATCAAAGAAAAATACAACGCCGAGATGATCGGTTTCTGCGCCGATATCGGGCAGGAAGAGGAATTGGACGGCCTCGAAAAAAAAGCCATCAACACGGGCGCATCAAAAATTTACATTGACGATTTGCAGGAAGAGTTTGCGCGCGACTTTATTTTTCCGATGCTGCGCGCCGGGGCAATTTACGAAGGCCAGTATTTTCTGATGCTTCTGTGGATACAGCTTTGGATGCCCATATTGGCCGTGGTGAACCTGTACATCACGATGGCAGCAGCCGGCAAAATGGAGGCGTTAAACGCG
>CAILDU010000056.1 GCA_903833055.1 uncultured Verrucomicrobia subdivision 3 bacterium | reverse complement strand
GATGCAAAAGGTGCAATGCTGATTGCAGCCTTGCATGATGCTGACGAACGCGGACACGGAAGTTTTCGCGCTGCCGTTGAGCAGATGTTCGCGGATGGTGGCTTCGCTTTTTTCTTCGGCGGCGACGTCCACAATTTTTGTGCGACCTTTGCCGGCGAGGAGTTCATCCAAGTATTCCGCCGCGCGATGAAATTTTTGCGTGCCGAGAACCAAATCCACGTCGGGCAGTTTATCAATGAGTTCCTTGCCGCGACTTTGCGCCATGCAACCGAGATAGCCGAGAATCTGGTTGGGATTATCTTTGCGCGCCGTGCCCGCAAGATTCTTCATCTTGTTCATCGCCTTTTGCTCGGCCATGTCGCGCACGCTGCAAGTATTAAGCAGCACCACGTCGGCCAGCGCCTCGGACTTGGCGAGCGAATAGCCTTTGGCGACGAGCTGCGCGGCGACGGCTTCGCTGTCGCGCTCGTTCATCTGGCAGCCGTAAGTTTTGATGAAAACACTGGGCATGATGCGGCGGAGAAGATAGCACGGTCGGGAGCATTGCAAAGTTGAAATACGGCGGTCGTGCCAAAACGCCGCGCTTGCGGGCGGGCGCGAAAACGGTATTTTCAGCAGACGGTAACGGCATGGAAACCAGTCCACTGAAAATTTTGCTGATCAGCAGCGACAAGGAAATGGCGCAGCGCGTCAACGACCTGTTGCTGTGCGCCGCCCAGGAAGTCGAGGTCACCGTGGAGCCGACCGCCGACGCGGGACTGACGCGGGTCGCGACGAATAATTTCCACGCCATCCTCTTCGAGATTCCGCAGACGAATACCGCCGCGCTGTTCCAGATCACGTTGCTCACCACCAAAGCCCCGCAGCAACCGGTGGTCGTCATCGGGCCGAGCGAGGATGAATCATTTCTCGCCGAAGCCGTTTACAGCGGCGCGCAGGATTATCTGGGACGCGAGCAACTCGCCGCGGCCACGCTGCGGCACGCCTTGCATTGTTCCATTGCGCGCCAGCAGGAACGCATCGCGCTGGTCGAGGAAAAGGAAAATTACTACGGCCTGTTCGATCATCTCGTGGAAGGTATTT
Organism: uncultured Verrucomicrobia subdivision 3 bacterium; assembly: GCA_903833055.1. GTDB lineage: Bacteria > Verrucomicrobiota > Verrucomicrobiia > Limisphaerales > UBA11358 > UBA11358. The sequence goes on along the minus strand of CAILDU010000056.1, from coordinate 469 downwards.
TCCGCACGACGCCCAGCGGCAATTACCTTTTAGCGAACGTCGCGCTCGCCCGCATATACGGCTATGACTCGCCGGTGCAATTGATGGCGGGCATCAAGGACATCGCCAACCGCCTTTACGTGGACCACGGTCGCCGCGAGGAATTTGTGCGGCTCATGCAGGAGAACGACACCTTGAGCGGGTTCGAGTCGAAGATTTATCGCAAGGACGAAACCATTATCTGGATTGAGGAAAACTGCCGCGCCGTCCGCGACGCCCAGGGCAAACTGCTGTACTACGAAGGCACCGTCGAGGATATCACCGCGCAGCGGCAGATGGCCGAGGCGCTGAAACGCTCCGACTCACTCTACCAGTCCTTGGTGGAGACCATGCCCCAGGGCGTTTTTCGTCGCGACCGGCAGGGACGATTCACTTTTGCCAACCAGACCTACTGCAAATTTTTGGGACTGACGCCGGACCAGATTATTGG
>CAILDU010000055.1 GCA_903833055.1 uncultured Verrucomicrobia subdivision 3 bacterium | reverse complement strand
TGGTGGCATTACCGCAGTGGTCCGACCCGTTCCCATTCCGAACACGGCCGTCAAACGCTGCATGGCCGATGGTAGTGGTTGTATAGCTTCCGCGAGAGTAGGTAGCCGCCAGTCTTTCAAATAAAAACCCGAAGAATTATTTCTTCGGGTTTTTTATTTTGATATGGATGTTTTTAACGTGAGGCAACGTGAGAAGATACGATAGAGAAATATAAAATTACTGCGAAAAAATTTGCCGGATGACATCTTCAATCGGCACTTCCTGGATATCAATATCCGTGACGGGCAATTCGTCGAGTAACGCTTTGCAAACCGTAATGACGCGATCCCGTTTTACTTTCAACTTTATGGAAGTAAAACTTTGCTCTACCACTTCGCCGTAGCTGGACAATTTTTCTGCCGACTGTGCGATGGCGTTGGCGCATTGAATCGTGACCAGCTTGAAATCAGCGAAACGATCCACGATTTCGCTTAACTTGCCGTCGAAGAAAATTTTGCCGTGATCAATGATGATGACGCGCTCGCACAATTCCTGAATGTCGGCCATGTAGTGACTAGTCAGAACAATGGTCGTCTTTTGTTCTGCGTTGTGATGGCGGATAAAATCACGAACCGTTTTTTGCGAAGTGACATCAAGGCCGATGGTCGGTTCATCAAGAAATAAAACTTTCGGCTGATGCAGCAGCGACGCGATTAACTCCATCTTCATCCGCTCGCCGAGGGAAAGTTCGCGGACATTGACGTTTAATTTTTCTTTAACGCCGAGCAACTCCGTCAACTCTCCGACAGTTTTTTTGAAGCGGTCGTCAGGGATGCCATAAATTTTTGCATTCAACTCCAATGATTCGCGCGCTGGCAAATCCCACCAGAGCTGATTTTTTTGGCCGAGCACGAGCGCGAATTGGCGACGATAATCGTCATGCCGTTCCCATGGTGTGTGGCCAAGAACTTTTGCGGAACCGCTGGTCGGGTATAGCAATCCGGCGAGCATTTTCAAAGTCGTTGTTTTGCCCGCACCGTTCGGGCCGAGAAAACCGACGAGTTCGCCCGGCTCAATTTTGAAACTGACATCGTTGGCGGCAATGGTCTGATCATATTGCCGGTGAAACAGTCCTTTGACCGCGCCAGAAAATCCCGGCGTCTTTTTGTAAGTGCGAAAAGCTTTGGTGAGATTGCTAACTTCGATGGCGGGCATGAATTTTAAATTTTAAGTTTTGAATTTTTAGTTCCACCGCAAATTAACTAAAAATTCAAAATTAAGAATTAAAAACTGCTTTCACCGCGTCAACTGCTTTTCCAGATAGCTGACGACTTGACGGACGTTTGAATCAACATCCATGCGGTCTTTGACGAGCCGGTAGGCGTGCAACACCGTGCCATGATCGCGGCCGCCAAACGCTTCGCCGATGCTGCTCAAAGAACTTTCGGTCATCATCCGCGAGAGATACATCGCAATCTGGCGCGGAAAAGCGATGTTTTCCGGGCGGCGCTTGCTGGTCATATCCGCCAGCCGAATGTCGTAATGTTCCGCCACTTTTTTCTGGATGACTTCGATGCTGATGGTCTGACGACCTTCTTCATGCAACATTTCGCGGAGCAAATTTTCGACAACATCCACGGTCAATTTTTTGCCCGTGAGCGACGCCAATGCCGAAACGCGAATGAGCGCGCCTTCAAGCCGGCGAATGTTCGTGCGGATGCGCGTGGCGATAAAATTCATGACGTCTTCCGGCAACGTCACATTCATCGTCTGCGCTTTTTTCTGGAGAATCGCCAGACGGGTTTCGACATCCGGTGCCAAGACGTCTGCGGTCTGTCCCCACTCGAAACGCGAAACCAAACGCTGTTCCAAGCCTTGAATTTCGCTGGCCGGCCGGTCGCAGGTCAAAACGATTTGCTTGTGCGCTTCGTGCAGCGCGTTGAACGTGTGGAAAAATTCTTCCTGAATGCGTTCTTTGCCGGCAAGAAATTGAATGTCGTCAATCAATAGCACTTCGCTCTGACGATATTTTTTGCGGAACGCTACCAGCTTGTTGTTTTGAATTGCTTCGATGTATTCGTTCGTGAATTTTTCCGACGACACATAAGCGACGCGCGCGCCTTTTTTATTGCCGGCGACGTGTTGGCCGATGGCCTGCAGCAAATGTGTTTTGCCCAAACCGACACCGCCGTGCAGAAACAATGGATTGTAAACTTTGCCCGGTGATTCCGCGACCGCCTTGGCGACCGCGTAGGCAAAATTATTATTGCCGCCCACCACGAACGATTCAAAAGTATTTTTCGGGTTGAAATGCAAATCCACGTTGGTGGTAGTGCGATCAACTGTCGCCGCTTTAGATTTTGCCGGTTCAGCCGCCAGACGAGCGGTGGTTTTGGAGACAGCCGACTGGGGAGCAATCGCTTTGAATTTGACCTGTAACTTGCAGCCTGCCGCTGCTGCCACAGCATCTTGCATCAGCCCAAGATAATTATCCTTGAGCCACACTTCGCAAAATTCGTTCGGAGCCTCAATGGTAATGTGGCTGGCGTCCATCGCACTTGCCTGCAAGGGCGCGAACCACATACTAAAAGTATCCTGACTCAATTTTGCGCGTAAATGCTCCTGCGCCGAGTGCCAAATTTTTTCTGCCGAAATCTGCATGTTTTTCCGCAAATACCCAAATTTTACCGCTTTATTCACTCCGCTGGCTGGCTTGCATTCTTCATCAAGCCGCGCACCAGTCAACCGCGTAGCGAATTGTTATTCAAGCGAAAACATTAAATGTTTGCCCTGACCCAAGTTGATTGCCGTCCAATCTTATTCATAAATCGTTTATTTTGATTAAGATATGCGTTCGAAAAATCGCTACTTCTTTATCGCCATCCCGCATCGCTCCAATCTCCCAATCCGATTCACAATTGCGAAGAGGTTTTTATGGGATTGCAGCGAAACATTCGAGGACAACATATTAACTTTTATTCGCAAGTTATTCACAAAATAAAAAAACTCAATAAAATCGAGCTTATGGTTGCTGTCAGCGCTTTGCTTATTCCAAAGATCGGCCGGAATCTGCGTTCGTGACTTTTGTAAACTGGAGTTGGCTAGGTGGTTTTCCGCCTAATAGCCGCCTTCGACATCAATAGTATTACTTATAATTTGTTTTACGCATTGACAAAAATAAGGAGTCGTGATTTAATGTTCACAGTTGCAGCGGGGATAAGTCCTAGCTGACAACCTGATCTTTGAATTTTAACAATTTCGGCGTCGGCTTGAGTGCAGCTGACGCGCGAGTTCTCCGTAATCTTACGTTGTGCTCATTCTGAATTCCCCGGACCTTTCGGCCATCCTCTGGCTTACTGGTCCGGTTTTTTCTTTTACGGGTCAATCATTTCTCCCTACCGCGTTCGTTGACACCCATTTTCCCCGCTGCTACCGTTTTCATTCGATTTTGCCATGGAATATAAAGACACATTGAATCTGCCGCGCACGGACTTCGCCATGAAGGCCGACCTCGTCACGCGCGAACCGCAACGCCTGGAAAAATGGACTGCTGCGAAACTCTACGAAAAAATCCAAGCCGCGCGTGAGGGTAAAGAAAAATTTGTCCTTCACGACGGCCCGCCGTTCGCCAATGGCGATGTTCACGTTGGCACGGCGTTGAACAAAATTCTCAAAGACATCATCATCAAGTATCAGACCTTGCGCGGCAAAAATGCGCCGTATATTCCCGGCTGGGATTGTCACGGTTTGCCAATTGAATTCAAGGTTTCCCAAGATATGCGCAAGGCTGGCGATACGTCTGCCGATGCGGCTACAATCCGAAAGGCCTGCGAAACCTACGCCCGCAAATACATCGATCTCCAGCGCACGCAGTTCAAACGACTCGGCGTGCTTGGCGATTGGGAAAATCCGTATCTCACGCTGAACAAGGAATACGAGGCCGACGAACTGCGGATGTTCGCCGACATCGTGGCCAAGGGTTTTGTTTATCGCGGCAAAAAGCCGGTGTATTGGAGCATTCCGTGCCGCACGGCCCTCGCCGAAGCCGAGGTGGAATATGCCGACCATGTCAGTCAGAGCGTTTATGTGAAGTTTCCAGTCATCGGTCGTGAAAAAACTTTCATCGTGATTTGGACGACGACGCCTTGGACGTTGCCAGCGAACTTGGCCGTGGCTTACAACGAAAAGCTTCAATACGTCGTCGCGAAAGTCGGCGAAGAGAATTTCATTTTATTTCGCGGATTGTTACCCGCCGTGGCTGAGAAATGTGGCTGGACCAATTACACCGAAACGCCATTCCCGGTTGAGCAACTCGCCACGATTCAATACCAGCATCCATTCTGCAATCGCACTGGCAAGGCCTTCACCGCTGATTTTGTCACGAGTGACACTGGCACCGGTTTCGTTCACATCGCGCCCGGTCACGGTTTGGACGACTATAATCTCGGGCGCCAGAACAGCCTGCCGATTTATTCGCCGGTGGACGATGACGGAAAGTTGGCCTACTCAAACGAATTGCCTGTTGAGCAGCAGATGCCCGCCGAGATGGTTGGCAAATCCATTCTGGAAAAACATGGCAAGAGCGACGCCAACGAAGCCGTGCTGCACGAACTCCGCGTCCGTCACGCGCTGTTGCATCAGGAAAATTATCATCACAGCTACCCGCATTGTTGGCGCAGCAAAACGCCGATCATTTTCCGCGCGATGGATCAATGGTTTATCAAGATTGATCATGACAAGTTTCGCGAGCAGGCCGTCGCCGAGATTGATCGCGTGAAGTGGATTCCCGACTGGGGCGTGAACCGCATCAAGGGCGCGGTGCAATCGCGTCCCGACTGGTGCATTAGCCGCCAGCGCACTTGGGGCGTGCCGATTCCCGCGTTCTACGACGCGAAAGGTGAACCGATGCTAGATGCGCAAATTGTCCGCAACGCTGCCGATCTCATCGAGAAACATGGTTCAAACATCTGGTTTGAAAAATCCGCGAGCGAACTTTGGTCACTCGTGAAGCCAAAAGATTGGAACGGCGCAGAAGCCATTTCCAAATCCAATGACACGCTCGACGTGTGGATTGATTCCGGCTCGTCATCAAAATCGGTTTTGCAGCGTCGAAAAGAATTGCAGCGTCCTGAATTTGACGAAAAAGACCCGCGTCGCTGGCAAGCCGATGTGTATTTGGAAGGCAGTGACCAGCATCGCGGCTGGTTTCAATCCTCGCTGCTGCTTTCGCTCGCGGGCAACGGCGCCGCGCCGTTCAAGACCGTGTTGACGCACGGCTTCATGGTGGATGCCGACCGTGAAAAAATTTCTAAGAGCAAACAGGGCGCTTACGAAAAACCGCAGACCGCCGAGGCCTACGTCAAAAAATACGGCGCGGACGTGGTGCGGCTGTGGGTCGCGTCGCAGGATTACCGCAGCGACATCGTCGTGAGCGAGGAACGCATCAACAAGGTCGGCGAGACCTATCGCGGCATCCGCAACGCGCTGCGCTACCAGCTCTCGAACCTCTACGATTTTGATCCCGCGAAACATTCCGTGCCCGACGACAAGCTGACCGGCCTCGACCGCTGGGTGCTCGGTGAATTCGCGAAGCTCGAAGCTGAAGTCCTTGCCGCCTACGACCAATACGAATTCCACGTCGTCTATCAAAAGCTCAGCCAGTTCATCGCCGTGGAACTCTCGTCCGTCTATCACGACGTCATCAAGGATCGGCTCTACACCGACGCTGCGAATTCGCCGCGTCGGCGCTCGACGCAGACTGCGCTGCACCGCCTGGTGACTGGTCTTTGCCAGATGCTCTCGCCGATCCTGGCGTTTACGGCCGATGAAGCGTGGGAATTTATCCCCGGCAAACCGTGGCGGACGACCAGCTCACCGGACTCGACCGCTGGATTCTTGGAGAATTCGCGAAGCTCCAAGCCGAAGTGCTCGCCGCCTACGACCAATCCGAATTCCACGTCGTCTATCAAAAGCTCAGCCAGTTCATCGCCGTGGAACTCTCGTCCGTCTATCACGACGTCATCAAGGATCGGCTCTACACCGACGCTGCGAATTCGCCGCGTCGGCGCTCGACGCAGACTGCGCTGC
>CAILDU010000054.1 GCA_903833055.1 uncultured Verrucomicrobia subdivision 3 bacterium | reverse complement strand
TTGGTGGGCGGATGTGCCGGTAAAAAAAAATAATCTGCTCGTGCTGCACGGCGATTTTTTGAAACAACTTCCGCCCGCCGTAAAATATCGCGGCATTTTTCTGAATGACGAAGATTGGGGATTGCGTCCGTGGGCGGCCAAAACTTTGGAGCCGGCGACCGGCAACATCGGGTCGAAAACTTACGCGAAGATTTTTGAACTGCTGCTGCGGCTGCGCGCGAACTATCTCTGGCCGGCGATGCACCCCGGCACGGCGGCATTTAACTCGTTTCCTGACGACGCGAAAATCGCCAATGAATACGGCATTGTCATGGGTTCATCGCATTGCGAGCAGATGCTTCGCAACAACGTCAGTGAATGGGATGCGAAAACGAATGGCGACTATAATTTTGTCACGAACCCAGATGGCGTTTTGAAATACTGGGAACAGCGCATCCGCGAAAACGGAAAATTTGAAAATATTTATACGATGGGAATGCGCGGCATTCATGATGGCGCGATGCCCGGTGGTGGCACGCAGCGCGAAAAGGCCGCGCGGCTCGAAACCATCATCGCCGACCAGCGCGAAATGCTCGCGCGCAACGTCAACCCGAACGTCGCGCAAGTCCCGCAGATTTTTTGTCCTTACAAGGAAGTGCTGCCGCTCTATCGGCTGATGACAAACATGCCGGACGACATCACACTCGTCTGGCCGGATGATAATTACGGCTACGTGAGCCAGTTTTCCAACGCGCGCGAGCGGGCGCGCAGCGGCGGCGCGGGTGTTTACTATCACGTTTCGTATTGGGGCGCGCCGCGCGATTATCTCTGGCTTTGCTCCACGCCGCCCGCACTCATTGCCGAGGAAATGACGAAGGCGTTTGACCACGGCGCGAACAAGGTTTGGATGCTCAACGTCGGCGATTTGAAACCGGCGGAACTCGACATCGAATTCTTTTTGAAACTCGCGTGGAATCCGCATTCGTGGAACGGCACGAATACTTACAACTTGTTGGAAAAACAAATCACGCGCGATTTCAGCGCGGCAAATGCGCTGCAAATCACAGCTGTGATGGCCAATTATTACTGCCTGAATTTTCAGCGCAAGCCGGAGCACATGAACTTTCCGACGAATAATTTGTTTGCCGCCAGCGAAGCCGCGCAACGATTGCTGGCGTGGCAAAGGCTGTCCGAGCGCGTTGACATCGTCGGGGAAAATCTGCCGCCGGAATTGCGCGATTCGTTTTTTGAACTAGTCGGCTATCCGGTCAAGGCGGCGGCGGCGATGAATGAAAAATGTCTCGCCGGTTCGACGGCGGCGGCCGATGAAATCCATCGGCTCACGAAGATTTACAACGAGCAAATCGCTGGCGGCAAGTGGCGGAACATGATGTCTGAAAACCCGCGCAAACAGGTTGATTTGGGTGTGCCACCTGCGCTTGCGATGACGGAAACCGCCAATGCTACCAACAGTTTCAGCGTTTTGAAAACAAACCCTACTAACGGCGCGGACTTCTTTGAAAACAATCATTGCGTCGTGATGGAAGCGGAACATGCGACGCGCTTTGTTTCCGGCAACGACGCAAATTGGCAAAAGATTTCCGGTCTCGGCTACAATGGCGAATCCGTTTCCATTTTTCCAACAACCGTGGCCGTGCGCGCCACGCCGGAAAAGATTTTGACTGAATCACCGTGCTTGGAATTCAAAATTGATTTTCAAACAGTCGGCGACTGGAAATTTACCGCCCGCGCGTTGCCGACGTTTTCCGTCGAGACCGGCCAGCCGCAGCGTTACGCGATGGCGCTGGACGACGCGCCGCCGAAAATTATTTCGCTGCCGTTAAGTCAGGACGAACACAACCGCGTGTGGGGCGAAAATGTTTTGCGGAATGCGGCACTGACTTCGAGCGTTCAGACCATCGCGAAACCCGGCTTGCACACATTGAAAATCTGGATGGTGGATCCGGGCATCGTGCTGGACACGATTGCAGCGCAGACCGGCGACGCTCCGAGTTTGGGCTATGTCTGGCCGTGCGAAACGCGCGTGGCACAATGAAATTGAGATGAATTTCAAAATCAAATCTTCGCTGCTGGCGGCAATTATCCTTTGCGACACAGCGGGAAATTTTTCGCGCGCGGCGGACTTTGCGTTCGGCGCAGACTTGTCGTTTTTGAAACAGTCCGAGGCGCGCGGAAAAGTTTTTAAGGACGGAACGAACGCGTTGCCCGGTTTGCAGATTTTCAAAAATCACGGTTACAACTGGATTCGCCTCCGCATCTTTGTCGAGCCGGTCGGCGGCAATCTGCCGAACGATTTAGCTTATACGATTGCCGAGGCGCAGGACGCGAAGAAGCTCGGCTACAAATTTCTGCTCGATTTGCACTACGCAAATTCGTGGGCGGATCCGAAGCAGCAGCCGACGCCGGAAGCGTGGAAAGATTTGTCGCACGAGACGCGCGTGAAAGAAGTTTTTGAATACACGCGCGACACCATCGCCGCGTTCCGCGATGCAGGCGTCTTGCCGGACATGGTGCAAGTTGGCAATGAAATCACGCACGGAATGTTGTGGCCGGATGGAAAGTTGCCGGCGCATTGGGATAATTTCGCCGATTATCTTCGCGCGGGAATCAAAGGTGTGGACGCCGGACGCGGCACAAATTCGCCGCCGAAAATCATGATCCACATTGACACCGGCGGCAGCGTGGCAAAGACGAAATATTTTTTCGACAAGCTGAACGGCTACAAGATTTCCTTTGATTTCATTGGGTTTTCTTATTATCCGTGGTGGCATGGATCGCTGATGGACTTGCGCGAAAATCTGACATTCACCGCGAACACCTATCACAAGGACATCATCATTGTGGAGACGGCTTACAACTGGCGGGCGGCGCGCGAAACCGGTGACCGCGTTGGGCCGTTTCCCGAAACGCCCGAAGGCCAGCGCGATTTTCTGGATGAACTGACGCGCGTGGCTTTGCAAACGCCTGATCAGCGCTGCAAAGGAATTTTTTGGTGGGAACCAGCCGTGGGCAATCGCGGCAG
>CAILDU010000053.1 GCA_903833055.1 uncultured Verrucomicrobia subdivision 3 bacterium | reverse complement strand
CGTCATGCTGGATGGCTTGAACCACAGTTCTTTCGTCAACTGGCTCCGGCAATCGCACGGTGAATTCAGCAACATTCATTACGGTGAAATGGTCTATGAAGGTCCCGCCGGTTTTGGTTTTGGACTGGCCGTTTATGTCGCGTTTTTAATCGCGGGACTTTGGTTCGTAAAAATTAACCCAGCGTCATTCACCACCGCCCCACTGCCATGCGCGTGGCGACTCGTGCCGTGGCTGACATGGATTGCGTATGTCGTCTATCTCACCAAACTCGGCTCCGATCATTCACCGCGCATCGCCGCGCCGTTTTATCCGCTGCTGCTTGTCGCCCTGCTCCGCTGCCCGCGCGTGTCGGCATTGGAACAGAATAAACTTTCCGGCATCATCGCCGGGTGCGCCGCCGCCACCGTAATTCCCATAATGATTTTGACGCCCGCACGTCCGCTGGTTCCCGTGCAAACCCTTGCCCACATTACGCACAGTGCCGCCGTTGGAAAAATTGCCGAGCAATACGCCTTTTGGAATTACCTGCGCGACGATCTTGCGCCTTTACGTGAAAAATTGCCGGAGGGCGCGCTGCGCCTGGGTTTTGCTGGTGGCTTTCGCGACACTGCCTATGGCCTTTGGCAACCGCTCGGTCGCCGCGTCATTGTAGAGCTCGGCGTGCCGCCGGGAGCACACGCACCGTTGCCGCCGTCCGATTTGGAATACGCCGTCGTCACCGCGCGTGGCGTGACGGAACGTTACGGACTGGGCCTCGCCGCGTGGCTCGCCGCCATGCACGGACAGATGATTTTTGAATATCCCCGCAACGTAATGCTTGACGCGCACTCGCCGCCCCAATACGAATCTTGGTATCTCGTGAAGCTGAATCCCGCCAACCAACTTAACGCGCCACATGAATCCGCCCGCTGAATCTTTCGCGGTCGAGATTGACCCGTTTTATGTCGAGGATTTGCGCCAGATGGCGCGGGCACAAAACTACCAACGCTGGCAGTTCCAAATGGTCGCGCCCTTTCTGGGCGGCGAAGTTTTGGAAGTCGGCGGCGGCATCGGCAACTTCACGCCGCAGCTCGCGTCCATCGCCAAATTCGTCACCAGCCTCGAGCCGAACGAATACTGCTTCAACCAGCTTCGCGAAAAAGTTGCGCCGCTGAAAAATGTGGCCGCTCTGCGCACCACCGTTGAATCGCTCCACGACGTAATTCCGGCCGGCAAAAAATTCGATGCCATCGTTTTGATGAACGTGCTGGAACACATCAAAGACGATGCCGCCGTGCTCGCCGAATTAAGAAAACATCTTTCGCCCGTCGGTCGCATCGTCGTGCTCGTGCCCGCCGGCCAATGGGCGTTCGGCGCCACCGACACGCGACTTGGCCATTACCGCCGCTACACCAAAACTTACACGCGCCCGCTCGTCGCCGGCTTGGGAATGGAAATTGAAACGATGCGCTACTACAATTTCGTCGGCATCTGGGGCTGGTGGTGGAACGCAAAATTCGCCCGCCGTGAAAATCAGAGCGACGCGCAAATCCGCTTATTTGACGGGTGGATTGTGCCGGTGCTGTCGCGGCTGGAAAAATTTCTGCCGCCGCCCGTCGGCCAGTCGTTGCTGTTCGTCGCGCGCCCGCCGTCCGCCAAAAAAAAATAATTATGCCGAACTCCACCCAACCGAACGTTGCCGTTGTCATCCCGTGCTATCAGGAGGCGGTAACCATCGCCAAGGTCGTTGCCGACTTCCGCCGCGAACTGCCGGACGCAAAAATTTACGTCTATGACAACAACTGCACCGACGGCACGGCAGAAATTGCCGCCAAAGCTGGTGCGATTGTCCGTCGCGAAAAACGCCAGGGCAAAGGCTACGTGGTCGCCGCGATGTTCGAGCAAATTACCGAGGACATCCTCGTGATGGTGGACGGCGATGACACTTACGAAGCCAGCCACGTCCATGAATTATTAAAACCTGTTTTGCGCGGTGATGCCGACATGACTATTGCCACACGCCTCACCAGCCACGGCGAAAAATCTTTTCGCCCGCTCCACGTCGCTGGCAACCAGATGGTTTGCGGCATCATCAACTGGATGTTCAAGTCGCACGTCTCTGATATTTTTTCCGGCTACCGCGTGTTCACACGCGAGTCCGCGCGGCAAATTCCCGTCACGACGAAAGGTTTCGATGTGGAGACCGAACTCACCTTGCAGGCGTTGTATCGCGGCCAAGTCATTCAGGAAATGCCCGCGCCGTATCGTGCGCGGCCCGAAGGCAGCTTCTCAAAACTTAATACGTTCAGCGACGGCTTTCGCGTGCTGCTGCGGCTGTTTCTCATCGTCAAATCCTACAAGCCGCTGACATTTTTTGGCAGCATCGCGCTGATTTTATTCGCGCTGGGACTGGCGGCGGGCGCGCTGCCCATCTATGAATTTGTCACCGAACATTTCGTCCATCGCGTGCCGAGCGCCATCCTTGCCGCGTCGCTGGTGATGCTGTCATGCTTCTCGCTCGGCCTCGGCCTGATTCTCAACAGCATGAATCTCCGCCTGCTCGAAATCGAACAACTCATCTCCAAACGCTGAAATGGAATTCGGCGAAATCAAAAAATTGCTGCTGGCCAACGACCCGGAATTCTGGGCGCGGCTTAAAACACTGACCAGATCCGCGCGCGATTTTGAGGAATTATTTTTACTCTCGTCGCTCCGCAAAAAAGCGCACGCGCGCAATTTGACGAAGCCTAAATCGCCAGCGCAGGCACTACGCCTCGCGATTTTGGGCGGTTACAGTTTGTATCCGCTGCACGAACTCATCGAACATCTCTGCGAAGTCGAAAATTTTCCGGTCGAGCTGTGGCAAGGCGATTTTGACAATTACATTTCCGAAATCATGGATGACGATAGCGAGCTTTACGCATTCGCGCCGCACGTCGTTTTTATTTTGCCCGCCGAACGCCGTTGCACTTATACCGGCAATTTGACCGACGCGCGAGAATTGCAACAAGCCGAAGCGCAGCGCGTCGTGGATGGCGTGCTCGACCTCGCGCGCAAGGTGAATGAAAAGACGCGTGCGGAAATTATTGTCACAAATTTCATGCTGCCCGCGCGGCACGATCTCGGCGCGTTCCGTTCGCGCACGCTCGGTTCCGACTGGTCGTTTCGTAAATGGGTAAATCTGGAACTCGGCTTAAACGCCCCGTCATTCTTACACATTTGCGACTTGGAATTTTTGGCGAACCGCTTTGGCGGTCTCGCCGCGCGCGACGAACGTTCGTGGTTTGAGAGCAAGCAACCGTGTTCCTCTGCGCTGCTCGTGGAACTTGCGCGCGAAGTTACGCAATTAATTTTTTCGCTGAAGCGCGCGCCAAAAAAAGTTCTCGTTTTGGATTTGGACAACACACTTTGGGGCGGCGTGGTGGCGGATGATGGTTTGGAAGGCATCGAACTCGGCGACACGTCGCCGCGCGGCGAGGCGTTCAAGGCGTTTCAAAAATATATTGTCTCGCTCAAGCAGCGCGGCGTGCTGCTGGCCGTGTGCAGCAAAAATGATTTGGACAAAGCGCAGGAACCGTTTCAAAAACATCCCGAAATGGTTTTGCGATTAGACGACATCGTTTCTTTCAAGGCGAATTGGGAGCCGAAATCCGAAAATATCCGCGCGATGGCGCCAGAGTTGAATCTCGGTCTCGACAGTTTTGTGTTCGTGGACGACAACCCGGCGGAGATTGAAATCGTCCGTCAATTCGTGCCCGAAGTGACGACGATTTTGCTCGGCCAGGATCCGTCGGATTACGTTGCGCAACTTGCGGACTGCCGGCTGTTCGAGCCGCGCAGCATCACGAACGAGGACGCCGAGCGCACGAGCCAGTATCGTTCCGACGCGCAGCGGAAAAATTTAGAAGCGACGGTTACGGACATGGGTTCGTATCTCACGTCGCTCGAAATGGAATCAACCATCAGCGAATTCGTGCCGGTCGATGTGCCGCGTCTCTCGCAACTCATCAACAAAAGCAATCAGTTCAATCTCACCACGCACCGCCGTAGCGAGGCAGAAGTCATCGCGGTCATGAATGATAAAAACTTCGCCGGATTCAGCGTGCGGCTGAAAGATCGTTTCGGCGACCACGGTTTGATTTCCATCGTCATCGGCGAAAAAGTCGGCGACACGATGAAGATTGATACCTGGCTCATGAGCTGCCGCGTATTAAAACGCGGCGTGGAAGAAGAAGTTTTGAACGAACTCGTGCGACTTGCAAATG
>CAILDU010000052.1 GCA_903833055.1 uncultured Verrucomicrobia subdivision 3 bacterium | reverse complement strand
GGTAATTTATTTTTCAAAAAATCATCCGCCTAGTTCGGCCAAATTAAGGGCATTCACTGCCAATTGGACCAACTTGAAGGCACCCGGCGGAATGGTCGCGGCGCTCGTGCGGGATGGGACAGGCGATGTGTGGGTGGGCACGGAAGCACATGGCGTCTGGCGGTTCAATCCCGGCCTGCCCGCCGACGCGCAGTGGACCTACTTCACGACCAAAGACGGCTTAGGCGACGATTACGCTTACAGCCTGGCCGTGGACAAACAGGGGCGCATTTGGGCGGGACACCTAAACCACGGGGTCTCGGTTTTTGACGGCACAAACTGGAAAAACTACGACGTGCCCAACGGCCCCATCGGCGAACGAATTTTTAAAATCGCGGTCTGTCCGGTGGACGGTGATGTGTGGCTGGGCACGAGCGCCGGGCTGACTCGATATTCGGTAAGCAAGAATGAATGGCGGCATTATATGCGGGCAGATGGTTTGCCGGCGGACCAGGTGGACGCAATCGCCTTTGATGCCAAGGGAAACATATTTATTGGCACGCAATGCGACGGCATCGCGATGGCCAGCCGGGCGGCGGATTATCGCACTTGGAGTCTCGCGCCGACGACGGATGAAAAAAATCCCGCGTTCACCGGCGACGGCGTGCCGTCAAAATTAATCAATGATTTGCTGGTGGCCAAGGATGGAACTGTTTACGCCGCCACGGATGGTGGGCTGGCCTGGAGCCACGATGGCGGGGTGACGTGGACTTTTCGGCGCGGCAAGGATTTTGCGGACAAAATGAAAGGTCTGGCGGGTGGCCCGCCGAAAGACTGGCTCGCCACCAATGCCCCGAACGATTTATTGCCGGAAGATTATGTGACGTGTCTGGCGGCCGACGGCCAAGGTCTGGTCTGGCTCGGATTTCGGCAGCAGGGCTTACTGGCGCTAAACGGTGATTCACAGACGGAAATTTTGGCGCTGCCGCCGAAAGCCACTGGCAAGGCAGATTATCTCCGCGCCATTTTGCCGTGGCCGGCTTTTCATCCCTGGCTGGCCAGCTATGGCGGCGGCTTGTGGCAGGCGACCGGGCCGGCGGTTACTCCGGCGAGTTTGCGGGACATTTCTGGCAAGGTTCCGGCTCCGGGAAATTTTCCAATTCCGGCTGGGGCACCGGATTTGACGGAGTTGAATGCGCTGTTGAAGGAAATTGAAGCCGTGCCCGCCGACAGGCTGACCAACGGCGCGGTGGTTCCGCTGGAAGACGACTGGCGAACGGAAGGGCAATGGACGGGACGTTACGGGCGTTTTTGGATTGTGCTCTGCGCGAACTGGTCGCCGAAGAACGATCTTTGGGGCGCCGGCTGGGACGTGATGTATGACGCGCGGATCGGGTTGAATCACCGGACGGGCGATTCGATGCGGTATTGGATCCAATGGCTGGCGACGAAAGACAACCGCTGCCTGGAAATGTCGCCCACATATCTCCACAGCCGCGTCCTGCAAAAATTGACGACGTGGGACGTGAACCGCCGCGAATCCGAATGGGTTGACAATGGCCAGACTTATCCAATGACGATGGACGGGCCGCACTTGGATTGCTCGTTGAGCATCCCAGCGGGGCTGTTTTACTTGTCGCTTTACGATGTCAATCCCAACGGCAACGAATCCAAAAACCGTTTCCGTGATTACAAAATTTCCATCCGTCCGCATCCGGGCCGCAGCTCACTGGACCAGCACATCGGCAACACTTGGGTTATGCGGTCGTTTTATGACATCGTGGAGTTTGACCAGAAACCTGAACTGGCGCAGAGCCGCATTAATGATTTCTGGGGTGGTGTGTATAAGCGCTTTCTCGTGCGCGGCCCGACGAAGCTTACCGTCCAGATCAACCGCAACAATTCCTTTAACACCAGCCTGCCCGGCGTGATGCTGGATTTGGTGGATGAACTGCCGCCGCCGTATTACTGCACCCGGCAGGAATGGGAATCCAAAGCGACCGGTAACACAGAAGGAAATGCGATTCCATTTGTCGCCGCCACGAATGCGCCGGAGGCTGCACAACGGCTGACGTCGGCCTTGGCCGCCATGCCCAATAAAAATGAAACGTGGTGGGCCGAGAACAAGCGGCGTTTTTACCTGCCGCTGCTGCGCTGGCAACTGGCAGCAACGGACAAAACAAATTCACCAGCGCTGGCGACGAGTTTTTATGAGTTGAACCTGTTTGCCGACTGGGAAAAGCTGCTTCACCAGCAGGGCATCACCACGGCGCGGGAAATCGAACAAGCCATCCGCTGGGACGGCGTGTCGTATTCCTGCGCGGGCATGGGCAACCAGATGATTTCCGCTTACGTCAAGGCGCACCCGCCGATCAAGCCAAATTGAGGACGAGGCCGCGCGGATTTTTCAAAACTTTGCGGCTTGGTGTCGCGGCGGCGGGGCGTTAAATTGTCGCCATGTCGCACGCTGATTTTGTCCATTTGCATTTGCACACCGAGTATTCGCTGCTCGATGGCGCGTGCCGTTTGGACAAACTCATGGATCGCGCGCACGAGTTAAAATTTCCCGCGCTCGCCATCACCGACCACGGCGCGATGCACGGTGTCATTGAGTTTTATCAAGCCGCGCGCGCCAAGGGCATCAAGCCCATCATCGGCTGCGAAGTTTATGTCGCGCCCGGTTCGCGGCTGGAACGCAAAAAAGTTGAGGGCGATAAGTATCATCATCTCGGTCTGCTGGCGAAGGATGAAGTCGGCTACAAAAATTTAATCAAGCTCACGACCGCCGCGCATTTGGAGGGCTACTATTACAAGCCGCGCATTGATAAGGAAATTCTCGCCGCGCACAGCGAAGGCTTGATTGCGATGTCCGGCTGTCTCGCGAGCGAGATTCCGGATTTGATCATGAAAGATCAAATTGCCAAGGCGCGCGACGCCGTGGATTTTTTCAAGCAGACGCTCGGCGCGGAAAATTTTTTCCTCGAACTGCAAAATCACGGCATTCCCGAACAGGCGAAGGTCAACAAGCAGTTGCTCATTTTTGCCAAGGATTTCGGCCTCAAACTCGTCGCGACGAACGACGTTCACTACGTCGAAAAAAGTCATTCGCACGCGCACGATTGTCTCGTCTGCATCGGCACGCAATCCATGTTGAGCGATCCGAAACGCATGAGCGCGGGCTACGTGCCGGAACAATTTTATCTGCGCAGCGCGGACGAAATGAAGGCGCGTTTCGCCGAAGTTCCCGAAGCGGTTTTGAATACGCGCGAGGTCGCGGACAAGTGCAATCTGGAAATAAAATTTCCGAAAGCGACGAAAGATTTGCACTATCCGGTGTTTCATCCGCCGGAACATTTCACGCGCGAGGGCTTTTTGCGGCAGTGGCTCGCGGAAGGACTTTTCACCCGTTACACGATTCACGCGAAGGCGGTGGGAAATGAATTTGTCGTGACGGGCGTTGATGATCCGAAACGATTGCCGACACTCGTTGCCAGCGAGGAAAAAAATCTCGCGTTCGACAATCCCATTGTCACCGCTGCCATTAAAACGGTCATTGATCGTTTGAAAGTGGAAATGGAAGTCATCGAGAAAACCGGTTTCATTTCCTACTTTCTTATCGTCGGCGATTTTATTCGTTACGGTCGCAGCGTGGGAATTTCCTGCGTGGCGCGCGGAAGTGCCGCCGGTTCACTCGTTACTTACTTGCTCGAAATTGCGAACGTAGATCCGATTCGTTACGGCCTGCTGTTCGAGCGGTTTCTAAATCCCGAGCGCGTCAATCCGCCGGACATTGACATTGATTTCGCCGACGACCGCCGCGCCGACGTCATTGAATATGTCCGCAAAAAATACGGCAAAGATTCCGTCGCGCAGATCATCACGTTCGGCACGATGGGTGCGAAAAGCGTCGTGCGCGATGTCGGCCGCGTGATGGGTTTGGCGTATGGCGATGGCGACCGGCTGGCAAAATTAATTCCTGCCGAATTGAAAATGACTTTGGCGAAGGCGCTCAAGCAAGTGCCGGAGTTGAAGGAAGCTTACGAGAACGAAGAGGTGACGCGCGAGTTGATTGATACCGCATTCATCCTCGAAGACCTCACGCGAAACGCCAGTGTTCATGCGGCTGGCGTCGTCATCGGCGACCAGCCGCTCGTGAATTTGCTGCCGCT
>CAILDU010000051.1 GCA_903833055.1 uncultured Verrucomicrobia subdivision 3 bacterium | reverse complement strand
AATCTTGTTGATGACGACGATGGGCTTCGCACCTGCTTCGAGCGCCTTACGCAGCACGAATCGCGTCTGCGCCTGCGGGCCTTCCGAGGAATCCACGACGAGCAGCACACCGTCAATCATGTTCATGATACGCTCGACTTCGCCGCCGAAGTCCGCGTGTCCGGGCGTGTCCACGATGTTGATGTGGTAATCTTTGTATTTGAACGCCGCGTTTTTCGCGCGGATGGTGATGCCCTTTTCTTTTTCGAGATCCATCGAATCCATCAGGCGTTCTTCTTTGGTTTCGTGCTGGTTTTCGCGGAAGGTGCCGGATTGCTTGAGCAGACAATCCACGAGGGTGGTTTTGCCGTGATCAACGTGCGCGATGATGGCGATATTTCGAATGTGTAACATAGGATCTAAAATAGTCGAATAGGATGCCTTTTGAGCGGTAAAGGTCAAGCCAAGCGTGAAGGAAAATTCAACTGTCACCGGAATGTCACGAAGGAGCGCGGCCGTCCCCGGCCGCAGCAATGTTCGTGAGAATGAAATTATCGGAATAGGTGAAACGGCTGGCAGGAGAGAGCTGCTGCGCCCGAGGACGGGCGCGCTCCGCTTAAAACAAACTGGCTTGTTGCAGAGTGCGCGTTTCGATGACTGCTGGATTCTTGAAGGTCGCGAGCGCCGCGTGCCGGTCAGATTTGGAATGTTGCTGCTTCAGTTTGGTGATTTCGCGTCCGGCCAAACCATCGCAACGCTCGTTGTCGGCGTGGCCCGCGTGACCTTTCACCCATTTCCAAGTGACGCGATGTTGCGCGACCAATTCGTCCAGACGCTTCCACAAATCCACATTCTTGACCGGCTCTCGGGTGGACGTCAGCCAACCTTTGCGCTTCCAGCCGCTAATCCATTTGGTGATGCCGTTCTTGAGATACTGTGAATCCGTGAAGACACAAACCTCGCTGCGTTCCGTGAGCGTGGCGAGCGATTCGATGGCCGCGCGCAGCTCCATGCGATTGTTCGTGGTCGCGAGTTCGCCGCCGGAAATTTCGCGGACGCTTTCACCGCAACGCACCACCGCGCCCCAACCGCCGGGGCCGGGATTGCCTTCACAACCGCCGTCGGTGTAGATGACCACGGAATTCATCAAGCGAATGAACTCAAACCAATTTCTTCAACCGCGCATCCGCCGCGAGTTTCTTGACCAGTTCCTTGATTTTCTGCGCCTGCGATTTGTGGGCGAGGAGAACCGCGTCGTCCGTCTGCACGAGAATGGAATCGCGCAAACCGACCACGCAGATGGGCGTGCGGTTTTTGGTGCGCGCGTCGTAAATGATGTTCCGAGCCGCGTCCACGTGGATGAAATCCGCCACGGCGGCATTGCCCTCGGCGTCCTGCTTGACGTGCCGCGCAATCGCCGGCCACGCGCCGAGATCGTCCCATTCAAACGCGCCGTCGGCCACGATGACGTTCTGCGCTTTTTCCATGAGCGCAAAATCAATGGAGATTTTTTTGATGTCCGGATATTCCTTCGAAAGCACTTTGGCGAGCTTGGCGGGATTGGCCGCGACCTTGAACCAGCGCTGGCACGCGGCGAACATTTCCGGCTGATGCGCCTCCAGTCCGTTTGTGACCGTGATGAAACTCCAGACGAACATCCCCGCGTTCCAGCGATACTGGCCGCTGTTGACGTATTCCAAAGCCGTCTCGAAGTTCGGTTTCTCCACGAAGCGCTCGGCCTTAAAAAAAATCGTCTTGGTCTTTTTGCCGCCGGCGGGCGTCGGCAGTTCCGTTCCCGTCTGAATGTAGCCGTAGCCCGTCGCTGGTTCCGTCGGCTTGATGCCAATGGTCACAATCGCCTGTCCCTGCGCGGCGACGTCGAAGGCGTCGGACAAAATCTGCTGGAATTTTTTCGCGTTGGGAATGACATGATCCGCCGGCAGCACAGCCATCACGCCGGTGGTCGAGCGCGCGCCGACCAACGCCGCGCCGAGGGTGACAGCGGCGCAGGTATCGCGCCCGATGGGTTCGGCGACGACGTTGTTTTTGGGCAGTTTGGGCAACTGCTTCCGCACCTCGGCGACCTGCGCGGTGTTGGTGATGATGAAAATATTTTTGGCCGGCACGAGCGGCAGCACCCGTTCGACGGCCTCCTGCAAGAAAGATTTTTTGCCGAGCAGCGCGAGCAGTTGCTTGGGCATGGTTTCGCGGCTCAACGGCCAGAAGCGTTCGCCGCGCCCGCCCGCCATGATGACGACGAAACGATCCTGGATGCCAATGGTGGTTTTTTTCATGGTTTTGACCTGTGGAATTGTCCAAACACGGTTTGGCAAATGGACGGCCATCCGCCGGGGCTGCCCCTGCATTTTCGCCAGCATAACATTGCCTGGAACGTGGTTGCAAGTGCGGGGTTGCAGGCGGAAAGCGGCTCCCGCCACCCAAGAAGTTCCGCCCGCCGCCCCGCCCATCAAGCCGGAAGTGGTGGCTGCACTGGTCATGCCCGCGCCGGCTCCGGCAGTCCCGGTTCCAGCCGCCGTGCCGCCGGTGGCCACGAACCCGGCTCCGGTGGTGGACGCCGTGGACACGAACGCCCTGCATGAGGCCGCCGTCCAGGCGAAGATAGACAAGCTTCAGGAATTGCAGGCCAATGACGACCCCGCCTCGCTCAAGGCCATCCTCACCGAGCTGGTGAATCCCGACAAGGAAGTCCGCGCGGCGGCGGTCGAGGCGACCATCCAGTTCGGCGACCGCAGCGCCATTCCGGTGCTGAAGGAGCTGGCCGCCACCACCACCGACAGCGGCGAGAAGAAAGCCCTGCTGGACGCGGTGGAATTCATGTCGCTGCCGACCATGACGGAAATTCGCGAAGCCAAACAGCAGTCGCAGCAATAAGTCGTCCGGCGAAACCGGTCTGGTTCAGACGGACTTCACCGCGTCTGCCAGCGACTTCACGAACGCGCCGACCTTCGTGACGAGTTCCGGCGATTTTCCGTGTTCGGCAATTTGATTTACGATTGCGCTGCCCACCACGCAGCCGTCCGCCTCCGCCGCGACGGCCTTGGCCTGTTCAGGATTGGAAATGCCGAAGCCGACGGCGATGGGCAACGAAGTATGCGCGCGAATTTTGGCGACCTGCGACGCGAGGTTGGTCGCGACACTCGTCTGCATTCCCGTCACGCCTTCGCGCGAAATGTAATAAATAAATCCGCTGCCGCGCTTCACAATATATTCCATGCGGTCTTCCGGCGTGGTCGGCGCGACGAGATAAATATGGCAGAGGCCGGCGCGTTTCATCAGCGCCTCGTAGTTGTCCGATTCCTCCGGCGGCAAATCCAGCACGAGCAGACCGTCCACGCCGGCTTTTGCGCAGTCGGTAATAAATTTTTCCAAGCCGACTTTGTGGATGAGGTTGAAATAAATGTAGAGCACCAACGGAATTTGCGATTGCTTGCGGATGTCCGCGATGATTGCCAGAAGTTTCGGCGGCGTGGTGCCCGATTCCAGACCGCGCTGTGCGGCAAGTTGATTCACCAAGCCGTCGGCGAGCGGATCGCTGAACGGCACGCCGAGTTCCAACACGTCCACGCCCGCTTTATCGAACGCGAGCGCGAGGTCGTGTGTGGCTTGCAGATGCGGATCGCCCGCGCCGATGTAAACGACGAGACCTTTTTTGCCGGCGGCTTTCAACTGCGAAAATTTCTCAACAATGCGATTCATGTTCGCGCCAGTTTCAAGTTTCAGGTTTCAAGTTTCAAGGAGATTTGACCGCGCGGGAAAATTTCCGCATAATCTCCGCATGGCAAGCAGCTTTGGACAACTGTTCCGCATCACGACGTGGGGCGAATCGCATGGCGGTGGCGTCGGCGTCGTCGTGGACGGCTGTCCGCCGCGCCTCAAACTTTCCGAGGCGGACATCCAGCCCGACCTTGATCGTCGTCGTCCTGGCCAATCCAAAATCGTCACGCCGCGCAAGGAGTCCGACACGATTCAAATCCTCTCCGGCATTTCCGAAAAAGGTCTGACGCTCGGCACGCCCATCTCGATGTGGGTGAAAAACGAAGACCAGCGTTCCGAGGCTTACAACGAGATGAAGGACAAGTTTCGTCCGTCGCACGCGGATTTTACTTACTTCGCCAAATATGGAATTCGTGCCTGGCAGGGCGGCGGTCGCGCCAGCGCGCGCGAAACCGTTGGCCGCGTCGCCGCCGGTGCGATTGCGAAAAAGATTCTTCGCGCCCAATTCGGCGTGGAAGTTCTCGCCTACGTCAAGCAGGTGCAAAAAATCATCGGCGACGTCAATCCCGACCAAGTGAAATTGAAAGATGTGGAAGCCAACATCGTTCGCTGTCCCGACGTAAAAGCGGCGGAGAAGATGATTCGTCTCATCGAGAAGATGCGCGCCGAAGGCAATACCGTTGGCGGCATTGTCGAAGGCATTGCGCGCGGCGTTCCGGCGGGTTGGGGTGAACCTGTTTTTGACAAATTGGAAGCGGAACTCGCCAAGGCGATGTTGAGTTTGCCCGCGTGCAAAGGTTTTGAAAGCGGCGATGGCTTCGGCGGCATCCTGCTGACGGGTCGCGAGCACAACGACGCGTTTCGCGCGCGGAACAAAAAAGTTTTTACGACGACGAATCGTTCCGGCGGCATTCAAGGCGGCATCTCGAATGGCGAAACCATTTTCTTTCGCACGGCGTTCAAGCCGGTGGCGACCGTCATGCACGAGCAAGATACGATTTCCGAAAAACTGGAAAACACCACGCTCAAAGGCCGTGGCCGGCACGATCCGTGTGTGTTGCCGCGCGCCGTGCCGATGGTCGAGGCGATGACCGCGCTCGTCCTCGTGGATCACGCGTTGCGCCAGCGCGCACAATGCGGTTGATTTATTTTCCGGTTGGACGAAGCTGCTCTGAATCCTATGGCCGAAAAACTCCTCAACGAATTGTCGCCCGATTTGCGCCGGCTTTACGCCAAGGCGGTCGAAGCCGCGCAACGCGATAATTTCGATTACGCCACCACGCTGTTTTGTTCGGTGCTGCAAAAAGAACCGGGTTTATTTGAGGCGCGCAAGGCGTTGCGCGTGGCGCAGACGGCGCGCTCGGCGGGCGCGAGCACGGGCTTTTTTAAGAAGATGATGAGCAACGCCGGTTCGTCGCCGCAGATTACGAAAGCGAAAATGTCGTTGAACAAAAATCCCGCCGAGGCGATGGCGATTGCGGAAGAAGTTTTGAACGGCGACGCGAATAATCCCTTTGCCCATCGCATTATTATTGATGCCGCGCACGCGCTGGGTTTTCCTAAAACGGCGGTGCTTTCGCTGGAGACGATGGTGCGGCTCGCGCCCAAGGACAAGGCGCTCGTCATTGATTTCGCCAATACCGTCGCCGAGACCGGCGGCAACGCGACCATCGCGGAACAATTTCTCGACGACCTGATTAGTGCCGTGCCTTACGACCCGGATTTGTTGCAGGCGCAGAAAAATCTTTCCGCGCACAAGCTGCTCGACGAAGGCGGCTATAACGAAATGGCCGAGACCGGCGGCACCTTCCGCGACGTGTTGAAAAACAAGGAAGAAGCCGTTTCGCTCGAACAGGAAAAACGCTCGCAGAAAACCGAGGATGTTGCGCTGCGGCTGATCGAGGAATACGAGACGCGCCTCATCACCGAGCCGAACAATCTGAAATTGACCCGTTCGCTCGCGGAACTTTACACGCAGAAAAATCAGTTTGCCCGCGCGCTCGCGCTTTACGACCGCGTCAAGCATTCCGAACTCGGCAGCGACGCCACGCTGGATCGCGCGATTGCGGATACGATTGTGCGGCAATTTGATTTCAAGATTTCGCAATTAAATCCGTTTGACGACGCCACGGCGGAACAGACGGTGGCCATCACGGCGGAGAAATTGGCTTTTCAGATGGCCGAAACGCAGAAGCGTGCGGAGAAATACCCGACCGACCTCGCCATCAAGTTTGAGCTGGGCGTGTTGTATTTTCAGACCGGCAAGATTGGTGAGGCGATTGCGGAATTTCAGAAGGCGCAGGGCAATCCGCACAAGCGCCGCAGCGCGATGAGTTATCTCGCGCAATGTTTTGCCAAGCGCAAGATGTTTGACCTCGCCGCGAAGACGTTGCAAAACGCCCTCAAGGAAATTCCCGGCTTCGACGAGGAAAAAAAGGAACTGACCTATCAGCTCGGCTGCGTGCTGGAAAGCATGGGCAAAAAAGAGGAAGCTATCGAGCAGTTCAAGATCATTTACGAAACGGACATCAGCTACAAAGATGTCTCGGCCAAGGTGGATGCGTATTACGCGGCGCAGTGAACGGTTTGGGTTTTGCAGCCTAAATGGCTTTGCGAAATCGAAGCGCGCGACAATTTTTCCCCGACGTGGACTGGACTTGCTGGAAGTGAACGGGCTGAATCTTTGCAGTCTATCTAGTTGTTAGGCATCATGGGATAATCTTTTGCCATACCTGCTCAACAGAATTCGGCCATCGCAGGACAAACTCGCCCGCGTCCGAGCGAATAATCCGCGCGGTGCCTGTATGTGGCGTCACTTCGGCGGAGTTGCTGCTGCTGCCTACAGTCTCAATCAAACGTCCATCTTTGACAAGCCATGTGCCGGTGGCTCGGTATGTGTTGGTGCGGTCAGGATGACTGAACCACGACAACTCAACAAAACTGCCATCTGCGGCGACGGTGTTCGTGCATCGCATACCAGCCTCCTGCCTCAACCAAACTCCCGCTAACTGTTGGCGAAACTCGCTGTCAAATCTGGCAACACTCTCGACGTGCTGCCAATGCAGTAACAAGCACACGGCGACAACGACAACTAACAATCCAATAATCGTG
Organism: uncultured Verrucomicrobia subdivision 3 bacterium; assembly: GCA_903833055.1. Classification (GTDB taxonomy): domain Bacteria; phylum Verrucomicrobiota; class Verrucomicrobiia; order Limisphaerales; family UBA11358; genus UBA11358. The sequence continues at coordinate 6,178 of CAILDU010000051.1, read as the reverse complement.
AGCTTTTTCATGGCGCGTAATGATGCCTAACAAGAATTAGGCAACAGCTTCATGTCTCGCTCCAAATAATCCGACCAAGCCGAAGACCAGCGGCACGATAAACAACCAGCCGAGGTCTAATGTCGCCTGAAAACCACCAACTCGGCACTCCAGCGGAATCCGCGCGAACAAACCGAACAAACCTAAAATCATCGGAGGCAAACCGAGCAAGAGCCGACGCGATAACTTGGTGGTGCGCCGCGCAAACATCGCGAGGCGGCACAACGCCCACAAGCCCAAACAACCTGTGGTCATAAAAACTAGAAATGGTAGATAGCTCATAATGTATGTGGTGTCATGTGGCCTAACAAGAATTCGATGGCGCGTTTTGCAGCCTATCTAGTTTCATGTTTGAAAACTATGCTGGACGTAAATCTCTGTCCAGTGAATTTACGCCGGGCGCGCGGTTATTCCTTCATTTTCTCCGGCGTGTGGTGGAAATTTAATTTGATGCCGAAGTTGCCGCGCTCGCGCCAGCCAAAATAAAATTCCATCCGCGAGTTTTTGTAATCCCAAAACGGCAGGAAAAGAATCCGTCGCCGCGTGATGGCAAAATTCCAGCCGCCGTGCGGATTGCCGACCTCTTTGGGATAGCGTCCGTAGCGCATCGTGTCTTTGTCCGCCACGCCGATGACAAAGTAAGTGAAGTTAGTGAACGGGTTGCGGAAAAACCAGTCGCGCTTGCGGTGCGGATTGTCCGGCTCATACCAATCCGGCGGCACGGGGTCATCGCCGTTGCCCAGCCACCACACGGGATTGCACTTGTCATACCAATGGATGACGGGCGTTTTCGGTTTGCGGAGCATGACGACGCCATGCCAGTCGGGTGCTTCGTTGGTGGAATAAAATAAAAAGTCTTCGCCCGCAAAAATCTTCCGCTCGATGCCCTCGCGATGGCCGCTCGCGGTCGGCGCGGCAACACTTTCGGCGTCGCAGGAAGCGGCGGCGGCAACGCTCAAAGCCAGCAGCAGCGTCCAGCGGGCAAGGCGCGCGGTGATTTTCATGGGCGTTAATCTAGCAGGTCAGGCGGCGGCAACGTAATTGAAATTCCAGAGTAAGCCATTGAATTATTCGATGTCCTCGTGAACGGAGCGCGGCTGTGCGCGAAGCGTCAGCCGCAGCGCATTCACATGGCTGCGGCTGGTCTGCAACACAGCCGCGCTCCGCCAACGGCTGGCAACCATCACCTAAATAAGTTGGTAAATAAAATTGCCTCGCCGCGCGGACTTTTCCAGATTGTGCCAATGCAATTCCACTTCGTTCTCCGCTTGGCCGCGTTGGCGGCGGTTGTTTTCACCTTGAACCTGCGCGCTGCTGACAGCGACACGACCGCCGCTGCTTCGCCGCGCGAACATCTTTCGCTCGATGCGGGTTGGAAATTTCATCTCGGCGACGATTGGCCGGACGCGTTGCGCCTCGACAAGGCCGGTTCCAGCGGCGGCCCGTCGGCGGAGAAGTTCAACGACAATTCATGGCGCTCGCTGGATTTGCCGCATGACTGGGCGATTGAACTGCCGTTCGACAAATCGTCGGACACGAGCCACGGTTTCAAGCCGGTCGGGCCGGGTTTTTACAAGAACAGCATCGGCTGGTATCGCCGCACGTTTGAATTGCCGGCGGCAGATTCCGGCAAACGCATCTGGCTGACGTTCGACGGCGTGTTTCGCGACGCGACGGTTTGGGTGAACGGCTGGCTGGTGACGCGGCACGAAGGCGGCTACTACCAATTCCGCGAAGACGTCACGGACATCGTGCGTTTCGGCGGCAAGAATGTGGTGACGGTGAAAGTGGACGCGTCAAAATTTGAAGGCTGGTTTTACGAAGGCGCGGGCATTTACCGTCATGTGTGGCTGGACAAAACCGCGCCGGTGGCCATCGCGCCGGATGGGATTTTTGTTTACACCGTATTTTCCAATAACATGCCAACCAATAAATGTGACATCAAAGTTCATGTCGCACTTGATAAACAAACTCACGACCATCCAAGTTTAAGTTTTCAAATCATAAATCCAGATGGAGGCGTCGTGCTGACTTCAAAGCCGATTGAAGGAACCAGAACGAATTACATTTTAGATTCAATTATGTTTGGGAAAAATCCTGAAACGGTCAAAAGTTGGCCATATTATTTCAAAGTGGGAGAGTTAGAAAAATTTCTTTGGTCTCCAGAAAATCCTAAACTTTACAAACTCATCACGACGGTTTCCGTGGACGGCAAAATTATTGACCGCAAAGAAACCGAGTTCGGCATCCGCACCGTCGGCTTCGACAAGGACAAAGGCTTTTTGCTGAACGGCCAGCCGTATGAATTGAAAGGCACTTGCAATCATCAAGACATGGCGGGCGTCGGCGCGGCGTTGCCGGATGCGCTCCAGTATTTCCGCATCGCGAAGCTGAAGGAATTCGGCTGCAACGCGTATCGCACCTCGCACAATCCGCCCACGCCGGAACTGCTCGATGCGTGCGATCATCTCGGCATGATTGTCATGGACGAAAGCCGTTTGCTCGGTAGCGACAAACAAAATCTCGCGAAGTGGGAAGAGCAGATTCGCCGCGACCGCAATCACGCCAGCGTCGGCATCTGGTCGGTCGCGAATGAAGAATTTTCCGTGCAGTCTTCGCCGCAGGGCGGCAACGTCGCGCGCACGATGCAGGCGCTCGTGAAGTCGCTCGACCCGACGCGTCCGGTCACTTACGCCGCGCCGCAGGGCGACACGTTCGACGGCATCAACGGCGTTATCGAAGTGCGCGGCTGGAATTATCATATCGGTCAGGACATGGATAATTATCACGCCGAACATCCCGACCAGCCGAACGTCGGCACGGAACAGGCAAGCACCGTCAGCACGCGCGGCATTTACGCGAACGACAAAAAGCTCGGCTACGTCAGCGCTTACGATGTGAACTTTCCGAGCTGGGCGCACACGGCGGAGCGTTGGTGGAGTTATTTCGCCGACCGTCCGTGGTTGAGCGGCGGCTTCGTGTGGACGGGTTTTGATTATCGCGGCGAGCCGACGCCTTACGCGTGGCCGTGTGTGAATTCACATTTCGGCGTCCTCGACGTGTGCGGTTTTCCGAAGGACAATTTTTATTACTACCAATCATGGTGGACTACAAACGTCGTGCTGCATTTGTTGCCGCACTGGAATTGGTCGGGCAAGGAAGGTGAAGAAATCCGCGTGGATGCGTTGAGCAACTGCGAGGAAGTGGAATTGTTCCTGAACGGCCAATCGCTCGGCAAACAAACGATGAAACGCAATTCCAAGCTGACGTGGAAAGTGAAATACGCGGCGGGAACGTTGAGCGCGAAAGGTTTCAGCGGCGGCAAACTCGTCGCGGAACAAAAAGTTGAAACGACCGGCGAACCGGCGGCCGTTCAACTCACGCCGAACCGCGCGACCATCAACGCGAATGGCGAAGATGTCAGCGTGATCACCGTTTCTGTGGCCGACGCGAAAGGTCGCATTGTTCCGACGGCGGGAAACAAAATTAATTTCACCATCGAAGGCGCGGGGAAAATTCTTGGCGTCGGCAACGGCGATCCGAGTTGTCACGAGCCGGACACATTCATCGGCCAGCCGCCGGTGCGCGACATTGCGGTCAGCGGTTGGCGCTGGCAACTTGGCACGGTGCCGGCGAAAGGCGCGACTGCGCCCGAATACGCCAACGCCTTTGACGACGCGGCGTGGAATATTCTCAAGCCCAAGACTGACGGCGACACCGGCGATATGCCGTTGCGTGAAGGCCAGTCGGCGTTTTATCGCGCGCACGTCAAGTTGACCGAGGCCGATCTCGCCAATCCCGGCGTGCAAATTCGCTTTGCCTGCATTGACGATCGCGGCTGGGTTTACGTCAATAACCAGCGCGTCGGCGAATCCAAAGATTGGTCCGCGCAACCGGTTTTTGACATCAAGAAAGCGTTGCACGTCGGCGACAACGTCATCGCCGTGGGTGTGAAAAATGACAGCGGTGAAGGTGGTGTGAATCCAGATGTGAACATCGAACTCGTCGGCAACGCCGTGGCGACCGGTTGGTCACGCAGCGTGTTCAATGGCCTCGCGCAAATCATCGTGCAAGCCACGAAGGACGCGGGCGAAATCAAACTGACCGCGAGCGCAGACGGTTTGCAATCCGTGACGACGACCATCACGACGCAACCGGCTACGCCGCGTCCGTTCGTGCCGTGAGCGGAAGATTCCGTTAAATTAAATTTGGGCTTGAGTGCGGGGCGGTGCTGGCGAAAATCGTTTCATGCAAACACTGCCCCGCAATTTTTTTGCCGTCCTCGCGTCCGTTTTTATTTTTCAACTCGGTCACGCGGCGGAAACCACTTCGCCGCTGACTTTGTTTTACACCAATGCCGCCGCGAAATGGACGGAGGCGTTGCCCATCGGCAACGGCCGTTTGGGCGCGATGATTTTTGGCGGCGTCGCGCGCGAACATTTGCAACTGAACGAAAGCACGCTCTGGGCGGGCGGGCCTTACGATCCGAATAATACGAACGCGCTCGCCGCGTTGCCGGAAGCGCGCGCCCTCGTCTTTGCCGGCAAATATGACGACGCGGCAAAACTCATCGGCGACAAAATGATGGCGACGCCGTTGCGCGAAATGCCTTACGAAACCATGGGCGATTTGTTTTTAGATTTTCCGACGAATGACGCGCCGGTGGAAAATTATCGCCGCGATTTGGATTTGGACACCGCCGTCGCCAGCGTCAGTTACACAATCAACGGCGTAAATTTCAAACGCGAAATTTTTTCCAGTCCGGTGGATCAAATCATCGTCGTGCGGCTGACGGCGGACAAGCCGGGGCAGATTTCTTTTACGGCGGGAATGGCCACGCCACAAAAAGTGACAGTGAATGTAGAAAAACTCGAAGGTGCAAATACGGCGGCAAATTTGGTGATGAACGGTTTGAATGGCGATGCGCGCGGCATCAAGGGCGCGTTGAAGTTTCAGGCGCGTGTCGCCGTGCTGACGCAGAGTGCGGAGAACTCGAAATACGAAGCCAGCGCAGATAAAATCACCGTAGCCAACGCAGATTCTGCCACGCTGTTTGTCGCCGCCGCAACTAGCTATAAAAACTATCACGATGTCAGCGGTGATCCCGAAGCCATTACCAAAAAACAGATTTTGGACGCGCTGATGAAAATGGCAATTCCAATGACCGCAGCTACATTGCCACAGATGGCTGAAGCACGACAAAAGGCGTTTGAGAAGCTGCTGGCCGCGCACATCGTCGAACACCAAAAATTATTCCGGCGCGTTGAATTAAATCTTGGCGAAACGGATGCGATGAAGTTGCCGACGGATGTTCGCATCGCGCATTTTGCCGACGGTAACGACCAGCAATTGGCCGCGCTGTATTTCCAATTCGCGCGCTATCTTTTGATTTGTTGTTCGCGTCCCGGCGGCCAGCCCGCGACGTTGCAAGGTTTGTGGAACGATTCCATGACGCCGCCGTGGGACAGCAAATACACTATCAACATCAACACCGAGATGAATTATTGGCCGGTGGACCCGGCGAATCTCGGCGAATGCATTGAGCCGCTCACGCAAATGGTTTTGGAAATGGCTGACACCGGCGCGCGCACGGCAAAAATCCATTACGGCGCGGGCGGCTGGGTGGCGCATCACAACACGGATTTGTGGCGCGCAACCGCGCCCGTGGACGGTCCGCCTTACGGAATGTGGCCGATGGGTGGGGCGTGGCTCTGTCAGAATTTGTGGGAACATTATTTGTTCACGGACGATAAAAATTATTTGAAGAAAATTTATCCGGCGATGAAGGGCGCGGCGCAATTTTTTCTCGATACGCTGGTCGCCGATCCGAATCTTCCTGCGCCCGCAAATCTCGTCACCTGTCCGTCGCTCTCGCCGGAAAATAAAAATCCCGCGTCGAAAAATACCAGCATCACCGCTGGCCCGACGATGGATTTGGAAATCCTGCGCGACTTGTTTGCCAACTGCATTTCCGCTTCCGAAATTCTCGGCGTGGATCAAAAATTCCGTGAACAAGTTGCCGCCACGCGCGCGAAACTTGCGCCGTTGCAAATCGGAAGCAGCGGCCAGTTGCAGGACTGGTTGCAGGACTTGGATTTGCAGGCGAAAGATTTACATCACCGCCACGTCTCGCATCTTT
>CAILDU010000050.1 GCA_903833055.1 uncultured Verrucomicrobia subdivision 3 bacterium | reverse complement strand
TTCGACAAGGGTGAACGCCGAGCGGCGGCGGAATGAAGCAGAATTATTTTTCATAGGTTGAACAGGATTTTCAGGACAGACAGAATGCCGCAGAATCGGCGCTTCGGCCAATGGTTTTGTAGCCGCGCCGCGCTGGATGGCCGGCGACCACTTGCACTCATGCCATTCCACTGGCAGAGAATTTTTTCCGCCGCCAGCTTCGTTTGAAATATTCAAAATCATAAATCAGGGGAGTGAACTGTTGATGATCACCTGCCGGCTCCAGTTGCAGATGAGGTTGGTCTGGCCTTTGATGACGAGCTGCACCCATAGGTCGTAACCGTTGGGATTATTGACACCGGGATAAACGTAGCGGAAAGGATTCAGGCCGGAGGCATTCAGCGGCTGATATTTGTCGTCCGGTCCACCGACAGAAGTGACAATCATCGTAGTTTGAACACCATTGTTGGTGACGTAATAATTAAGCTGCTTTGAGCTCAAGCCAGACAAAAAGTTTTTGGCGCTGGCCGCATCCTCGCCACCACCTTGGCTGCAATTAACAACGCCACCCACATCAAAAGCGTTGGTGTATTGGTTCTCGTAAATGGTCGCGGATCCATCCAGCGTGGTAAAGGTTTTGGCGGCGGTGTTGTGCGTGACGCCGGACAGCTCATAGTAAAGCTGACTGAACATTGAGCTAGCCTGCGGAGACGCATAATTGCTGTTTTTATTACTCGGCGGATACGCGCCGTATTTGGCCTTGTAATTTTCCAGTGCGGTCTCAATGAGTTCCAGTTCGCCGCGCGCAACTTTTTTGTATTGCGCAGCTTTGACCGTTTTCAAAACGGGAATGGTAAATCCCGCCAGCACGCCGATGATGGAAATGACGACGAGCAGTTCAATCAAAGTGAAAGCAAGTGAGTGATGAGTGATGAGTGACGAGAATGGACGCTGCACCGATTGTCACTTGTCACTCGCCACTGGTAACTTTTTGTTTTCATATTGTTATTTCAGTTCCTGTTCCATCCGTTCGCTCAACCATTGCTTGATCATGCTCTGGTAATTCAAAAATCGCATCCGCGCGATGCGCTTGATGCGCGCCAACATGCGCGGATCAATCCGCAGCGTGATGGTCACGGACTCGGACGCTTCCGCGCTGCCCGCGACCGCCGTTTCCATGAGCCGCACGCCGGGACGGTTCTCCGCCCAGAACGTCGCCTCGGCCACTTCGCTGTCGAACAGCGGCACGTCTTCCCAGTTGGCAAAAGTTTGCACGGTAAAAAATTTGTTAATTCACTACGAGAGCGTTTGATCCATTTTACGTTGATAGAAGAAGCGTTCTTCCGGCGCAAACGGTCGCGCGAGCAACACACGCACCTGTTTTCCGTTAGTCCGATAGACGCTGTAAATCCCGACGCCGCCAGCGGACATGCCGAGATTGAAAAACCGCGCTTGCACGCCAAATCGCGGCGTGTCCGGCATGAGCCGCACGGCAAACGGATCTTCAAATGACTCTTCTATCTCCCGTTCGGTCAAAGAACCAAGCTCAAAAGACGGATTATTCCAATCGAACTCCATAATGGATCAGTTGCAAATAATTCGCCTACGCATTGTGAATACAATGTATTTACACTTCGGAAGGTGCTGTGTCAAGTTTTCGGGGCAAATACGCGGTTCCAACCGGATTTAATCCTTACTCTTACCGCCGGGGTCGTCGCCGCTCATGTTGCTGATCATGGCGATCAATGGCAGGAACATCGCGATAACGATGCTACCGACGATGACGGCCAGAAATACAATCATGATAGGTTCGAGCAACGAGGTCATGGCGGAAACGGCGTTATCCACTTCCTCGTCGTAGTTGTCGGCAATCTTGAGCAACATTTCCGGCAGCGCGCCGGTTTGTTCGCCGACGTCCACCATGCTGACGACAATCGGCGGAAACACGCGTGAGGCTTCGAGCGGCGCAGTAATCGTTTCGCCTTCCTTCACACTTTCGTGAACTTTGGCGACGGCGTTGGCGATAATGACGTTGCCGGCGGTTTCCTTGACGATGGTGAGTGCCTGCAAAATCGGCACACCGCTGCTGACGAGTGTGCCAAGCGTGCGGCAAAAACGTGAGATGGAAACCTTGGTCACCACCTGACCGACGGGCGGCGCTTTGAGTTTGAATTGATCCCACACCCGACAACCGAACTTGGTTTTGATGAACAATAAAAATAAAACGACGACCACGGCACACGCGCCCATCGTGGCGAGAATGTTGTCTTTGATGGTCTGGCTCAGCCACAACACCATCAACGTGAACTTGGGCATGGTGATGTTCATGCCGGCGAACACGTCGCGGAATTTCGGCACGACGAATGTCATCAGCAAAATCATAATGCCCACCGCCACGATCATCACCGCGACGGGATAAAACATGGCCGCCTTGACCTTGCCTTTGATCTTCTGCGCCTTTTCGGAAAATTCTGCGAGTCGTTTCAACACGACTTCCAGCACACCGCCGAGTTCGCCGGCCTTGACCATGTTTACGAACAAGCGATTGAAAACTTTCGGGTGTTGCGCCAACGCTTCGGAGAACGTGCTGCCGCCTTCGATGGACACGGAAAGATCACCCAGAATTTTTTTTAGGTTGGCGTTGCGCTCCTGTTTTTCCAGCACGCGCAAACCGCGCAGCAGCGGCAGACCGGCATCCACCAGCGTCGCGAGCTGGCGCGTGAACGTGGTCAACACCTTTGGCTTCACGCCGCCACCGAGGCCGGGAATCCTGATGTTGAGATTCATCCCGCCGCCTTTTTTGGCACCCGCCTTGGGTTTGCCCGCCGCCGTTTTTGCCTTTGCTTTTTTGGCGGCACCTTTGTCCTCGCTGCCCGCTTCGACAATTTTCGTCGGAAACAACTGCATTTCCTTCACGCGCCCGATGGCCTCGTTCTGGCTGCCGCATTCGATGCTGCCCTTGGTTTCGTTACCACGAGCGTCGAGGGCGATGTAATTATACTTGGGCATGACTAAAATAATTTTTAATTCTTAATTTTTAGTTTTAAGTTCAAAAATTAAAAATTTCATTTCTTCCAACTTAAAATTCAAAACTAAAAACTGAAAATTCCGTTCAGGTGTATTTCACAACTTCGTCAATGGTGGTGTCGCCGTCAAAAATGCCACGCAAACCGTCTTCGCGCAAGGTGACCATGCCGAGTTCCACCGCTTTCTGGCGCACCACCACCGTCGGCGCGCGTTCGTTGATGAGATTGCGAATCGCGTCGCTCACCACGAGCAATTCATAAATACCTTTGCGTCCCTTGTAGCCAGTGTCGTTGCACGTCGAACAGCCACGACCGTAATGAAAAATTTTGTCGCCCAAATCGTGCGGCGAAAGTCCGAGCAACGCCAGTTGCGCCTCGGTCGGCTCAAACGGTGTGCGACAATTTTTACAAATCGTGCGGACGAGGCGCTGACCGAGCACGGCCATCAACGTTGACGAAATCAAAAACGGTTCCACGCCCATATCCACGAGCCGCGTTACGGCACCGGGCGAATCATTCGTGTGCAGCGTGCTCAAAACCAAGTGGCCGGTCAGCGACGCTTGAATGGAAATTTGCGCGGTTTCCAAATCGCGCATTTCACCGACCATGATGATGTCCGGGTCTTGGCGCAAAAATGATTTCAGCGCCTTGCCGAACGTCATGCCGACGGCTTCGCTCACGGCCACCTGCATGATGCCTTCGATGTCGAATTCCACCGGATCTTCCGCCGTGAGCAATTTGGAATCAATTGTGTTCACGCGGCGCAGACAGGAATACAGCGTCGTCGTTTTGCCGCAACCGGTTGGACCAGTGACCACGAAAATTCCGTTCGGTCGCTGAATTACTTCCGTGACGAAATCGTAAACGTATTTTGGAAAACCGAGCGACTCGACATCGAGATTGACCGACGAGCGGTCAAGCACGCGCAACACGATGGATTCGCCGAACGCCGTCGGCAGCGTGCTCACGCGCAAGTCCACTTGTTTGCCGGCGATGGTCAGATTGATGCGTCCATCCTGCGGCAAACGCATTTCGGAAATGTCCAGATTCGCCATGATCTTGATGCGCGAGGCGACCGGCAACGCAAGATGTTTCGGCGGCGGCGCCATTTCGTAAAGCGCACCGTCCACGCGATAGCGAATCTGAAACGCCGATTCAAACGGCTCGAAGTGAATGTCGCTCGCGCGATCTTGCACGGCCTGTTGCAAAATCAAATTCACGAATTTGACGATGGGAACTTGATTCGCCAAATCTTCGGCAGCTTTTACGCTGTCGCCCGCGCCGACCACCAATTTTTCATCGCCCAATTCTTTTAGAATTTCGGCAAAACTTTCGTTTTCTTCCTGACCGTATTGCCGCTCAATCGCGCTGGCAATTTCCGCCGGATTGGCGACGACGATTTGCACATCGCGCTTCGCGATAAAATGAATTTCATCCGACTTTTGCTGGTCGAGCGGATCGGCCAACGCAACTTGCAACATTCCATTTGCAAAACCGACCGGCAGACATTTATACGTCTGTGCGACTTTTGCGGGAATCAAACTCAACACGTCTTTCGGAATTTCGCGGTCTTTCAACGACACTACATCCGTGCCGAGCGCGGTCGCCATGACGTGCAGAATGTCGTCCAGCTTCATGATGCCGAAATCCTGCAACACCTGCATCGCCGGCGCGGCGTTGCGCTTCAGCTCGCCCGCGACTTCTTCGTATTGCAAATCGTCGAGCATTCCCTGTCCGTGCAACAGGGAGAGCAATGGATTATTAATTTCGTCGGCCATGGAAAATTATTTCTTACCTTTGTCCACCGCCTGCGCCAAATCAAGTTCCTGCAACTTCGCCATAATCGTCGTCGGGTCTTGCGATTTGTTAATGACTTCTTCGCGCGCAATCAAGCCGGCGACATATTTATCCATCAACCACGAATCCAAAGTCACCATGCCGTATTTCGCGCCGGTCTGAATATCCGAGTTGATGCGGAATGTTTTATTGTCGCGAATGAGCGCCGCGATGGACGGCGTGTTGATCATGATTTCAAACGCCGCAACGCGACCCGGTTTGTCCGCACGCGGAATCAGAATCTGCGAAATCACCGCCTGCAAAACCGTTGAAAGCTGGATGCGAACCATCTCCTGCTGGTTCGTCGGAAACGCATTCGTCAAACGATCAATCGTCTTCGCCGCGCCCGTCGTGTGCAACGTTCCGAAAACCAAGTGACCCGTTTCCGCCGCCGTGATCGCGGCTTCAATCGTTTCCAAATCGCGCATTTCACCGACCAGAATCATGTCCGGATCTTGGCGCAGCGCGCGGCGCAGGGCTTCCGCAAAATTCGGCACATCCACATGGACTTCGCGCTGTGTTATCAACGCTTTTTTGTGTTTGTGATAAACTTCAATCGGATCTTCAATCGTGATTAAGTGAACTTCTTCGCGCGTCTCGTTCACGATGTTGAGCAGCGTCGCGAGCGTCGAAGTTTTGCCGGAGCCGGTCGGGCCGGTGACGAGAATTAATCCGCGCGGCTTGTGCAAAAGTTCTTTCACCGATTCCGGCAAACCAATTTGCTCGAAGGTCAGCATCTTGCTCGGAATCTGCCGCAGCACCATGCCGAAATTTCCTTTTTCCTTCATCACGCTCACGCGGAAACGCGCGGCGTCGCCGAATGCAAATGCGAAGTCCGCGCCGCCGCGTTCACGCACGGCTTGAATGTGTTCTTCGGACGTAATGCTCCGCATCAGTTCTTCGGAAGTTTCCGGCGTGAGCGCCGGTCCTTCGACACGATGCAACGTGCCGTGAACGCGAATCGTCGGCGAGCAACCAACGCGCGTGTGCAAATCGGACGCGCCTTCCGACACCATCAACTGCAACAAATCTGACATCGAGTAAGACATAAAAAATAAAAATTAAGTGTCGTCGCCAACCGTCGCGCGAATGACTTCTTCGCAAGTCGTAAGTCCGGCGAGAACTTTGCGAATGCCGTCTTCGCGCAACGTCCGCATACCCATTTCGCGCGCGCGCTGGCGCAACACCGTCGTCGGCACGCGATCGTAAATTAATTTCCGCGCTTCATCTTCAACGACAAAAATTTCAAAAATGCCGAAGCGGCCACGGTTGCCGGAGTTGTTGCAGTTCGCGCAGCCGCGACCTTTTTGGATGTTCGCGTTCTTCACCATTTCCATCGTCAAACCGAGCGCGCGCATTTCTTGTTCCGTCGGCTGATACGGCGCCATGCACTTCTTGCAAATTTTTCGGACAAGCCGTTGCGCCATCAAACAACGCGTGGATGACGCGACCAAAAATGGCTTTACGCCGATGTCCACGAGACGCGTGACCGCGCCCGGCGCGTCGTTCGTGTGGAGCGTGGAGAAAACCAAATGGCCGGTGAGCGACGCGTTGATGGCGATGGAGCCGGTTTCGATGTCGCGAATTTCCCCGATCATCACGATGTTCGGCGCCTGACGCAGAATCGCGCGCAACGCTTTGGAAAACGTGAAGCCGACGATGTCGTTCACCTGCACCTGATTGATGCCCGCCAAAACATATTCCACCGGATCTTCGACCGTGATGATTTTGCGGTCGGGACGATTGATGTAATTCAGGCAGGAATAAAGTGTCGTCGTTTTGCCGGAACCGGTCGGGCCGGTGACCAATAAAATTCCGTCAGGCAAACCGATGATACGCTCGAACGTCGCTTGATCGTCGCTCAAAAATCCGAGCTCCGGCAGACCGAGACGCAAACCTTCTTTGTCCAAAATACGCATCACGATGCTTTCGCCGTGATTCGTCGGCAGACAGGAAACGCGCAAATCAATCAGCTTGTTTCCGATTTTCGATTGAATGCGTCCGTCCTGCGGCACGCGATGTTCGGAGATAACCATGCCCGCTTGAATTTTCAAACGCGCAATGACGGGCGCCTGCAAGCGTTTCGGCGGCGACTTCATCTCCTGCATCATGCCGTCAATGCGGTAGCGCAAACGAAATTTTTTCTCCAGCGGTTCGAGGTGAATGTCCGACGCGCGCAACTTAAATGCGTCCACGATGATTTGATTCACCAACCGGATGAGCGGTGCGTCCGCCTCGACTTCGCCCACTTCATCAACCTTCGCGATGTGGACATTTTCTTCCGTCAACTCCTGCATGACATCTTTGAAGATGCCTTCGTCCATGGATTTTTTTTCGCCGCCGTAATACTTCGCGAGCGCCGCCTCAATGTCCGGCTCCGACGCCACGCGCAATTCAATTTCTGAATTTAATAAATGGGTGAGCGAATCAATCGTGTTGAGGTCGGACGGATCGGCAATGGCCACGGCCACTTTGCCTTCATTTTTGAAAACAGGAATGACGCGATATTTTTTGGCGATGTCGCGCGGAACGATGGCGATGACGTCGTCATCAATTTTCATGTTCGCGAGGTGAACCACTTCCGCGCCGAACTGCGCGGCCTTCGCCTGCGTCACGTCGCCGGGGCGGATGACTTTGTTGGCGACCAATAAATCCACCACGCCCACGCCGGCGGCGTTGGCTTCCTCGCGGGACTGGGCGACAACTTCAGCGGTGGTGAAGCCGAGGTCAACCAACAGATCCAGCAAATAATCGTCTTTTTCTGCCACGAGATTTTTTCCGCCGCCCTACTATTAAATTCGGGCTTCGCGGGAGAGAAAGTTTTCATTTGCAGGCGCAAAAGTCAATGCCGGTGCGAAAACTTTTGCAATCACAGTTCCAACAACCGCAGCCGGTTGGCAAATCCGCTTGCTGCGAACACGTAATCGCGCATAGTGTTTTTTTGATTATATGAAAAACACACTAATGATAATCCTAGGCAGTGCGGCCATACTTGCCTCTGGTTGCGCTACGCCTGATTTTCATAGCAGAACGATTACAGTGGCATCACTTCCCGGTGACTCACCTGACAAAGCACAGATATTATCGCGGGTTAGCCATGTGCTTGGAGCTGCCAACATTTCAGTCGATGTCGCACTCGGAGCACCCATAGGTGAACCAGCCAGATATCTCATTGCCGTTCCCGCAGACAAGCAAGCAGAAGCAGAGAGCTTACTTAAACAGGACGTAGCCGCTCACAAGTATGAGCTTGAGGTTTATTGAGCGGCCTAACCAGTCGCCGTTGGCGCTATCCGTTCCGCTTGCGCGAGTTTCAAATAGCTTTCCATATTTCTGCCCGTTTGGCCAATCTGGCCATTTCAAAAGCTGTAGCTGATGCCGATTTCGAGGAAGATGGATTGGGAGAGGTCGAGTTGCGCGGTGCGGCCACTAAAGCTGTGGTTGTAGGTGCCGAGGTCTTGATATTGCACACCGCCGGAGACGCCCCAGTGTTTATCAAATTGGTAGTTGGCAGTCGCGCCAGCATACCAACCCCACAGCACGTCGGTATTGCTGCCGCCGCCGGAGGTGCTGCTGGTGCTGCCGCTGCCATCCAAAGTAAGGGTTTGTTTCCAATGTTCGTTGGCGTGAATCAAACCGACGGCGGGGCCGACGGTGAGCAAGAGGGTAAACTGTTCCTTTTTGCCGAACGGAAATTCGATATACGGCCCGAGACGTCCGCCCCAGATGTCGGCATCAAAATCGTCGTGCGATAATAATGTGCCAGCGGTGTTGGCGCCGGGTGTGCCACCGGCGACGAGCACGGGATCGCCGGGGTTGCCGGAGAAGCCGCCATGATATCCAGGCGAAGGAATCTGGCCAGGAATGCCGCCGAAGGTATAACTTTCGGTGCTGACGGCGGTGCGCGAGGAGGTGCTGCTGTCCAAGGAAAATTTCATATAGTTCAACGCGAACTCAATGCCGTAACGCATATTGTGCCAGTCTTCCTTCACGCCGAGTTGCCGGTCGTAAGTCAGCTCGACGCCGGGATTGGAATCGCCATTGCCGGAGGCGGGCGCGCCGGAACTGGCCGGCACGGCGTTGTGGTAAGTAAAGGTGTTGGCGGCCTGATTGTATTGGCTGGCGTTGTCGTAACCCCAATTGGAGGTGTAACCCAAAAAGTTGCCGGTGGAGTCGGTCAGGACGTAGCCATCGGAGTAATGACCGGGGCCGCCCGCCGAACCGATGCCGCGAAACTTGGCGTTGATGTTGAGTCCGTAGCGCAGCGAAAGCGACAGGCGGTTGGTGGAAACGAGGGTTTCTTTCTCCAACGGCGGTGGATTATCGAGTTGAGCAAACGAGGATGCGCCGACGCCCAGCAGCAACACGCCGGTCAACGAAGCCGTCCAGAGTGAATAGTTTTTATTCATTGATATAAAAAATTATGGATTAAGCAGCACGCGGTAGAAGCGGCTGGAATTCGGATAGACCGGCGGGCTCACCGTCACCGGCGGACCGTCGTCATACCAGAAGGTCGAGGTGGCACTGGCGAGGATGGACGGCGTGGCGTTACGCCACGTCGTCAAGTCATCGCTGTATTGCACGGTGTAAGTCCGGCCGGGAACGCTGCTGAACTGCACGAGGAATCGCGGATTACCCGGATTGCGTTGATCACTAAATCCAGATTGTAGAATGGTCACTTGCACGCCGTTGACCGGAGGATTCACTGGCGCATCAATCGCCACGGCCGTCAGGCTGTTGGTGAACGGACGACGATCGGACACAAAGAATTCCAGTGTGAACGTGACGCTGCTATTCGCCTGCGGATACGGATTCAGCGGCGAATCATACGGCGGATCGTATTCCACATACGCGACGCCATTGTTGGTGCCGGTCGCATTATAAAGTCTCACGCCGCTACGCAAATTACCGATGGATAGGCGCAGCGCATGAACGGGTGCGCGGCCGATGTTCGTCACCGTAACGAATTCTTCGTAAAGCTGCGTCTGCGGATTAAACGCACTCGTGCCGACAATGAACAGATTGTTACCAATCGGAGTGATGGTGTTCGTCGGCACTGCGTTGGTCGGATAAGTGTTCGTCACGAGCACAACGCTGAATGCGCCGGGCACAATGAGCGTTTGCGCTTGCGCGTTCGTGTAGAACAGCGAGGCGATATTGTTCGTGAGGTTCGGATCAAAAGTGGTTGCAAACGCGGAGGCACGGTTTGTCGTCGAACTAACCGTCGGCGGCGCGTTCGTCAAAAGGAAGTTCATCGGGTTCGCCGTTGGCGTAATGGTTGAACCACTCGTCGTCGTCTTGACCGACACGATTAAGTTTGTTGCCTGACCATTGGCGAGTGACGCGAACACGGGCCAGGTCACCACACCATTGGAATATGCGCCGCCACCCGTGGCGCTAGCGAAGACCAGATTTGCTGGCAACGCATTCGTCACCCGCGTATTGACCGCCGTCGCCGGTCCGGCATTCGTAATCACGTTGGTAAAGGAGAACACATCGCCCACCGTCACCAAGGTTGGACCAGACAACGTCACCTGCACATCCGCACCCGTGCTAGATGAAACCGTAATGGATACGGTCGCCTGCAAACTGTTGGACTGGCCGTCATTCACGCGGAACGTGAAGCTGTCCGATCCGACATAATTATTCGTAGGCGTATAAGTCACCGCTCCAGTATTTGTGTTGAGCAAGGTCAACGTGCCATGCGCCGGACTAGTCGCGATAATAAAGGTGAGTGGCGAATTTTCCACATCGCTGCCCGTCAAAGTAACCGGCTTGCTTGTATTTTGCGGAGTGGATACGGACTGGGCATTTGCCACCGGCGCATCATTCACCGGCGTCACCGTGATCACCACGCTCCCCGTCGCATACAAACTCCCATCAAACACCGTGAACGTGAAGCTGTCCCCGCCATTAAAATTCGTCGCCCCAAGGTAGCTGACCGCACCCGTGTTC
>CAILDU010000049.1 GCA_903833055.1 uncultured Verrucomicrobia subdivision 3 bacterium | reverse complement strand
TTCCCAGCTCCGGTCGGGCTTCGCCCTCCCTCCACTGGGAATGGACAAAGAAACAACGAAAACATAAACTCAAACCAGTGCTTGGACTAACACCCAACATGGTCCAGAAAGTCGAGCCCGGTCAACGTGGCGCAACGGTGCGCGCAAATCGTGAGAAACCGAATAACTGAACGCTTCCAATTCCTCATTGGCGGTTTGCAGTTGTGCCGTGCGGTCGCTCACGCGCTGCTCCAATTCCTCATTCAGCCGGCGAATTTCTTCCTCTGACTGTTTCCGCTTTGTAATGTCACGGATGTTGCATTGAATTACCTTATCGTCGCCAACCTGATACACGTTGCTGACAAATTCCACAGCAATGTGGCGGCCGTCCCGCGTTTCCAGCGGCAAATCTTTATAGGTGACATAACCATCTTTTTGCAAACGTGAGAGCATAATCTTGTTTGCCTCAATGTCCTTAAATGGACTCAGTTCGCCGACGGTTTTTCCAATCATTTCCTCGCGCGAAAATCCCAGTAGGTTGACCAGAAATGGATTCACATCACTGATCCGACCGGCGTCGCAGTCCAGAATAAAAATTCCGTCTTTCGCCGCTTCGAACAGCCGACGGTAACTCAATTCGGAGGCGCGCAGCGCCTGCTCGGTGCGCGTTTCATGATCGGCAGTGTGATTGGTCGGTGGCGCGGCGGCTTGAAGGTCGGCTTTCATGATTTGAAATTATACAGATTCAAATTCGGGTTACGGCTGCACAAATCTTTCGCCCAATTTGCCTTTGCTGTCCGTGGGCAATTGATGTCCGGTGCTGTCCACCTCCGGAACTTCGCAGGTCATCCAATAATCGTGCAGCACTTTTAACTGCCGCCGGAGATCGTCGAGTGAGTTGGGTTTCACATGATAGGAACTGGCGCCCATCATATATGCCTTCTTGATATCATCCAGATCGCGCGAGGACGTTAAAATCACGGTGGGAATGATGGCCCAGGCGGGATGCTTCTTGAGATATTCCAGCACCGCAAATCCGTCCCGGCCGGGCATTTTCAAATCAATGGTGATGAAGGTGGGATAAGCATAGGTGTTGCGGTCGGAATATTTCCCCTCGCCCATCATGTAGGCAATCGCCTCGCGGCCACCGTTGACCGCGCGAATGGGATCCGTCACGCCAACTGACCGAAACGCGCTTTCAATCAAAATCAAGTCGTTCGCATCATCATCCACGATTAAGATGGTTGAGTGATATTTTTTCATAGCCGACTGTTATATGAAGCGATTCGCGGCTTCTTGATAGGATGATTGGCCTTCATAAATTCAAAGATACTTCGGGAGCAGCATCAATTAGAGGCCGTTATCACCCAGAATATTTTTAACCGACGTCAGTAATTCATGATCGGAAAATGGCCGCTCCAGCATGGCGTCGGGAATTAACCATGGCTTGCGGGCAAATTCATCCATGGGCAAAAGTCCCGTGGCCATAATCACCGGAACTCCAATGTTTGCGGAACGCAGTTTTCCAATCATCTCCAAACCAGTCATTCGAGGCATTTTATTGTCAGTGATGACGAGATCGTATTCGTAAGTCTGAAGTGCATCCCAACCAGCAGCACCATCCTTGGCGTCTTCCACCTCATAACCAGAAGCCGCCAGCATATCATGACTGAATTTACGGGTGTGTTCATCGTCATCCACCACGAGAATGCGGCTTGGCTGATTTATTTTTGGCCGAGCCAGTGTGAAGATTGGTTCTCCCGCTAGTGGAATATTGTCGTCCTTTATTTGAGGTAGCTGAAAGCTGTCAACTGCCTTGTCTGCGCCCAGCAAAACCTTCTTCACCGTTTCTAAAATTTCCGCAATTGTATATGGCTTGAACAACATTGCCGCCGGCTTAATCCACGGATACGCCGAAAATTCAGGCATCGTCGCCGTAGCCATGATGACCGGCAAAGTCATGTTGGCGGCATAAATTCTTTTAAGCAAAGTAATGCCCGATACCTTCGGCATACTATTGTCAGTAATCAGGAGATCATATTTAACCAACTGCAAAGCATCCCAGGCAGCTTCGCCATCGCCAGCGACGTCCACTTTATACCCGGCATCAATCAACACCTCGGAGTTAAGCTGGCAAATCATAGGATCGTCATCCGCCACAAGAATATGGCACGCCGGACGCGGTGCTGGAGCATGTGTTGGTTTCTCGACTGACGAAATATATTTGGCCGCCATAATTTTTTATTGATTATTTTTTGCGCGTTTAGAAAAGTGTTCCATTATTTTGCCGCGCTGCTGTTAATGGTGTTCTTTCCATTTATTTTTCCATGCCCGCACAATAAACAAGAATGCCAGACTAATGCCATGGGGTGTTCTCCCCACATCTATCCCAAGACGCGACTGAATAATTCGCGTGATGAGTTTGGAAAAGAAGATCGCGGTATTGATTAGCCGATGAATTATAACTTCGACGAAAACCCTTGCATTTGATGACGTCTCTTCAACAAAAACTCTCACGCCGCCTTTGAAATAAAAACGGTAGGGTAACACCCCATGGCAAGTTCTCGTTCCGTTCCGTAGCTTAAAACAAAATGCTGGATGCAGAAAAATAGTGACGCAAACAAACGCAGCCAACCAACTTGACGACCAACTTGACGACCAACAACTATGAAAATTAAAAATGCGCGG
This sequence comes from uncultured Verrucomicrobia subdivision 3 bacterium, assembly GCA_903833055.1. Lineage (GTDB taxonomy): Bacteria > Verrucomicrobiota > Verrucomicrobiia > Limisphaerales > UBA11358 > UBA11358. The sequence goes on along the minus strand of CAILDU010000049.1, from coordinate 34,968 downwards.
ACATTGATGCCTCTGGCTATTTTGAGCATGAGTGTCGTCTTCAGTTCGTCAGGGCAAACTCATGCGCCAAGCCTGCCACCGCCGTTGCAGCCGTTGCCGCATCAACTTATCCCAGTTCACCCGATGCCATTGCAACCTCCACTGCAGCCCTTGCCCCCGGCTCCGTCGCAACCACCGCCGCCGGCTCCGGCACCGATCATTCCAACTCAGCCAATGCTGCCCGGAGATCCGTCGCAACCGGCCACAAACTTCCCGCCACCACTCTATCGGCCGCCGCTCGTAAATGATCAATCCAGATACTCAAATTATGTGTCACAAGTGCCGGTTGTTACGAATCGCATGCCCATCAAGGCAAATCAGCCCGCGCGTTAAATAGTCTTGAAGATTTATTTTGAAATTATTTTCCGATGCCTGAAAGACCGCGAATGAAAATCACCGCGCCAAACTCATCGGGACTCACCGGCGCCTCAACTTCCTCCGTTGAGGCTTGCCGTGTGAATTAAAATTTATGAAAGACCCCGTCTATAAACTCATCGAACTCACCGGCACTTCCACCACTTCCATCGAGGACGCCGTGGACACCGCCATCAAGCGGGCGCATAAAACCATCAAGAACCTCTGCTGGTTTCAGGTGGTTGAAACGCGCGGCAACATCGAAAAAGGCAAAGTGCATCACTGGCAGGTAACCCTCAAAATTGGTTTCGCCGTGAAGGATTAAACGAGTGGGAGAACGTCCGCAACCAAGAGAATCTCATCATGCCCCAAGGCGATAAATCCAGCTACACCGACAAACAAAAACGTCAGGCCGCACACATTGAGGCCAGCTACGAGAATAAAGGTGCTAGCGTAAAAACGGCGGAAGCCCGCGCTTGGGCGACGGTCAATAAACTTACCGGCGGCGGCAAAAAATCCGGCTCCGGTAGGAAACAAAGTTAATCTATTTATTATTATGCCAGCCTTATCTGCCGAACAAATCAACCTTCACCTTAAAGCCATTCCTGATTGGTTGAAGCACGCCAAAACCATTGGTCGCACTTACAAGTTTGAAACCTTTCTGTTGGGCATCGCATTTGTGCGACGAGTCGCCAAGCGGTCGGATAAGTTGAAGCATCATCCGGATATTGACATCCGCTTTGACAAGGTGGCGCTGACACTGACCACGCACGACGAAGGTGGCATCACCGAAAAAGATTTTGCCATGGCGCGGCAGTGCGACGAGGTCTTCGCCAAATTTTTAGAACCTTAATCAACAATTTTCCAACCAGAAATTAATTGTCCGAATTCAATTAAAATTTTAACAATTATGAATATTAAAACCGCTACGACTGATTTTCCCATCAACCGAATTCTCGCCGAAAGGTTTAGTCCATACGGGTTTGGTGTCCGGCCGGTCGCAGAGGCTGATATCTGTTCTTTGTTTGAGGCGGCGCGCTGGGCGGCGTCTTCCTACAATGAACAGCCGTGGAGATATATTGTTGCCACCAAAGCAGACCCACGGGAATTTGCCCGCCTGCTCGCCTGTCTGGTGGAGGCAAACCAAGCTTGGGCCGAGGCCGCACCCGTGTTGGCTCTTGGGGTTGTCAGTTTGAAGTTTGCAAAAAATAACGAAGCTAATCGCGCGGCCGTTCATGACTTGGGGCTGGCTTCTGGCAATCTGTCGGCGGAAGCCACGGCGCGCGGTCTTTCGGTGCATCAGATGATTGGCATTCTTCCCGACAAAGCGCGTGACGCCTATCAGATACCGGAACATTTTGAGGCGTGGACCGCGTTGGCAATCGGTTACAAGGCGGATCCAAAAATTATGCCGGAAGCTTTTAAGGAACGCGACCTGACACCCCGGCAGCGAAAGCCGTTGAATGAATTCGTGTTTACTGGAGAGTGGGGAAAGTCTTCTCCGCTCGTGCTCAATCGGTTGGCCTGAAAAGCTTATCAACCAGCGGTGGGCGGTGACGAAGTTGGTGCCGTGATTTTTCCGTCAGTGCTGTTGCTCGCACCCAAAACAACTTCAACCGCCTGCAAAAATTCTACGACTGTGTAAGGCTTGAGCAGCGTGACGACGGAGGTGTGGAAGCGACGGGAAATGGGCGGCGGCAAACTCGGCATCGAATCCGCGCCGGGGCGTCACCCCACAATCAAAGCGCACATTCCGCTAGTCAGACTCGCGGATGGCCATTGAAATCGTCAGTTTGAAAAGTTAAATGAAGCCAACATCAGACATTCGCAAGATTGCGTTTCTCGGCGACTATCTGCCCCGGAAATGCGGCATCGCCACGTTCACGACGGATTTGCGCTGCGCCGTCGCGAAAGAATTTCCCGCGCTGCAATGCCTCGTCGTGCCGGTCAATGACCACGCCGAAGGCTACGATTATCCGGCGGAAGTCCGTTTTGAAATTGCGGAGCAAGATTTGCCGTCGTATTTGCGCGCGGCGGATTTTCTGAACATCACCGATGTGAACGTGGTGTGCGTGGAACACGAGTTCGGAATTTTCGGCGGGCCGGCGGGCAGCCATGTGCTCGCGTTGCTGCGCGAGCTGAACATGCCCATCGTCACCACGCTGCACACGATTTTGCGCGAGCCGAGCGCGGATCAACGCCGCGTCATGCGCGAACTCATCCGCCGTTCCACGCGGCTCGTGGTGATGAGTGAGCGCGGACGGGAATTTCTGCGCGACGTTTATCAGGCGCCGGAAAATAAAATTGATCTGATTCCGCACGGCATTCCCGATATGCCATTCGCCGACCCGAATTATTTCAAGGACGAATTCGGCGTCGCGGGTAAACAGGTGTTGCTGACGTTTGGTTTGTTATCGCCGAACAAAGGCATTGAATACGCATTGCGCGCGCTGCCGGACATCATCCGCGAATTTCCCAGCGTCGTTTATATCGTGCTTGGACAGACGCATCCGAATTTGCTACGCAACGAAGGTGAGGCCTATCGTTTGAGTCTCGAGCGCTTGGCGAAAGATTTGGGCGTGCAAAAAAATGTCGTGTTCTTCAACCGCTTCGTCGAGCTGGAGGAATTGATGCGGTTCATCGGCGCGGCGGATATTTACCTCACGCCTTACTTGACCGAATCGCAAATTACTTCCGGCACGCTGGCGTATGCGTTTGGCGCGGGCAACGCGGTGGTGTCCACGCCTTACTGGCACGCGGCGGAATTGCTGACGGAAGAACGCGGCAAACTCGTGCCGTTCCGCGACGCGCCAGCCATCGCCGTCGCCGTCGTGGAATTGTTGCGTGACGAAACGTTGCGCCACACGATGCGCAAGAACGCCTACAAACTCGGACGCGACATGGTGTGGAGCCGCGTCGCGCAGCTCTACGCGAAATCTTTTGAGCAGGCGCGACTGGATCATAGTTTCGTCGGCCGAAAATCTTCGCCCATCAAAACGCTCGACGAACAGCCGGGACTGTTGCCGGAATTGAAACTGGATCATCTATTTCGCATGAGCGATTCCACCGGTATTTTTCAGCACGCGAGTTTCACCGTGCCGAATTTTTCCGAAGGTTATTGCACCGATGATAACGCCCGCGCCCTCGTGCTGGCCTTGATGCTGCAAAAGCTCGGCCACGGTTCGCCGCAACTCGGCGCGAAGGCCGCGACTTACGCCGCATTTCTAAATCACGCTTTTGATCGCAAGCTCGGACGCTTCCGAAATTTCATGAGCTTCGACCGTCGCTGGCTCGAAGAAGTCGGCTCGGAAGATTGCCAGGGCCACGCGCTGTGGGCGCTGGGCTTGTGCGTTTCGCAGGCCGGCCAAGGCAGCTTTCAAATGCTCGCGGCGCAACTTTTTGAACAGGCGCTGCCCGTGGCCGCCGAATTTTCCTCGCCGCGCGCGTGGGCATTCACGCTCATCGGCATTGACGAATATTTGCGTCGCTTCGGCGGCGACCGGCGCGCGAACCAGATCCGCGAATCGCTCACGGCCAAACTCATGCAGCGCCACGCCGACGCCGCAACGGAGGACTGGCATTGGTTTGAGGAAGTAGTTTCGTATGCAAATGCAAAATTGCCGCACGCGATGATCTTGAGCGGACGCTGCATGAACAATTCAACAATGTTGGAAACCGGACTCAAGGCGTTGCGGTGGCTGATTAAAATCCAGACCTCGGACTCTGGTTCATTTCGTCCGATCGGCTCAAATGGATTTTATCCGCGCGGCTACGAGCGCGCGGTTTTCGACCAGCAACCCATCGAGGCGCAGGCGACGGTTTCCGCGTGCATCGAGGCGTATCACGCGACGGGCAATGTGTTCTGGGTCGCCGAAGCGCGGCGCGCGTTCGAGTGGTTTCTTGGCCGCAACGATTTGGGTCTCGCGCTTTATGATCCTACCACCGGCGGTTGCCGCGATGGGTTGCACATGGATCGCTTGAGCCAGAATCAGGGCGCGGAATCCACGCTGGCATTTTTGTTGTCGCTCGCGGAAATGCAGGCGCTGCAAAACACGCTCACCAGTTTCAAGGAAACGCCCGCCGAATAACCATCAGGCGGGCGCATCCAGGTTTTTACGGATGGTCTCCGCTAGTTTTTGCGCCTGGAACGGTTTAGTTAAAAAGTTGACGCCTTCTTTCAATGGAAAATCTTTGCTGACGATTTCCGCGCTGTAACCGCTGGCGTAAATCACCATTAATTTTGGATGCTTCGCCAGCAGCCGTTCGCCCAATTCTTTTCCGTTGATTCCGCCGGGCATGACCAAATCCGTCAGCAGCAGGTGAATTTCATTGTGGTGCTGTTGCCAGATTTCCAGAGCTTCGGCGCCGTTGCTGGCGGCGAACACACGATAGCCGAATTGCGACAGGATTTTAGCTACGGAAGGACGCAGAAAATTATCATCTTCCACGAACAAGATGGTTTCATTGCCGCCGCACTTTGCCGACTGCGCGGGCTGCTCGGATTTTTGCGAGGAGCCACCTGCCAAGCGCGGAAGATAAATGCGGAAGGTTGTTCCCTGACCAACTTCGCTATACACGTTGACCCAGCCTTGATGCTGCTGGACGATGCCAAACAGCGTCGCCAAGCCGAGGCCAGTGCCTTTGCCGACTTCTTTAGTGGTGAAGAACGGCTCGAAAATCCGCGAAAGATTTTCCGGCGGAATGCCGCAGCCATTGTCGCTCACGCTCAAACAGACGAATATACCGGGGCGAGCCTGGGAGGATTGCGCGCGAACTGTTTCATCGAACTCCACGGCGGAAGTCTCGATGATAAGTTGTCCGCCTTTGGGCATGGCGTCGCGGGAATTCACCGCGAGGTTCAGCAGAACTTGATCCATCATGCCCGCGTCAGCATGAACAATCAACGGCAGCTGGGAAAATTTGAACTGTATCTCAATGTCTTCGCCGAGAACGCGTCGGAGCATATTGGTCATGCTGTTGATGGACTGGTTCAAATCCAGATTGCCCAGTTGCAAGGTTTCTTTCCGGCTGAACAAAAGCAGTTGCCGCGTCAGGGCGGCGGCGCGCTGGACGGTCGCGCCGATTTCGTCGGCCAATTTCATCTGCTCGGCGGAAAGGCCGCCGCCACCCTTCAACAATTCCGACTGCATCTGGATGACGGCGAGAATGTTGTTGAAATCATGCGCGACGCCGCCGGCCAGCGTGCCGATGCTTTCCATTTTCTGCGACTGGCGGAATTGTTTTTCGAGCGTTTTGCGCGCGGTGATGTCGTGCTGGGTCGCGACGAAATGCGTTGTTTTTCCGTCGGCATTACGCAGCGGCGCGATCTGCCATTCCAAGTCAAATTCCGTTCCATCTTTGCGATAATTGATGGCTTCACCCGCAAACGATTCGCCGCGTTCAAGGTTTTGCCGGAGCCGGCGCAAGACGGCCTTATCCGTGCGCGGCCCTTGTAAAATCCGGGGCGATTTTCCAATGACTTCCGCCGCCGTGTAACCGGTCATCTGCGTGAAGGCGGGATTGACAAAAATAATTTCCGGCCCGGGAGACTCAAGCCCTGCATCGGTAATCACAATCGACTCATTGGACTGTTCCACGGCGGATTCGAGCAGGCGCAACGATTCCTCGGCTCGCTTCCATTCGGTGATGTCGCGAAAAACCCAGATTCTTCCGTAATGTTTTCCGGCTTTATCGCGGACAGGTGACGAGTAGCGATTCAGAACCGTGCCATCAATCAACTCGATTTCGTCCTGACTGACCTCGTCCGGATGCGAGTAAAGGTAGGCGACCTTGTCGGCGAACTGCCGGGGATGTTTTGTCCGGTTCGTGACGAACTCGACCTGCACGGAATCATCCTTGTCCTGTGAGATATGTGCAGGAATTTTCCACAGGTCGTTCATGCGCTGGTTCTGGAGGATTTTATGCCCACAATCATTCACCACCAAAATACCGTCGAGGGAGGAGTCCACCTGCGCTTCCAAAAAGGCGGTTTTCCAGCGCAATTCTTCCTCGGCCTGTTTGCGTTCGGTGATGTTCTTAAAAACGGCGACGAAACATTCTTTGGTGGTGCGGTAAACCGAGATGGCGAGCCACGCCTTCAATTGTTCCAGGTATATTTCGAACCGTTCCGGTTGGCCGGTCAACACCACCCGCCCGTAGATTTCAAAAATTTCCGGATTTGACTCCCAGATGCCGGGGATAGCCTCCGTAACACTTTTGCCAACGACATTTGTCAGCCCAGTCAGTTTTTCGAAAATTTTATTTACTTCGAGATAGATAAAATCCTGTGGCCGATTCTCTTCAAAAATCATCCGGCAATGCGCCAGCCCATCCAGCATATTCTCAAACAGCGAGTGATAACGCTCCTCGCTGGTGCGCAGAGATTCTTCGGTCAGCTTGCGGTCGGTAATGTCGCGGATGTTGCATTGGATGACTTTTACGTTGCCGGCCTGATACACGTTGCTGACAAATTCCACGGCGATGTGGCGGCCATCCCGCGTTTCCAGCGGCAAATCTTCATAGCGAATATAACCGTCCTTTTGCAACCGATCCAACATGACTTGATTGGACAAGATGTCTTTGAACGGACTTAACTCGCCGACCGTTTTGCCGACCATTTCACCGTGGGAAAAACCGAGAAGTTCAATCAAAAAAGGATTCGCATCCGTGATGTGTCCCGTCTCAACGTCCAAAATCAAGATACCGTCCCGCGCCGCTTCAAACAGCCGGCGGTAACTTAATTCGGAAGCGCGGAGCGCCTGTTCGTTTTGCTCTGCGTGTTCGGTGCGGGTATTCGCCTGATCCGTGCGAATGTTGGCTTCCTGGGTGCGGACATTGGCCTCGTCCGTTCGCGTGTTGGCTTGATCGGTCCGCGCGTCAGCCTGTTGCGTCCGAGTGTTTGCCTGGTCGGTGCGTGCGTCCGCCTGTGCGATCTGTTTATCGTGACCGGACGCGTTGGGTTCTTGATTCATATATTCATACCCGTCATCACGCGCCGCGATTTGGCTGACCTTTATCAAAAGCCCATGGAACTTCTCAAATTAAAAGCTGAACATAAAGACACTCGCATATTGCAAAGTAATAGATATACAAATACTCAAGTATAATCATGGGGTGTTCACCCCATGTTCATGGCACGGCTCCTCCGTCCATCATGGAAATCAAGCAGCGGAATCAATGCTCGCTTTCCAGTCCACGCCAGCGAGACTTTACCTGATTGAAAACCACCACCCTCCTTCACGCCAAACGCATCGGGCCGACTTTGGTTCCCGATCGTTCACGCGTGCTGCTGCGTCCGTTCCGTCCGACTACGGATGATATTTCGCGGCGCGTCGTGGCGCGCGTGATGGCGTTGCCGGAAGCGGAAGTTGTCCGGTTGGCGAATCAGGTGCTCGGCGAATTTGCCGACCGGCACGAGCGCGTGGAAGATTTTTTCCTCAAACGCTTCGCGCAAGTGAAACATCATCTGGAACCCGCCGAACAGCCGTTGCCGTCGCCCGAACGACAGATGCTGCTTGTCGCTTATTTCACGCACGAGTATTCGCCGGAGTCAGCGGCGCTGTTCAATCCATCCATCGTGCCACATCTCGACCAGACCGGTGTTTCCAAAGGTTCACTGCGTTTCATCATAAGTTTACGAGCTACGGGCGAAGGCCACATTTCGTCCATCACTTTTCGGCAGGGAAAAATCAGCGCGCACAACCGCATTACCATGACGCCGCCCGTGCCGTTTGTCGCCGAGCCGGAACGCGTGCCGAATGTCGCTTACACGAAAGGACTCTTCACGCACAAACTGGAAGAAGCGGGTGTGCAAAATGATTTTTGCAAACGCGTGCTCGCGCAGTTGCACGACGATTTTACGTTGAAAGAACTGCACACAGTTCTGGCGGCGTCGGGTTTGACGGACACGTCCGATGCCACAGCGGCGTGGGCGGCGCGCGGAATCTTGTTGCTCGCGGAATCGAATTACGAAGTGGATTTTGCGCCAGGCAGCCAGATTTCGCAACGCGTGCTGTTTCCGTCCGCGCCCAGCCAGAGCAACGGCATCGAGGACGCGCGTTTCGTGCGATTTCAAAAGGACGACGGCACGTTCACCCACTACGCGACTTACACCGCGTATGACGGGAAAATTATTTTGCCGCAATTGCTGGAGACGCCGGACTTCGTGCATTTCAAATTCAGCACGCTCAACGGCCCGGCGGTGCAGAACAAAGGCATGGCGCTGTTTCCGCGCAAGATTAACGGGCAATACGTCATGCTCTCGCGGCAGGACGACGAAAACATTTTGCTCATGTTTTCGCCGAACATTCATTTCTGGGCGGATCCGAAAATTTTGCTCGCGCCCGCGCAGCCGTGGGAATTCATCAAGCTGGGCAACTGCGGTTCGCCCATTGAAACCGACGCGGGCTGGCTCGTGCTGACCCACGGCGTCGGCGCGATGCGGAAATATTGCATCGGCGCGATCCTACTCGACTTGAACGATCCGTCACGCGTCATCCGCCGCTTGCGCGAACCGTTTCTGTGTCCGAACGAAGCCGAGCGCGAAGGCTATGTGCCGAACGTGGTTTACACCTGCGGCGCACTGTTGCACGGACGCGAACTCATCGTCCCTTATGCGATGAGCGATTCCGCTACGAGCTTCGCCACCGTATCACTGGATGAACTGCTGGCGGCGATGGAGTAAGAAAGCTGAATCAAATTTCAGCTTCACCAGTCAACACGAAGGAATTTAAACAAGTGCTACTTGAATAAAAGTGCTATTTAGAATGGCTAACAAAACGGCTAACAAACTAAATTAAACCCGAGGTTTTCAATAGTGACACAATCCGCTTGAATAGTCCGTGCAATCAGGCATATGTTTTGAATCTTTGACGCGAAAAGTTTTAAGTGGAATGCCAGAGACATTGTCCACACGGACATTTTTAAAGTTTACTCTCGCCGCGTCGATCGCGAAAACGCCTTGCTGCGACGTGATAAAAATGTTTTTCAGCGTGACGTCTTGGAGTGGCATTTCGGGCAAACCTTGCAGCACGATCGCATTCTTCGCGCCGCAATAGGCAAGGCCAGTGCTGACCCCGCGAATCAATAGGTTTTAGCTTTCTGCTTTCAGCGACCGACCCACAGCACGTCGAGATTGCCGGGGCCGCCGCGTCCACCACGTCCCCCGCCACGCCGTTGGCCGGCGGGTGCGTTCGTCACGGATAAAGCCACCGGCGCATTCGTGACCGTAGCTGCTTGCGGCGCGCGTTCGGTGCAAACCAAAATAATTTGGTTATTCTTGCTATCGAGCGAAGACGTTTTGCAACCGGCTTTGGTTTGCACCGTTTGTTCCACCGCGAAGCTTGTGGGGCTGCTTTCTTTGATAATGGTTAACGTGCCGTCGCGTTGCGAACTCCATGCTTCCATCATGTTCGGATTGAAGCCGCCGCCGTCCGTGCCGTTGCCGATGGGCAGAGTCGCCAGCACTTTGCCGTTGTCGGCATTGACCACGACACAGACGTTGGGGTCGGCGCACATGGCGAAGAGAAGGTGATTTTTCACGTCGAGACCGAGGCCACCAGGTTCACCCGCACTGTCACCGAGATCGTATTTGGTCACAAGCTTCATCGTCTTCAAATCCACGACGGCAATTTTTTTCTCGTCCTCGACCGTCACATATAATTTCCCCTGCCCGTCACTTTGCGCCTGCTCCATCGCGCCGCCGACATCAATTGTGCCAGTCACTGCGCCAGCCTTGGGATCAATTACCGTGATGCTGGGCGCTTCGTGGCTGAAAATAAAAACCTTGTCCGTCAGCGGTTCCAAAAGAATGCCATCGGGCCGGCCTTGAACTTCAATGCTCTTAATTTTTTGCATCGTTTCCGTGTCGAACATCCCGACCGGACTGCTGCTGCTAAAACCGTGATGCGTGGCTGTGTCAATGGCCACACCGTGGCCACCGATGTTGGTGATCGCACCGATATATTTATGGCTGTCCAAATCGAAAACAAACGTCGAGCCGCCGCGCGGCACATAGACGCGGCGCCCGTCATTGTCGGCATAGACATAATCAATGCCGCCATTGCCCATGAGTTGGGTGGTGGCGAGCACTTTGTAAGGCGCGGCGGCATCTTCGGCGCGAGCATTACCGGTCAGCAGGCTGATTCCCATTAAAGCGAGGATGAAACATGTCCGAGTTTTCATAAAAAGTTGAGTTGGTTTATTTGAACAAGCTGACAGACGCCGACCAGAATACAAAGATTTCAAAATTACAATTTTGTCATCCGCCGTTCACGTTGCGTTCATTCTAATGTTGTTTAATGCGGCGGTCTAAATTCTAACAAACAAAACAACTGCTTAAACGAATCACTATGAAAATCAAAACGCTTGTCTGCTCCACGCTGGCTGCCAGCCTACTCGTCGGCTGCGCGTCGGAAAAATGCGAGCGCTGCGAAAAAGACAGCGACGCCAAACTCATGGCGGAAGCCAAAGTGAGCAAAGAAACGGCGCAAGCATCTGCGTTGGCGAAAGTGCCGAATGGCACGGTCAAGGACGGCGAACTGGAAAAGGAAAAAGGAAAATTAATCTGGTCGTTTGACATCACGACGCCGGATTCCAAGGACATCAAGGAAGTCGCTGTGGACGCGCTGACGGGCGACGTGATTGGCGTGGACACCGAAACGCCGGAAGATCAGGCGAAGGAAGCCGCCGAAGACGCCGCGAAAAAAAAGGAAGATAAAGACTAATTGCCACTGGTTGAAACCATCCAAAGGTCGGGCGGTGTTCCTCGCCGCCCGGCCTTTGTTGATTGACGCCGACCGCGCGAAAACATGAAAATTACGCCACCAAAATCACACGGGACGGAGTGAGCCAAATTTGTTTTAATTTCTTTCATGCGTATTCTGGTCGTCGAAGACGAAAAAAAAACCGCCTCGTTCATCCGCAAGGCACTGCAAGCCGAAGGCTTCGCGGTGGACGTTTGCGGCAATGGCGAGGATGCGCTGGCGGCTGTCGCCGCGACGCCGTTCGACGCGCTACTGCTCGACATCATGTTGCCGGGACGCGATGGCTTGGGTGTGTTGTCGCAATTGCGGGAACGCGGAAATAAAATTCCCGTGCTACTGCTTTCTGCGCGCGGCGAAGTGAATGAACGCGTCGCCGGACTCAACGCAGGTGCGGATGATTATTTGCCCAAGCCGTTTGTCATCGCCGAACTCGTCGCCCGCGTGCGCGCGCTCGCCCGGCGCGGCGGCGAAACGAAATCCACCGTGCTGCAGCTGGCCAACCTCGCGCTCGACACCGTGACGCACGAAGCGCGGCGCGGCGAAACTAAAATTGAATTGACCGTGCGCGAGTATCGCCTCTTGGAATTTTTGCTGCGCAACCCGAATCGGATTTGCGGGCGGATGAGCATTATTGAAAAAGTTTGGGACTACGATTTCGATCCCGGCACAAATCTCGTGGACGTTTACGTGCGGCGATTGCGCGAAAAAATTGACGACGGGTTTGAAGCAAAATTGCTGCACACCGTGCGTGGCATCGGCTATGTGTTGAAGGAGGCGCCATGACCATCCGCACGCGCCTGACGCTGTGGTATGCGGTGGTTTTTTCGCTATCGTTGCTGGTCATCGGCATCGTCATGTATTCCGAACTCGTCGTTGAGATGCGCGCCAAAACTGCGGCGCATCACGAAGCAACGGTGGACGACGACGCAGGATTGGACATCACGCAAATCATTTTGATTTACGGCGGCTCGGCAATTGTGGTCGGTCTGCTCGGCGGCTGGTGGCTCACGCGCCGCGCCTTCACGCCCGTGACGGCCATCACCGACGCAGCGGAAAAAATTCACGAAGGCAACCTCGCCCAAAAATTACCACGCTCCGGCAACGGCGATGAACTCGACCGCCTCACCGAAGTGTTCAACGCCATGACCGCGCGGCTCGCCGGTTCGTTTCAGCGCATCCGCGAATTTACTTTGCACGCTTCGCACGAATTAAAAACGCCGCTCACCATTTTGCACGGCGAAATCGAAACCGAGTTGCACGCGGAAAATTTGCCGCCCGCGCAGCGCGAAAAACTTTCCGACCAACTCGATGAAATTCACCGCCTAACCAAAATTGTGGACGGCCTGACACTACTCACCAAGGCCGACGCCGGACAGATTGAATTAAAATTTGTCCTGCTCTCATTGGACGAAATCGTTCGTGACGTTTTTGCGGACGCGCAAATTCTCGCCAAACCGGCAAACGTTTCCGTCACGCTCGCCGCGTGCGAAAAAATTTTCATCAGCGGCGACCGGCATCGGCTCCGGCAACTTTTATTGAACCTCGCGGACAACGCGGTGAAATATAATCAGCCCGGCGGCACGGTGGAATTTTCCCTGCGCCGCGACGGCGCAGCGGCGGAATTAAAAATTGCCAACACTGGAAAAATTATTCCGCCGGAAATTTTGCCGCGCGTGTTCGAGCGGTTTTATCGCGGCGACGCGGCGCACAATTCCGCCGTGGACGGCTGCGGTCTTGGCTTGAGCATTGCCGAATGGATTGTGCGCGCACATCATGGTGAAATTCGCATCGCGTCGGCGGAAAATTTGACAACGGTCATCATCCGATTGCCGCTCGCGCCGGAAAAATAAATTTGTGAAATTTTGGCCCATCATTTTTATCGCCGCCCTGCTGGCTGGCTGCGCGCACTTTGAACCGCAGCCGCTCGCGCCGGAAAAAACCGCCGTGCAGTTTGACGCGCGTAGGCTCGACGACTCCGGTCTGCAAAAATTTCTCGCGCAAAATCTTGGCCGCGAAACCAACGGTTTGCCGGTGACGAATTGGGATTTGCCGACGCTCACGCTCGTCGCTTTTTATTTTCATCCAAGCCTTGAAGTTGCGCGGGCGCAGTGGCTCGTCGCGACCGCCGGTTTGAAAACGGCGGGCGCGCGACCGAATCCGTCCGTGACGGTCACGCCGGGCTACGACTCGCAAATCCCCGGTAATTACAGCCCGTGGCTAGTGCCGGTGACGTTCGATGTGCCGATTGAAACGGCGGGCAAACGTGGCAAGCGGCTGGCCGAGGCGGAAAAAATTTCCGAATCCGCGCGCTGGAATTTCGTTTCCGCCGCGTGGCAAATTCGCAGCGGCGTGCGCGCCAGCTTACTGGATTTCACCGTCGCCGACCGTCGCGCGGAGTTGTTGCAAAAACAGTTTGCGGCGCAAAAGGAAATTGTCCGGTTGCTGCAACAACGGTTTGACGCGGGCGAAATTTCCCGGCCGGAACTGGCGTCGGCGCAAATTGCGCTGCACAAAACGCAACTAGATTTGAGTGATGCAGAATCAAAAAAATCCGATGCGCGTTCGCACTTGGCGCAGGCGCTTGGCTTGGGCGAAGCGGCGCTGGACGGCGTGAAATTGAATTTTGATTTTTCGCAAACCGACGCGGAGAAGTTGACCACGGCAGAAGCGCGGCAAGTCGCGTTGCGTTCGCGCGCGGACATTCTCGCGGCGCTGGCGGATTACGCGGCGGCGGAGGCGGACTTGCAATTGCAGGTCGCGAAGCAGTATCCCGATTTGCACCTCGGCCCCGGCTACGCGTGGAATTCCGGCAACGCGGGCGACAATCAATGGTCGCTTGGCGTCACGCTCGAACTGCCGATACTCGACCAGAATCAAGGGCCGATTGCCGAAGCCGAAGCGCGGCGCAAACTGGCGGCGGCAAAATTTATTGAACTGCAATCGCAAGTCATCGGCGAAATTGACCGCGCGGTCGCGGGCTGGCGCGTGGCGGGTGAACAATTGAAAACGGGAAGTGATTTGCTCGCCGTCGAAATACAGCAGCAAAAATCCGCGCAGGCGCAGCTTGAATCGGGCGCGGCGGATCAGCTGGATTCGCTCACCGCGCAACTGGAATTTGGCAGCGCGGCGCTGGCGCAACTGGATAATGAAATGCAGTTGCAGACGGCGCTCGGCCAATTGGAAGATGCGCTGCAAAGCCCGCTGACATTGGCGAATTCCATTGTCCGGCAAATGCAAAAACTTCCCAACTGATTTCAAAATATGAATCGTAAAAAAATAATTTTAACCTTGGCTGTGGCGCTGGGCGGATGGATTTTGACCGGCGCAACGCGCGTGCTGGCGGATGCCGATGACCATCCGGCGGTGGAAGAAAATGTTATCACGGAAGTTTCGGTTCAGGTTGGAAAAATCACGACGGCCACATTGCATGGTTATGTTCAAGGCTTCGGCACGATTGAAACTGCGCCCGCGACGGCGGATTTGCCTGCCGCTGGCGCGCAATTGGCCGCGCCGTCCGCTGGCGTTGTCACAAAAGTAAATGTGCTCGAAGGTCAGCATGTTGAAAAAGGCGACGTGTTGGTGGAATTAAATTCGCAGGCGGCGGCGGCGGAAGTGGCGCGGTTAAAAAAATTATACGAATCGCAAAACACTTCGCTAAAAAATTTGCAGGATGCCGAGGCGCAACTGGCGTTGCTGCAAATTACCGCGCCGTTGTCCGGCACGGTTGTGCGCGTCAATGCCAAGCCGGGTCAGGCGGTGGATTTGACGACGGTGGTCGCGGAGGTGATGGACTTGGATCGGCTCGCGGTGAGCGCGGAAATTCCGTCGCGGGAGGCGAATGATTTGAAAGCGAGTAATCCGCTCGAAGTGCTGGGGGAACATCCGGCGACGACGGAATTGTTATTCGTCAGCCCGAGTGTGAACAAAGACAACGACACGGTTCTGGTGCGCGCGTTGCTGCCGAAAGACAGCGGCTTGCGTCCCGGACAATTTGTTTCGTTGCGTATCGCGACGGTGGTGCATACGAATTGTCTCACCGTGCCGGTTGAAAGTGTTGTTACCGATGAGAGCGGCAAGAGCGTAATCGCGCTGGTCAAAAATGGCGAGGCGACGCAATTATCCGTGCAGGCCGGCTTGAAAGAAAATGGTTTGGTCGAAGTTTCTGCGCCGGAAATAAAAGACGGCGATGCCGTCGTGACGGTCGGTGCTTACGGCTTGCCGGAGAAAACCAAAATCCGCGTCCAAAATTCTGCGGGCGACGAAACTACCAATTCGCCCGACGCAAAATGAAACCCGATTCCGTTTCGTCCATCGGCAAGTTCGCCACGAAGCACGCGCTGTCCATCACGTTCATCGCGGCGGCATTGTGTCTCGCGGGAATTTTTTGCGCGCTGCGGATGCCGTCGTCGGTTTTTCCGCAGACAAATTTTCCGCGCGTCGTCGTCATCGCAAACAATGGCATTACGCCCGCCGACGAAATGATGGCGACGGTCACGCGCCCGATTGAAGAAGCGTTGAAAGAAATTCCCGGCGCAGTCACGGTGCGTTCGGCCACGAAACGCGGTTCGGCGCAGATCAATGTTTTCTTCAACTGGAATGTGGACATGACGCAGTCGGAGCTTTATGTGCTGGGCCGGCTCGCGCAAATCCGTAGCGATTTGCCAGCAACCGTCGCCACAGAAATCGAGCGCGTGACGTTCGCGGCCTTTCCCATTGTCGGCATCAGTCTCACGAGTTCGAATCGCGATATCACGTCGCTTTGGGAGACGGCGAATTATGAATTGAAACCGCGCTTCCTCCAGATTCCCGGCGTGGCGCGCGTTGAAATTGTCGGTGGACGCGTGCCGGAATTTCACGTCGTGGTTGACCCGTTGAAATTGCAGGCCAATAACCTTGGCTTGGCGGATGTGACGGATGCGCTGACGAAAAACAATCTTTTCGCGCCAGCGGGAATGATTGAGGAAAATTATCATTTGTATCTGACGACAGTGGATGGGCGCGTCCGGTCGGCAGAGGAAATTGGCAATGTGGTCGTCGCCGTTCACGGCAATCATCCGGTGCAAATCAAAGACGTGGCGAGGGTCGCGCGCGGACCGGAGCCGGCCTTCAAAGTCGTGACCGCGCAAGGCCGCACCGCCGTGCTGTTGAACATTCAAAGTCAGGCCGACGGCAGCACGCTCGACATCGCCAACGCGCTGAAAAAACAGTTGCAAGAGCTGCGGCAGAATTTACCGCCGGACATGCACCTCGCATTTTACTACGACCAATCGCTTTTTGTTCGCGATTCCATCAGTAGCGTGTGGGACGCAATCTTTTTTGGATTATTGCTGTCGGTGCTAATTCTATTTTTCTTTTTGAAAAACTGGGGCAGCGTGTGGACGGCCATCGTCACGATTCCGATTTCTGTGCTGATTACCTTTGTGGCGATGAAGCTGGCGGGGATGAGTTTCAACATGATGACGCTCGGCGGCATCGCGGCGTCCATCGGACTGATTATTGACGACGCGATTGTCGTTGTTGAAGCCATCTATGCCAAAGTCGCTGCCGGACGTTTGAAGTTGATTGGTATTCAGGAAGCCATCGGCGAAATTTTGAAACCGCTCATCAGCTCGACGCTGACGCCGGTGGTGGTATTCATTCCACTGGCGTTTTTGTCCGGCATCACGGGTGTATTTTTCCGAGCGCTGGCGTTGACGATGGTGGTGTCGCTGCTCACCTCGCTCGTATTGGCGCTCACACTCACGCCGTCGTTGGCAGCGTGGTTCATCCGCGATCGCGAAAAATTGGAGCACGGCCACGCGCCCAAAAATGTGGAAGGTGGATTTCTGCTGACGCGCGTCATCCGCATTTACGAACGCGCCTTGCGATTGGCGCTGCGGTTTCGCTGGGTCACACTGCTGGCCTGCGGTGCGGTGCTCATTTCATCCGTGTTTATTTACCGGCAGTTGGAATCTGATTTTCTGCCCGAGTTCGACGAAGGTGGATTTGTCATTGATTACTGGGCGCCGCCCGGCACAAGCCTCACGGAAACTTCGCGCCAGCTTGATGCGGCGGAGAAAATTTTATCCGCGAATCCAGACGTGGAAAGTTACTCGCGGCGGCTCGGCACAGAAATGGGTATGTTCGTCACCGAAGCCTATCGCGGCGATTTCGCGGTCAAATTGAAACGCGACCGCAAACATTCTACGCAGGAGGTCATCGCGGAATTGCGCCACACTTACAACGCACAATTCCCCGCATTCCGCTGGGATTTTCCCGGCATCTTGACCGATGTCATTGGCGATTTGCAGATGACGCCCGATCCGATTGAAATCAAATTATTTTCGTCCGATTTGAAATGGCTACAGCAGGCCGCGCCGCGCGTGGAGGAAGAAATTAAAAAAATTCCCGGCGTCGTGGACACGTTCGATGGACTGACGGAAACCGGACCTTCAATTAATTTTCGCGTGCGCCCGGCCGACGCCGCGCGCTTTGGGTTGAGCGTGCAGGACATCGCCGGAGCGGTGAATACCGCCCTGCTCGGCCAGACCGCTTCGTATGTTTTGGAAGGCGACCGCATCGTCAACATCCGCGTGCTGGCCCAGCCGTCGAGCGTGAATACGCTCGCCGCGTTGCGGGACTTGCCTTTGCGCGCCGCCAGCGGCACGGTCGTGCGACTGAATCAAGTTGCCGACGTGACGCAGCAACCCAGCGAAGTTGAATTGGTTCGCGATGATTTGCGGCAGGATATCATTGTCAGCGCGCGGCTCGAAGGCCGTGACCTCGGCAGCGCGATGAAAGAGATTCAAGCCAAATTGAGCCAGCTCAAATGGCTGCCGCCCGGCACGATTGAATACGGCGGACTTTACCAGCAACAACAGGAATCATTCCGCAACCTCGTAATGGTTTTGCTGGCCGCAATTCTATTGGTGTTCACTGTGCTGCTGATTGAATTTCGTTCGTTCAACGAGCCAGCAGCAATTGTCTTCGGCGCCATTCTCGCCATGTTCGGAACCGTCGCCGCGTTGTGGCTTACGGGAATCACCGTGAACATTGTTTCCTATCTGGGCGCAATCATCGGCGTCGGCATCGTCGCCAAAAACGGAATTCTCATGCTCGATTTTGTTCAGCAATTGGAAGCCGACGGCGTGGAACTAATTGAGGCACTCGTGCGCTCCGGCCATCGGCGCTTGCGTCCGGTGCTGATGACTTCGCTCGCGGCCGCATTAGGAATGTTGCCGCTCGCTTGGGGCATCGGCTCAGGCGCAGAAATGTTGCGGCCACTGGCCGTCGCGGTGATCGGCGCACTGTGCATCTCGGTGCTACTGTCGCTGGTCGCGACCCCGGTGGTTTATTTCCTTTTGCGGACGGCAAAAAAATCAACCCCCAATTCAGCCGCCTGATTAATTTGTGCTCCTCGAAAATTAGTCGCCGCTCTTTAGAATATCTACCTTGGCACTCAATTGCGGGGTGAGAAATTTATCCGGATTCAAAATCTGCACTTTGATTTGCAAAGTGCCTTTGGCGCGATCAGCCTCGGGCGCGATCTCCGCAACATATCCGTTGTAGGTCTTGTCAGGATACGCTTCGGGGCTGATGTGACATTTCCGGTTAAGAGAAATTTTGGAAAGGTCGGCTTCGTTCACGTCAATTTCCACCTGTAAATCCTGCGGATCGGCGACCGCCAGCAGCGCGGTGCTGGGTCCGCGTCCGCCGCCAAAACTTTGCGGCATCACCAGTTCGCCAGGGTTCGCCAGTTTTTCCAAAACCACACCGTTGAGCGGCGAGCGGATGGTGCACCAGTCAACATAAGTCTGGGCGAGATCGCGCGCGCCTTGCGCGGCCTGAACCGAGGCGCGGTCAGCTTCTAGTATGAGACGCGCGTTGTCGGCGGACTGTTTAGACTCGATGTCGGTGCGTGACAAATTTTCAATCCGCTGAAAATTTAATTCGTCGCGTGACACTGCTGCTTGGGCAGCGGCCAACTGGCCTTGGGCTTCGGCCAGTCGAGCGCGGTATTCGGTATCGTCCAAGAGCACGACGACCTGTCCGTTGGTCACCGCG
This sequence comes from uncultured Verrucomicrobia subdivision 3 bacterium, assembly GCA_903833055.1. Classification (GTDB taxonomy): domain Bacteria; phylum Verrucomicrobiota; class Verrucomicrobiia; order Limisphaerales; family UBA11358; genus UBA11358. Next base: position 15,769 of record CAILDU010000049.1, on the reverse strand, counting down.
TCACCTTTCTTCACGCCAATCCATTTTACGACACCGAGAAAACGCGGACTGATTTCGATGCGCTCGCGATTAATGATGTAGCCATTCACGGTCAGAACTTTCTCGCCGGCATCGCCAGTGGTTACGGGTGGTGAAACTGCGGTGGAAGTTGCGGCAATAGAATTTGTAGAAACAGTTTTTCCGGCGGAATCATTTTTTGCGGCAGCGCGACTATCCTTCGCCCACGGTTGAGCAATCAGTAGTGCGAGCAACAACACAACGATGACGGTGATGACAATGCTCCAAAACGTTTTTTGCGTCCGCTGCTTTTGCTGCGGCTCAATTTTCAGACCCGATAATTTGTCAGTATTCATAGGACTTTTATAAAATTGTTAAACGGATTTTAGCGCGGCAATCACGGGCAGGCGTGACGCGCGCAGGGCGGGCAGCAGGCTACCAATGATGCCGACCACCACGGAAAAAATTATTCCCTTTGCCGCCAGCCAGGGCGTAATGCGAAATTCAAAAACAGTTTCACTGAAAGAATTAAAACTCATCGTGCCGGTGGAATAGCCGTGCAGCGGCAATGCCAGCAAGCAACCGAGCACGCCGCCGATGGCGGCGAGCAACGCGCCTTCAATGATGAAACCCGCGAGCACCGAACGGCGACGAAAACCCAGCACGCGCAACGTGCCGATTTCGCGCGTGCGCGCGCCGACGCTCGCATACATCGTGTTCATCGCCGCAAAAATTGCGCCGATGGACATGGCGGTGGCGAGAAAATTTCCGAGGATGCGGATGGGTGTCGCCGTCGCGGTTTGGTCGCCATAATATTTCACTTCGGCTTCAGCGCGCAGCGGCAGGCGTTTGTCCGCTTCGATGCGTGAAATTATTTCCTGCGCCGCTTGCGGGCTGGTCACGCGCACGAGCAGGCTGGAATAATTCTGGCGGTCAAACAACGAGCGCGCTTCGTCTGCATCCATCCAGATTTCGGAATCAAAGGCGCTGTTGCTACCATCAAATTCGCCAACAACCGTAAGGGTATTTCCAGCCGTGCGAAAACTCTCGCCGACATGAAAGCTGGTAAAACGGCGCGCGATTTTCTGGCTGATAGCCACTTCGCGTTTGCCCGGAGTGAACCAGCGGCCCGTCACGAGTTTCACTTGCGGACGCAGTTGTAATCCGATGGGCGTAAGTCCGCGCACGGAAACATTTGCTTCGCCGCGACCGTCAATGCGCGGCTGGCTGATGAGTGTGATGACGTCGGCAGAGACAAACGGCACGCCTTGGGCGTCGTGCGCTATTTGCGGCCAGTAGCGGACAGTCTGAAGTTGCGCGAGCGAAACCTGACTGCTCGATTCGGCGGTGGCGCCTTTGCGGACAATCATCACGTTGCGCGGATCGCCGGTGTTGCTGGCGGATTTTTCCAAGCCAACGGCGAGCGCTTGCACCAGCACATAAACGGCAACGACCATCGCGATGCCGAGAATCGTCGCGAGCGTCGCGCGCCAGCGAACGATGACGTTGCGAAAATTATATTTTAGTGGCAGCGCCATTTAATCCAATGTTTTCAAGCCATTCACCACGCTCATCCGTGCCACGGCCAACGACGGCGCAATCGCAGAAATGATTCCGAGCAGCGCCGCCACGAGCGCCGCCAGCCCCATGATGTGCGGTGTGACTTCGAAGGAAACAAAAATTCCGTGCGTCATTTGGCTGATGTTGCCAAACGTATAGACGCAATACGCCGCGCCGATTCCCAACACCGCGCCAACCACGGCGAGGCCAAAACTTTCGGCGAGGATGAAAACAAAAAGTTCGCGTCGGCGAAAACCCAGCGCCTTGAGAATCGCCAGTTCGCGGAAGCGTTCGCGCACCGCCATGCTCATTGTGCTCGCGGTGACGAGCACCAGCGTGAACACGACCACGGTGCTGATGGACGCGATGAGCGTTTTGATATTGCCAAGCATCGAGATGAAGCCGAGTTGAAAATTGCGTTCGCTTTCCGCGCGCACTTCCGCAGCGGTGTTGGCGAACGCATCGTTGATGGTTTTGATGACGATGGGCATGTCGTCGGCGTTCTTCACTTTAATCCACCACATGCCGACAAGTCCGGGTGTGCCGATGGATTCATCCAAATACTCCTGATGAAACATCATCATGCGATCATCCGCCGTGCCGGTGAAAATGCCGGCTATTTTGAATTCCAACGAGCCGGGATAAATCGTGCTATCGAGCGTGAAATGGTCGCCGACTTTGAAATGATATTTGTCCGCCGAAATTTTACCGATGATGGCGGAAGATTTTTCGGATTCATACGCCGCCTGCTCCGCCGCGGTAAGTTTCAAGTCGGTAAACACACGCCGCGTTTCTCTTGCGTCCATGGCGAACTGTGCGAAGGTCATCGCGCCTTCGTTTTGAAACTGGCCGCCGAACCAAGTGAACGGTGTGACACCTTCGACGCCGGGAATTTTTTCAATGATGGTGCGTTGTCGCGCGGGTAGCGGATTGGTGAGGGAAACTTTATTACGCGCACACACGCGGAGTTCCGCGCCAGCACTTTCCACTGGCAAGGTAAGTTCGCGCAATGCAACTTGGAGCGTCACGAGTAGAAACAAACTGGCCGCCACACTCGACACGGACAACAACGCGCGTCGCTTGTTGCGCAGCGCATTTTTAAAAATGAAAGTCGAAAGGGTCACGCGCTCAATTCACCTTTTTCCAGATGGATTTGTCGCGTGCCGAATGCGGCGGCTTTCGGATCGTGCGTGACCATGATAATCGTTTTGCCTGCATCGCGACGCAGCGATTGCAAGGCGGTGAGCACTTCCTGCGCACTGTGCGAATCCAGATTGCCGGTCGGTTCGTCCGCGACAATCAATTTTGGATCAGTCACCAGCGCGCGCGCGATGGCGACGCGCTGTTCCTGTCCGCCGGAAAGTTGTCGCGGCAAATGTTTCGCGCGATCCGCGAGGCCGACAACTTCCAGTGCGGTTTCAACTTGCTGGCGGCGCTGGCGGCGATCCAGTTGCGTGAGCAACAACGGCAGTTCCACATTTTCCGCCGCCGTTAAAACGGGAATCAGATTGAAGGTTTGAAAAATGAAACCAACATTTTGATTCCGCCAGTCGGCGAGTTGCGACTCGTTCAGCTTGGTCACGTCCACGCCTTGCACGAGACATTCGCCGCTGGTCGGACGATCCACGCCAGCGATGATATGCAGCAACGTGGATTTGCCGGAGCCAGACGGCCCCATCAGCGCGAGGAATTCCCCGGCGGCAATGTCGAGCGTGATGCGATCAAGCGCGGTCACCTGAATTTCGCCTTGAGCATAAACCTTGGTCAGCTCCCGAATTCTAACAATGGTTTCGGACACAATCTTCTTATTAAAACCGCCGCAAGCGTGAAAACAATCTCTATTTAACAGTTCTGAACTTTAACCGGCCATGAGCCATGCCTAGATTAAGCAGCCAGACATTTTTCTCTATAAAAACAAAGGCCACTCTTGATGAGTGGCCTTTGCAGTTAATATGTTTTAGAAATTACTTCTTGGCTGATTTTTTGGCAGCCCATCTGGCCTTCATAAGTGCCGAAAGTTTGGCTTTGGCCGCAGCACTCATAACAAACTTCTTTTTTGCCGTCTTAACCACAGTTGGTTTAACAGCTTTGGGAGCCGTCTTGGCCTTGGCCGCATTGATTTTGGCCCAACGAAGTTTAGCCGCAGCAGAGATGCGAGCTTTACCCGCTGCACTCATTCCGCCCTTTTTATTAGCGGGTTTGGCAGCAGCAGTAGGAGCAGCTTTGGCTCCTTGCAGTTGTGCGAGTTGTTTTTCCAATGCCGCGATCTTTTCAATGAGATCAGCAGCTTGGCGTAGTTGGGATGGAGTTAGATTGGCAATACTCATGGGCTTATTAAATCAGGGAGGCCGGATTAGGCAATAGAAAAATATAAAGAAATATAAGCTACCACTTATGACGACCCGGCCAAGGTCGCAAGCACCTGATGCTTTGCAGCGGCTCCGGCAGCGATTCCATCGAGTTAAGAATGCTTAGTAAAAACTTCTGACCCCGCGACGGCGATGACATCCATCAACTCCGAACGCACCTTAGCACCAGATTTAATTTCACCGGCGGCGTGGGTGGGCTCCTCTAAACTAGACTATTGTGAATCCAATGGTTTTCAGGCAAAGAAAGGAAGGCCATCATGAATAAAACTCATCATACGACCGAGCAAGTCACCTACATCTATATGTTAGTCCAAGGTAGACTAGGTTCTCTGGAAAAAAGATGCGCTCTCAATTTTAAATTTCGCCGCGCCTGAATGTTTTCTACCAAATCAAAATTATGTTTTCCATCGCGGTAAGCCTACCACTGTGGCTTGTCTTACTGTTGGCCGTTGGTTGCACCAGCGTGCGCAACAAACTCGTCTGGCATGATGAGTTCAATATCAACGGCGCGCCTGACCCGGCCAATTGGAGTTTCGAACGCGGCTTTGCTCGCAACCATGAACTCCAATGGTATCAGCCAGAAAATGCGTTCTGCACGAACGGCCTGCTCGTCATCGAGGCACGCCGCGAACATAAACCCAATCCAAATTATATCGTCGGCAGCGACGACTGGCAGACTCGCCGCGAGTGGATTGATTACACATCCGCGAGCCTCATCTCGCGGCGGCGGCAACAGTTTAAATATGGCCGATTTGAAATGCGTGCGCGCATTGACACACGGCTCGGCAGTTGGCCGGCGTTCTGGACGCTCGGCACGTCGCGCGGCACTGACTGGCCGGCCTGCGGCGAGGTTGATATCATGGAGTATTACACTGGCACGGTGCTCGCAAATTTTGGTTTCAGTCTCGACGGCAGAACCAAATGGCTCGCCAACAAAAAACCACTCGCCGAACTTGGCGACGCTGCGTGGTCAAAACAATTTCACATCTGGACAATGGATTGGGACGAACAAAAAATTAATTTGTTACTCGATGGGAAATTAATGAACCACCTCGACCTTACCGACGCGGATAATGCAGATGGCGGCAACCCGTTTCATCAGCCGATTTATTTTATTTTGAACCAAGCCGTCGGCGGCGACAACGGCGGTGATCCATCACAAACAAAATTTCCTATCCGCTACGAGATTGATTGGGTGCGCGTCTATCAGCGCGCCCAATAAAATTGCCACGCCAGCATTGTTCCCGACTTTAATTTTCTGGTTGTTTCGCTATTCTTCCCGCTCGTGTTAAAAACGCTGCGCAAAGCCGAATACGCTGAGCTGATGATTTTATTTTTCATCCAAGCAGCCGCCATGGCCATCTGGTTCGTGCCGCTGGGCGCAATTCTCGATGCCCACGGATTGCGGGAAATCAAACCCTTCGCGTTCGCCGCGTCCGCCGTCGCCGCCTTCATTTCACCGCTGCTGTTTGGCGCCATGGCCGACCGACATGTGCCGCCGACGAAAGTGTTACGCGGCCTAGCCCTCGCCACCGCCACGATGATGACACTCATCAGCACGGCGATGCGCGGGCATTGGAACGCATGGCTCATCCTCGTGCTCATCCAGATTTTTTATTTTTCCTATTCGCCGATGTTCAGCATTTCAACCGCGCTGGTGCTAGCGCGATTGGATGACGCAAAGAAAGAATTCGGCCCCATCCGTGCGCTCGCCACCTTCGGCTGGATGTGTGGCGCACTGCTCATCAGCGCATTAAGCCTCGACCGTTCGGCGTATGCGGGCTATCTCGGCGCGGTGCTGTGGCTGCTCGTGGCACTGTTCACTTATTATTTACCTGCGCTGGAAATCCCCAAATCAGCCGAACATCTTGCGTGGCACGAACGCCTCGGCCTTGATGCGTTGACACTGTTGAAAGACCCCACCGTGCGTGTGGTCTTCATCGTCACGACGCTCTTCAACATTCCGCTCGCCGCATTTTATCCGTATGCACCGACGCATCTGCACGACCTCGGTTTCAGACACACGAGCGCGTGGATGAGCTGCGCGCAAATCACGGAACTCATCGCGATGTTTGGCCTTGCGTGGTTGCTGGCGAACTGGCGATTGAAGTGGATCTTTGCCGCCGGCCTCGGTCTCGGCGTAGCGCGATTTGTGTTCAGCGCCATGGACACAAAATCGTCGCTACTCGTCGGCATAACCTTGCACGGCGCGTCGTTCGTCCTCGTGTTCATCACCGCACAAATTTTCCTCGACCAGAACATCGCACCCGCGTGGCGTAACCGCGCACAAGCTTTGCTAACATTACTCAACGGCGGCATCGGCAATCTCATCGGTTATCTTGGCAGCGGCTGGTGGTTCACCGCCTGCACGACGCGCAGCGGCACGGACTGGCGACTGTTTTGGGGGCTGCTCGCCGCCAGCGTGACCGCCGTGCTGATTTATTTTCTCCTCGCCTACCGCGACCAAGGTTTTAAGCGAAGCAAAATTATTTCCACCACCGCGCCATAACTTTTTCCAGCGTTCCATATTTCCAATGAAAATTTATTTTCGCCGCATTTTATTTTTAATCGCCGCCAGCGGATTGGCCTTGCCGATTCGCGCTGCGACCAATGCGCTCGAATCCGTGAAGCCAGGCACGCTGGCATATTATCTCGCCACCAACACCGCCGCCTGCACCCAAAAATTCACCGGCCAATATGCCGACATGGTCGAGATTCACTCACTTCTATCCGTTGATATAGATCGCTTTCTCCTGCCCCGCTGGTCACGCCAATTCTGGTTAAGTGGCGCGCAAGGTTTAAGCGCCACGCCCATCGGCTTCAGCAATATGCCCAGCGGTCAGGGACTGTTCACAATGGTTTCGCCGCGCCATTATTTATGCGCCACGCATATGCACCCAGAGAATCTTCTAGCCGGATTTTTGGATGCCCACAACAAAGTGTATTGGCGACACACATTGGAGCGCGTGGACGTGGGCAGCGACACCAGCGTGGGTTTATTGGATGATGAATTGCCGCCAAGCGTAGGCTTCCTGCCCGTGCTGCCGGAAAACTTTACGAACTATCTGCCGACGACCGGCACGAACCTCGTGCAAGGCATCGGCATGAATCAAAACATGCAACTGTTCGGCGAACCGATGAGTTTCGCCGCTGGAAATTTCGTCAATTGGAACAGCCGCAACTCCGTTCCGTTTGGACTCACGACCAATTGGAATGTCACCATTCGCGGCGGCGATTCTTCCAACCCCGCCCTACTCCTCATCGACAACCAACTGGTTTTAGTTTCGCACAATTATTTTGTCGGCGGCGGACCGAATTACGCCAGCCAGACTCCCGCCATCAACCGCGCCATGCACCTGCTCTCCACCAATCATTTTCTCCACACCGATTATAAACTCACGCAGTTTTCTTTGACTAACTGGCCGAAGATTCAATGAATACCGCGCGTCAAACGTAGAGCGCATTTTGCAGTTCGCGCAACATCACGCCGGTAAACGCGTGCCGCCGTTCCGGATCACGTTCGAGACATTTCATAATCACTTTTTCCAGCGCGGGCGGCACATCGGAATTCAAATCACGCAATAGAACCGGCCCTTCCGGCTGCAATTGCGCTGCGAGAATTTCAGCGGGCGATTCGCCGGGAAACGGTTTTTTGTTCGTCAACAATTCATACGCCGCCACGCCAAACGCAAAAATGTCCGCGCGTCCGTCAATCGGTTCACGCTTTAATTGTTCCGGCGCCATGTAGCCAGGCGTGCCCGGATTTTTGGAAAATTTAACCGGCTGCTCCGGTAGCGGCTGCGCCATATCAAAATCAATCAGCCGCACCGCGCCGTTACGCGAAACCAAAATATTTTCCGGTTTGAAATCAAGGTGCATGAAGCCGATTTCGTGAACCGCATTCAAACCGTTCGCCATATCAATCAGAATTTGCGCCACGTTCTCCGTCAGCACCGGATCCTGCCGCGCGAAAAGCGATTTCAAATTTTCCGCCTCGACGTAATCCATCAAAAGATAATCACTGCCATGCTCGACGTAGCCGACGATATTTTCGCTGCCAGCGAGTTGGGATAAAATTTCATTGCCGCGCGTAAAACGACGGCGCGCGGTGAAGTTAAAGCGCAAAGTTTTTTTCAACCGGCGCAACGCGTAAGTTTTTCGACGCTCGTCAGAAACTAGCCAGATGTCCGCCATCCCGCCGCTGTTGAGCAGTTCGCGCAAATAAAAGCGACCGAATTTTTCCGGACCAATTACTTCTTTATTTGGCAAGCCTCGCGCCATGAAAAAATAATTGCACAGGAACCGCGCCGCTGCGAATGAAAAGTTTTTACCGATTTTACTTCCCGTCGGCGGCGGACGAAATAAATTCTCCTACATGACCGGCGTGCTGACTGACTGCTTGAATCTTTTGTATCCGCCCGTCTGCCAGCTTTGCCAAAAGCAGCGCGCGGAGGCGACCGAAGGTTTTGTGTGCGCGAAATGCTGGTCGCACGTCCGCTTCATCCGCGCACCGTTTTGCGAACGCTGCGGTTTGCCATTTGAAGGCGAACTGACAACTTCATTCGTCTGCACGAATTGCAACGATCTGAAATTATTTTTCACTTCCGCGCGTTCGGCGGTCGTCGCCAAAACGGTCGTGTTGGAAGCCGTTCATCGTTTCAAGTATTCCAACGCACTTTGGTTTGAGAATTTTCTCGCTAACCTGCTTGTGCGCGCGGCGGCGCCGATTCTCGTAAATGAAAATTGGGATTACATCATTCCCGTGCCGTTGCATCCGGTGAAATTGCGGGAACGCGAATTTAATCAGGCGGCGTTGCTCGCGGCGCACCTCGCGCGCGCGACAAAAATTCCGCTTACAACGACAATTCTGAATCGCGTCCACCCGACTTCCACGCAGACGTTGCTGACGCGTGATGAACGCGCGGCAAACATGAAGAACGCTTTTGTCGTCCGCAAAGGAATACGATTGGATGGACAACGCATTGTGCTCGTGGATGATGTTTTCACCACCGGCGCGACGACGAATGCCTGCGCGCAGGCTTTGCAAGTGGCTGGCGCGGCGGCGGTTTGTGTCTGGACAGTTGCGCGCGGGCTTTGAATTTTGTAGTATCTGGCGTTCATGGATACATCTTTTCTCACGAAGAAAACTATTGATGGCGTGTCGCAAGTCGAACCGGCTTTGACGCCGCCGCCCGCCAGCACCGAGCAGACCAGTTTTGTCAAAAAACCGAAGGTCGGCAGCAGTAAGTCGAAGAAACGCGAGATTCCCGGCGGGCTGTGGACGAAATGTCCGTCCTGCGCCGCGATGATTTTCGACAAGGAGCTGGACGAAAATCTCCAAGTCTGCCCGAAGTGTGGACATCATTTTCCCATCGCTTCGCGCGAACGCATTCATTCGCTCGTCGAGACCTGCACGTTTCAGGAAATGGACGCGGACATGGTCAGCGTGGACGTTTTGAAATTTGCCAGTTACAAGAGCAAGCTGGATCGCGACAAAAAAGCCACGATGCTCAAAGACGCCGTCGTCACTGGCGTCGGCAAAATCGGCGCGCATCAGGTCGCGCTCGGCGTGATGGATTTCCGATTCATGGGCGGCTCGATGGGCGCGGTCGTCGGCGAAAAATTGACGCGCCTCATCGAACGCGGCACGGAAGGTCATTGGCCGGTCATCATTATTTCCACCAGCGGCGGTGCGCGCATGCAAGAAGGCATTTTTAGTCTGATGCAGATGGCGAAAACGAGTGCCGCACTGGCAAGGCACGGCCAGCAGCGGCTGCCTTACATCAGCTTTCTGACGAACAACAGTTACGGCGGCGTGATGGCGAGCTACGCGGCGCTGGGCGATTTGAACATCGCCGAGCCGGGCGCGATGATTGGTTTCGCCGGACCGCGCGTCATCAAGGACACGACGCACGCGGATTTGCCGCCAGGCTTTCAGACAGCGGAATTTCTCCTCGACCACGGCTTGATTGACGCGATTGTTCCGCGCAAAGAGGCCAAGGATAAGCTTGTCCGTTTCTTCGATTACTTCGCCGCCGGCAAAAAGAACGGCGCGGCCTAAGGCTCCTGCCGGAAAATTATTTTGGCAGTTTACGTTCGTCACTCATCACGGCGATTGACACGGCGGTTTTATTTTCGGAAATTCTCCAACCGAATTTACCAACCTCATGAGCGATAAAACCATTTCCACCGAATCACTGCAACACGCCGGCCGCACATTCCCGCCGTCGCCAGAAGTTGTCAAATACGCGCTAATCAATGAGTATCAATACAACGCGATGTATGCGCGCTCCATTGGCGAGCCGGAAAAATTCTGGCTCGAACAGGCGCAGACTTTAGACTGGTTCGTAAAACCAACGGTCGCCGGCAAACATATTTGGGACACCGACGCGCGAAAAATCCAGCACACATTTTTCGAGGACGGACAACTCAACGTCACCGTCAACTGCCTCGACCGCCATTTGAAAACGCGCGGCAATCAGACCGCAATCATCTGGCAGGGCGAACCGGAAGAAGACGTGAAGCGCATCACCTACGCGGAGCTTCATGCCGACGTTTGCAAATTTGCCAATGTCCTCAAATCGCTCGGCATCAAGAAAGGCGATCGCGTCGCCATCTATATGCCGATGATTCCCGAAGCCGCTGTCGCCATGCTCGGCTGCGCGCGCATCGGCGCGATTCATTCGGTCGTGTTCGGCGGCTTCAGTTCAGATTCGCTTGCCGGACGCATCAATGATTCCGAATGCAAATTGCTCGTCACCGCGAATGTTTCTTTGCGCGCGGGCAAACACATTCCGCTCAAGGAACTCGCTGACGCCGCGCTGAAACATACGCCAAGCATCCAGCACGTCATCGTCGTCCAACGCAACGCCGAGCCATGCAACATCGTTCCCGTCCGCGATGTCTGGTATCACGAACTCATGGCGAAAGCCTCGCCCGATTGCGCGCCGGAAAAACTGAACGCCGAAGATTATCTCTTCATCCTTTACACGTCCGGCTCAACGGGCAAACCCAAAGGCGTCGTCCATTGCACCGCTGGCTATTTGCTCTGGAGCGCGCTCACGCACAAATACGTTTTTGATATTCACGAAGGCGACGTTTATTTTTGCACCGCCGACATCGGCTGGGTCACCGGCCACAGCTACGTCGTTTATGGTCCGCTTTGCAACGGTGGCACAACTTTGATGTTTGAAGGTGTGCCGACTTTTCCTGACGCCGGACGCCTCTGGAAAATTGTCGAGAAGTTCAAAGTAAATTCCTTTTACACCGCGCCCACAGCCATTCGCGCACTCATTCGTCTCGGCGATGAATGGCCGGCGAAATATGACATGAGTTCACTCCGCGTCCTCGGCTCCGTCGGCGAACCCATCAATCCCGAGGCGTGGATGTGGTATTACAAAAACATCGGTGGCGAGCGTTGCCCCATCGTGGATACTTGGTGGCAAACCGAAACCGGCGGCCATCTCATCACACCCCTACCCGGCGCGCACACGCTCAAACCCGGCAGCGCCGGACGCGCATTTTTTGGCGTCGAGCCGGTGGTGCTGCGCGACGACGCCACCGAATGCAACCCAAACGAAGGCGGAAAACTGTGCATTAAAAAACCGTGGCCGGGAATCATGCGGACGACGTGGGGCGACCACGACCGTTTCATCAACACCTATTTTGCCACCTACAAAAATATGTATTTCACCGGCGACGGTTGCCGCGTGGATGCCGACGGCGATTACTGGCTGCTCGGTCGCGTGGACGATGTGGTCAATGTTTCCGGCCATCGCATCGGCACGGCGGAAGTCGAGAGCGCGCTCGTGAGCCATCCGAAAGTCGCCGAAGCCGCCGTCGCGCCCATGCCGCACGACATCAAAGGTCAGGCGCTTTACGCCTTCGTGACTTTGAAAGATGGCGTGAGCGAAAGCGATGAATTGAAAAAAGATTTGGCGAATCACGTCCGCAAAGAAATCGGCGCCATCGCCGTGCCGGATAAAATTCAATTCGCGCCCGGCTTGCCGAAGACGCGCAGCGGAAAAATCATGCGCCGCGTCCTCCGCAAAATCGCCGAGAACCAGACCGACCAGATCGGCGACATCTCCACGCTCGCCGATCCGCAAGTCGTCGAGGCGCTCGTCAAAGGCAAACAGTGATTCATCAAACGAATCTTCCTTACCGCTGTAACTCGGAAAATTATTCCTTTAACTTCTCCGCATGAACTATCGCACGCTTGGCCGCACCGGCTGGAAAATTTCTGAAATCAGTTTTGGCGCGTGGGCCATCGGTGGTTCATGGGGCGACGTGAGCGACGCCGAATCGCTCGCCGCTCTCCACGCCGCGCTCGACGGCGGCGTGAATTTTTTCGACACCGCCGACGTTTATGGCGATGGCCGCAGCGAACGCTTGTTCGCCAAATTAAAAAAAGAGCGCAAAGAAAAATTCTACATCGCCACGAAAGCCGGACGCCGTCTGCCCGTCCAAACGGTCGAAGGTTACAGCCGCAAAAATCTCACCGTGTGGGTCAATCGCAGTCTCAAAAATCTGAACACCGACACGATTGACCTGCTGCAACTGCATTGTCCTCCCACGGAAGTTTTTTATCGCCCGGAAGTTTTTGGCATTCTCGACGACTTGGTTAAGGAAGGAAAATTGCGGCATTACGGCGTCAGCGTGGAAAAAGTTGAAGAAGCGTTGAAGGCGATTGAGTTTCCCAACGTCCAGTCCGTGCAGATTATTTTCAACATTTTTCGGCAACGTCCGTCGGAATTGTTTTTTGCCGAGGCGCAGAAACGCAAAGTCGGAATCCTCGCGCGCGTGCCGCTCGCATCGGGAATGTTGTCCGGCAAAATTTCCGCCGCGAGCAAGTTTGCGAAGGACGACCACCGGAATTTTAACCGTCACGGCGCGGCGTTTGATCGCGGCGAAACTTTCTCCGGCGTGGATTTCGACACCGGCCTGCGCGCCGTCGGCCAGTTGAAAAAACTGGTTCCGCCAAATGCTTCACTCGCGCAAATGGCGTTGCGCTGGATTCTGGAATTTCCCGCCGTCACCTGCGCCATTCCCGGCGCGAAACGTCCCGCGCAGGTTTTGGAAAACATCGCCGCGTCGAATTTGCCGCCGTTATCCAAAGCCACGCTGAAAAAGATTGGCGCAATTTACGACGGCGAGATCAAGCCGCTCGTGCAGCATTATTGGTGAAGCGCCGCTTGCCGCCCTGCCCACTTTGCGGTAATTTGCGCGCACTATGGATGCACCACCTTTTCCGCCCACACCGCCGCCGCTCATCGCTCCGCCGCCGTCCGCGCCCAAGCCGCGCCGTGGCTGCGGTTGGATTATTGTTTCCATTGTTCTCGCGGTGATGTTGGGTTTTGCGGGATTGATAATCATCGCGCAATTCGCGGCGCACTCGCTCAATTTCAATCACAATTTCAAAACCGCCAGCGCGCGCGAAGTCGGGCCGAAGCTGGAAGAATGTATTTTGGAAGACAACGATTCGCAGAATAAAATCGCGGTCATCACCGTGGACGGAATTATTTCCGGCCACGATTACGACGACAACGGCAATAATCAAGTGGACGTCATCAAAGCGCAACTCGACCGCGCGAGCGACGACCATCACGTCAAGGCCGTCATCTTGAAAGTAGATTCTCCCGGCGGCGAAGTGCTGGCGTCCGATGAAATTTACAAGGCCATCCGCGATTTTCAAACGGACGAACCGAACGAAAACGGCAAGCCTGGTCGCAAAGGCAAGCCGGTGATTTGCTCGATGGGCAGTCTCGCGGCGAGCGGCGGTTATTATATTTCGTCCGGTTGCCGTTGGATTGTTGCCAACGAACTCACCATCACCGGCAGCATCGGCGTCATCATGCACGGCTACAATTATCGCGGGCTGATGGATAAAGTTGGCGTCGCGCCGATGACGTTCAAGAGCGGCAAGTTCAAAGATATGTTGAGCGGCGAACGCGAGCCGTCCGAAATTTCGCCGGAAGAACGCGCGATGGTTCAGGATTTGATTCAAGAAACTTACGGAAGATTTACCAACGTCGTCGCCGAAGGTCGCAGCGCGGCGCACGTGCTCAACAAAAAAGAAGGCGCAGCACTCGCGGAAGACTGGATGTTTTTTGCGGATGGCCGCGTCGTTTCCGGCTCGCAAGCGCTCGACCTCGGGCTCGTGGACGAACTCGGCGATTTCGACGACACAGTGGATCGCGCGATGGACATTACGCATCTCAAGTCCGCCAACCTCGTCGAATACCGCGAGCGTTACGACCTCTCGAATTTTCTTTCGATGTTCGGCCAGAGCAGCAAAGCGCACGACATCAAGCTCGACCTCGGCGTCGAAGCGCCCAAGTTGCAAGCTGGATTGATGTATTTTCTCTATCAGCCTTGAGTCGTGAAAAACGTCACCGTCGTCAACCATCCGCTCGTGCAGCACAACCTCGCGCGCCTGCGCGACGCGCGGACACAGCCGCAGGAATTCCGCCAATTGCTCAATGAAATCGCGGCCTTGATGACTTACGAAGCCACACGGCCGTTTGCGCTGAAAAAAATTTCCGTTCGCACGCCGCTGGAAAAAACCACCGGCGCACAACTCCAAAACGAAATCGTCCTCGTGCCAATTCTCCGCGCCGGACTCGGAATGCTCGATGGCATTTTGAAAATGATTCCGCACGCGCGCGTCGGTTTTCTCGGTTTGAAGCGGGATGAAAAAACTTTGGCCGCGCACTTTTATCAAAAGAGTTTGCCAAAAAAATTGCGCAACGTAGAAATCATCCTGATTGATCCGATGCTCGCAACCGGCGGCAGCGCGGTAGCGGCATTGGAATACTTGAGCGACCAAGGTGCAAAAAATCTTCGCCTCGTCAGCCTCGTCGCCGCGCCGGAAGGAATTGCCCGCGTGCGAAAAAGTTTCAAGACGCTCCCGATTTTCACAGCGGCGATTGACCGCCAGTTGAACGACATCGGCTACATTCTTCCCGGCCTCGGCGACGCGGGCGATCGCTTGTTTGGAACGTAAAATTATTTCTTTAAGAACGCGCGGTTCAGATTTCCAAACTGAAATTCCACCGTCGGGAATAAAACCTTCTTTAGCAGCATCGCCAGTGGAATCGCCAGCACGGTTGACGCGACGACATCGGAAAGATGATGGCATTCCAGAGCGATGCGCGACCACATCACGGCGAGCGCATACACCGACGCAATCACACCCCAGCCGCGATTGAACATCCACGCCGCCGTCGCCAAGCCCACTGCCGCCGCTGCGTGACCGGACGGAAATGCGCTGAACTTAAATTGGCCGATGATCCAATGTCCATCGTGCCACACGCCGTAAAAGCCTTGCGGCACATCATGATTATTCGGACGCGTCCGACCAAATAAAATTCGTAGAATTGTCGCCGCCAGTCCGGTCAGTTCAGAAGTCAGCGCGACAAAAAAGATTTTCGCCGCGAGCGTTGGCCGGTTCGCCAGCAGAAAAACAATTGCGCCGCCAATTCCCCAGATCGCCGCCACCCAGCCTTCGCCGAGCTTGGAACACCATGACGCGAACGTGTGCAAATCCGTTTTGACCGGCACGAGCAACGCGGCGTCCACGCGATTGTCGAACAGCCACGCGAGCGCGATGGCGGCGGCTCCGACGAGCAGCCAGAGCCGCGCGATCCAAGGTGATTTTCCGGTGACGGACATGCGCCGAAGGTATGCGTTGCGCTTGCAAATAAAAGTCCAAATCGCTAGTGTCCGACGAATTTCTGAAATGAATCTTGCCGCCGCATCCACACCCAACTGGCTCGAAAAAATCGCCGCGCGTCCGCAAATCGCCATCGTGCTTTTTTCGCTCGCGCTGCTGCTCGCGGGCA
>CAILDU010000048.1 GCA_903833055.1 uncultured Verrucomicrobia subdivision 3 bacterium | reverse complement strand
GATTGACGAACTTTACGCGGGTTACATCGGCGGTTCGCTGCCGCAAATTCGCGGAACGAAGCTGGGCGGCGAAGGCGAGAAGCGCGGCTCGACGTTTTATTTTCAAGTCATCCATCCCGACGCGATGAAGGGCAACGACTATGTCAAAGGCCGTTCGCAAGTCCAGAACGTGAAGGCGATCATCGAAGACGTGCTCGGTCACGGCAACGAGAAGTGCCTGTTGCCCGGCCAGCCGGAAGCGCGCTGGGGCGGATTGTCCAAGCAACACGGCGGTCTGCTGTTCACCAAGGCGGAGATCGAGGAGCTGAATCACCTCGCGCACGAAGTCGGCGAAGCGGCGTGGAATTTGAGTGAATTCAAATCGGTGCAGGTTTGAAATTCAACTGGCCTTTCTGCCGCCAGAAATAACGCAACTGCCGTCTCGTCTGGTCAAACTGCCAGCGTCTCTGGCCTGTCTGCCAATCCATTTGGTCAATCTTCCGGCTTCTCTGACGAGTCTGCTGGAGCATTTGGCGTCTCTGTCAGGTCACTTGGCGCGTCTGCCGATTCATCTGGCCTGTCGTGCTGCTCAAATGTCGCCACTTCCGGCATCTATGGCACGTCTGGCGACAGACTTGGCCTGTCTGCCGGGTCATTTGGGACGCCTGAAACCTCATATTTCCTCGATTTTCGACTATTTTTGAACATTTCCCCCCTTTCGACGGTTCTAATAATCGAACCCCGCAAGAAAGGCATAAAATATATGAACACTAAACAGCTAAACAAGCTCACCATGTATCTGGCCGTCGAGGGAATCTGCGATGGCACTCCGACCGCTTGGCAATCGCTGACCGCGTTTGCCGATGCTTATACCGACCTGAAAACCCACGTCACCAACATCCAGACTTTTTCCCAAAGTCAGGCGCAGGACACCAGCGGCGTGGCACAGGACAAACAGGCTGCGCGACAGGCCATGTGCGCCGCCGCGTTGCCAATCGCAAACGCCGTTCACGCCTACGCCGTGAAAACCAAGAACAACACGCTCGCAACGTCCGTGGATTTTTCCATGAGCGATTTGATGGGTGGACGCGACGTGCAATCCCGCGACAACTGCCAGAACATCTACACCACCGCGAACACGAACATCGTCAACCTTGCCCCCTACGGCGTGACCGCCGCCAAGCTGACCGCGTTGACGAATGCGATTGCCGCTTACAATCTTCTCATCAGCAAACCGCGCGACACCCGCGCCGCTGGCAAAACTGTCACTGGAAATCTCCAAGCCGAGTTTGACGCTGCCGACGTGGATTTGGGAATCATGGACGACCTGACCGGCCAGATCACCAACGCGACCTTCGTGAGCAATTACGAAAACGCGCGCATCATCGTGGACACCACCGCGAGCCACGCCAGCCCGACCCCGCCCACGCCGCCGCCCGCGACCCCGCATCCGTAAGCCGTGAGCCACGGCGGGCAATAAATCAAAACCAGAAAACGTGACAGCCTCCAGAAATGGAGGCTGTTTTTTATGCGCTGAAGGCGCTACGGAAATTAGCCTAGGGTTGGAGCGAAGCGACTACCCTAGGAAATCGTCCCACAAAATAATTCTCCCTCTCCTCGCCGAACGAGGAGAGGGCCGGGGTGAGGAGTCGAAATCAAGCAACGCCGAGCCAGTCGTGGATTCCCTGCCAGCCTTTTTTCTCGTATGCGCCGTAAATATCTTTGGGAATGTCGGACGGGCGTGGTGGCTTGTCGGGCATTTTGCCGTCGCAATACGCAAACCATTCGCGGGCGGTTCGCAGGCCAAGCGTTCGCGCCCATGTGCGCGCCTGCTCGAATGTTCGCCACCGGCTCTGCTTGTCTGACGATCCGAGCCAGTCTTGCCAACTCACCCACTTATCGCGATAGGATTCTTTTGGTCCCCAAGGAATGTTATCTGGTAGCTTGCCCTTATCCGGCATATTTCCAGCGCGGTAGTTATGCCATTCAACTGAAGACTTGAGGCCGAGATTTCTGGCAAATGATCGCGCCTTTTCAAATGGCAAGAATTGCTTTCGACGGTTTGACGGTGATAATTGACCAGTCCCCAGAAAATCACCCCAGCCGAGAAATTCTTTTCCATAGTAGTTTGCAGGATTTCGTGGAATGTTTGGGGGAAAATCTCCAAGTTGTTTCATTTCTCCCTTTGTAAATTTCAACCATACCAAGCTGGTTTTTACGCCAAGTGTTCGCGCAACCTGACGTGCATCTTCGTATTTTAGAAACTGTCTTTTACGAGCCTTTACTTCACGCGGTGGCAGTTCCACCCACTCGCAACCCAACCAATCTCCCCAGCCAATCCAACCCTTTTCTTTATATGCGCGCTGAACCTTCTTAGGAATATCAATCGGGCGCTCTGGCTTCCCTACCATTTTACCATCGCAATATAGATCCCATTCGGCGGGAGATTTCAGGTCCAGCGTGCGGGCGAATTCTCTTGCAGCATTAAAATTACGCGCACGCTTGTTTGTGGGTGAGATATTGCCGGTATCCAACCAATCGCCATAACCGAGCCAACCATCTTTGGCATATACACGTTCTGGCGAAGAAGGAATACCATCTGGCTTTAGAGGTAATTCAGTTCTCCTGCCGCTGCTATAATCCCGCCATTGTCTTTGAGTCCGCAAACCCAAACTCCGCGCAAATTTACGCGCTTCCTCAAATGACAACATTTCTGTCCCCATCCAATCTCGCCATCCTTCCCATTCCTTTGGGTAAACAGTTGCTGGTGCAATGGGAATATCTAGCGGCCGTTTCGGCTTGTTTGGAATTTTGCCGCGTGTCCAAGCAAGCCATTCTTCAATGTCATGTAATTCAAGCGACCGAGCAAATTTGCGGGCATCTTCAAATGGCCTCCATGCCAGACGCGCGAGTTTGTTCCAACATTCCAACTCGATGGCGCGGACAAAATTATCGGTGTTGATATTTTCGGCGATTACTTCCGTCAGATTAAACGAAACGATTGGCCGCGAGCCGAATTGCTTGCCCTGCGATACCGCGCGAAATTCTTCGATGATGCGTTCGTCCTGTGCCGCCAGCGCGCAAATCACGTCGAGGACAAATTGGAAGGCGACGCTTTGCCGGACTTGTTCAACGGTTGCGCCGTCACTGACGACGCACGGCACGATGATGTAGCCTTGCGTTTTGCCATCCGACAGGCGCAACGCACGTCCGCACGCCTGCACGATGCCTATCTTGCTCGTCTTCGGATCGGCGAACATCACGCAATCAATCTCCGGCACGTCCACGCCTTCGGTGAGGCATTTGGAATTCGTGAGCAGGCTGGGCGATGCGGCGAGAAACGCGCGGATTTGGGAATCTCGGGCACTGGTCGTCATTTTTCCGGAAACATGAAACGACGTGATTTTGCCATTGCCGTTCACAGCAGAAAGTTGGTCGAACAGATGTTTGAACTGGCTCGCGCGGGCGATGCTGCTGTGAAATGAGACGGCATGGCGGATGCCGTATTGTTGAACGGCCTTTTGCAATGCCACCATCCCCGCGAAAGTTTGGGCCGTCACGACCGACCATTTGCCGGTGTCAGGTTTGACGTAGCTGTTGCTGCTGACCAGCCGCGCGACTTCTGATTCACGCACGCCAATGGTGATGATTTGGTAGTCGCTCAAAATCGGCGGCTGGCATTCCAACGCCGCCTTGAAGCTCATGGAATGAAAAGTTTCCCCGTAAATTTCCGGGTCTTCCATGCTGGCGATTTGGTTTGAACTGCCAATGAAACGGCGTTCGGTGGCCGTCATGAACAGCCTTTGCTTAACCCGCAAATTTTCGTCGAAGAGCAAAAAGGCAAACATCCCATCTCTACGTCCGGTGGTTTTGTGCGCCTCATCCATGACGCCAAAATCAAAAATGACACCGGCCTTGCGAGCCGCGAGCGCCAGAACTTCGCCACTTTGGTAAGTAGTGAAAACCACGCGCCGAGCTGCGGAAAAATTTCGGAGTTTGTCAGCGATGCCATCAGCATCGGTCAGGCAGGGCACGCCTAAATCGTGTGCATAGGTGACGAGATCGTCGTGATCCACTTCGCCAGCGGAGGCATCGCTGCAAACGCAGAGCCAATCCGGTTGAACATCACTCGCCACAAATTCACGCATCCAGACAGAAAGCGTCTGTTTAATGAGCGCAAGGCTGGGGACGGCAACCAAAATCCAAGTCGCTTTCAAATCTTCGGCAATCCAGTAAGCGGTGAGACTTTTGCCGGACGCGCATGGCATGATGAGCTTGCCACGCGATGACAATTTGGTGGCGAAATGATCCTTGGCGGCGGCAATGGCAGACATCTGGTGGCCGCGCGGCTGATACGGCTCAAGCGCGGCGGCATGGTGCAGCATTTTTGCCTGCGCCCGGCGAAAGAAATCACCGCCAAGATGCGCCCACGTTTCAATTGTGCAGAAACCGATGCGCTCGTTGTTTTGAAGAACTTGCGTGATGTGCTCGGTCGTCGAACAAATTAGGCCAAAGCTGATGTTTCGACAGACACCAAAAGCTAAACCGGTAAAAGTCGAAAGCTCATCCCAAGGAATCGAAGCCTTCTGGTCATCGCGATACTTTGCTTGAATTGCCCAAAATTCCGACTTGTGTGTTTCAGCAATAAGGTCAATGCCTTTGTCCGGCTCTGGGAGATTTAATTTTGTATGAATTTCAAGCGGGACTTCTGCAAGCAGCCAGACGTTTTTGATTTGGGCGAAGTAAATCGGTTCGAGTTGGAGGTAAAGCTGGACGAGGCGTTCAAATATGTCGCCCTTCTCTTTTTCACCTAACTGCGAAGCAAGTCGCTGGAAATTTTCCCACGACTCACATTTGCAGATGATGTCAGCCGATTGCATTTCGGAATGATGTCGAAATCTGGAGGTCGCCGCAACGCTTTCGACTCCTCACCCCGGCCCTCTCCTCGTTCGGCGAGGAGAGGGAGAATTATTTTGTGGGACGTTTTCCTAGGGTAGTTCGTTCCTCACAACCCTAGGCTAATTTCCGTTACGCCTTCAGCGTATTTGAATTCGCGTTAATTCGTGCAATTCGTGTCAAAATCTTTGCGTTGAAAAGCGTTCGCGAGTTTGGCGTGGTTCGCGGTTTCATTCATCGGGCGGCAACATTCGGCGTTGAACATTTTGCGCGAATCATTGTGTTTGAGTTCGTTCACGTTTTTTCATTAGAATCTGGAAACTTTATGGCAATTCAATTACGCGACAAATCCACCTGTAAATACGACCAGATCTCGCTCGGCGAAGTCATGCTGCGCCTTGACCCCGGCGAAGGCCGCATCCGCACTGCGCGCAATTTCCAAGTCTGGGAAGGCGGCGGCGAATACAACACCTCGCGCGGCTTGCGCAAATGTTTCGGCTACAAAACGGCCGTCGTCACCGCGTTCGTGGACAACGAAATCGGCCATTTGGTCGAGGACTTCATCATGCAAGGCGGCGTCTGCACGGACTTCATCAAGTGGCGAGAAGATGACGGCATTGGCCGCACCGTCCGCAACGGTTTGAATTTTACTGAACGCGGCTTCGGCATTCGCGGCGCGGTCGGCAATCCTGATCGTGGCAACACCGCCGCCTCGCAGCTCAAACCCGGCGACATTGATTGGGATCACATCTTTGGCAAGGTCGGCGTGCGCTGGTTTCACACCGGTGGCATCTACGCGGCGCTCTCCGCTTCCACGGCTGAACTGACCGTTGAGGCCGTCAAAGCCGCCAAGAAACACGGCACGATTGTCAGCTACGATTTGAACTATCGCCCCTCGCTCTGGAAAACCATCGGCGGCCTGAAGAAGGCGCAGGAAGTGAATCGCGAAATCGCGAAGTATGTGGACGTGATGATCGGCAACGAAGAGGATTTCACCGCGTCACTCGGCTTCGCCGTCAAAGGCGCGGAAGATCTCAAGCATATCGAAACGGATGCCTTCAAAACGATGATTGAAACGGCCGTGAAAGAATTTCCGAACTTCAAGGTCGCTGCGACCACGCTGCGTCACGTCATCACCGCGACGAAGAATGACTGGAGCGCGATTCTCTGGCACGACGGCAAGTTCCATGAAAGCCGCCAGTATCCGGGCCTCGAAATTCTCGATCGCGTTGGCGGCGGCGATAGTTTCGCAAGCGGATTGCAATTTGGTTTCCTCGAATTCAACGACGCGCAGAAGGCCGTGGAATATGGCGCAGCGCACGGCGCGCTCGCTTCCACGACACCCGGTGACACCAGCATGGCCACCCGCAAGGAAGTGGAAAAAACTTTCGGCGGCGGCGGCGCGCGTGTGGTGCGGTAAAACATCTTCCCCACCCACTATGAATGAAAATATTCATGAATTAGCGGGCGGGGAAATCTCTCTTTGGACGGATGAATCCGCTTCTATTCATTTAAAAATAAATAACAAGTCTCAAGATCCTGCAGAATTGAGCGCGGAAGAAGCGCGTGAGTTGGGAAAGTTCCTTTTAAAATTGGCGGATAAAATCAGTTAACCAAAATATGAATTCTGAAATTTTTTCACTCAAGGGCGAAGTCGCCGTAGTCATCGGCGCGACGGGCGTGCTGGGCGGCGCGCTGGCGGACGGTCTTGCTGCGGCAGGCGCGAAAGTCGCCGTGCTTGGCCGCAATGAAGAACGTGGCAACGCGCGTGTCAAAGCCATCAAAGATGCTGACGGCAACGCAGCGTTTTTCTCCTGCGACGCCAGTTCGCGCGCAAGCCTTGCGGAAGCACACAAGAAAATCGAAGCCGCGCTCAGTGCGCCGACGATTCTCGTGAACGCTGCGGGCGGCAACGATCCGAAGGTGACGGTCACGGCGGAAAATCCGTTCGAGAACATTTCACTCGAAGCGCTTCAGGCGAATCTGGATTTGAATTATATCGGCGGTGCGTTTTTGCCATGTCAGGAATTTGGGCCAGGCATGTGCAAACGCGGCAAAGGTAGCATCATCAATATCGCCAGTGTTTCCGCGCATTTGCCGCTCTCGCGCGTGATGAGTTACTCCGCCGCAAAGGCGGCGGTGCTGAACCTCTCGCAGTTCCTCGCGCGTGAATGGGCAACCAAAGGCGTGCGCGTAAACACCATCACGCCCGGATTTTTCCCGGCGGAACAAAATCGAAAGCTGCTGTTCAACGACGACGGCTCACCCACGGCGCGCACGAAAGCGATTTGGGGTCACACGCCGATGAACCGTTTTGGTGAGTCCAAGGAACTTGTCGGCGCATGCGTTTTCCTCGCGTCGCACGCGGCCAGTTCGTTTGTGACCGGCACGGATATCCGTGTGGATGGTGGTTATTTGAGCCAGACAATTTGATTTAATTCGGCAAACAAAAAAGCCCGTTGAAGAAAAATCTTCAACGGGCTTTTTGCTTAATAAAACCGCTTACAAATCCGTGATGGGTTTGTGACTCGGCACGAGCATTTTCATTCCCGCCCACGCAATCAAATAGCTTCCGGCGCAAATGACGAACATGATGAGGTAAGCGGTTTGCGGCGTGGATTTGTAGGTGTCAGTCAGCGTGCCCGCGATGAGTTGCACGATGACGCCGCCGAGGCCGCCAGCCATCGCGCCGATGCCGGTGACGGAGCCAACACTCGTTTTCGGAAACATATCAGAAACGGTCGTGAACAAATTTGCCGACCACGCCTGATGCGCGGCGGCGCCGATGCAGATGACGGCGACGGCATAGTATTTCGCCATGTCGCCGAAATGGCTGACGTTGCCAAAATACTGCGTGGACAGCACGACGAGCGGACAGAGCGCGATGAGAAACATGGCGGTCATGCGCGCTTTGTAAACCGGCATTCCGCGTTTCATCAGCGTCATCGGAATGCTGCCGCCGTAAACGCTGCCGATGATGGCGACGCCGTAAACAATGAACGTCGGCCACATCGTGTCGTGGATTTTCATGTTGAATTGTTTCACCAAATAATCCGGCAACCAAAAAAGATAAAACCACCAGATGCCGTCGGTCATAAGTTTGCCGACGAAGAACGACCACGTTTGGCGATGGCCGAGCAAGCCGGGGCTGCCGACGTTGCCAAATTGATTTGGTTCGGATGCGCCCGCGCTGAATCCGGCAACGGCCATCGCCAACAATGCCAGTGCGACGCCAACGAGATAAATCTGATTTTCAAATCCGAGCACAATTACCGAGACAAATCCTGCGACGACCGGAATGAGATACGTCAACACCAGCCAGCCGGATTTATTCTGGTCATGCCAGCGGCGGACGTGCAGTGCCATGCTCGCCGCGACGGCAACCGCGACGGTCACCGCGAAAAAAATCAGCGATGGTTTATTTTGCAGCACGTCGGCTCCGACAATTTTTTTGGTGATGAAATAAATGAAGACGCACAGGATGTGAATCATGATGGTCATGCCCCAAAACGCGGAGCGCGGCAGACGACCGGCGAAAGAAAAAAGTTTGGCGCCAACTTTCTTGCCGGATTTATCACCGTCTTGCGCTGCTTGAACTTCGTCTTTATCGCTGTGGATCAAATCATATTCCGCCTGCGAGAGCCGTTTGCATTTGCTCGGCGTGTCGTAGAGCCAGAACCAAAAAATCAGCCAGATGAAACCAACCGCGCCGGTGAGAATGAAGGCCATCTTCCAGCCTTTTTCGTTGCCGAAATAAACGAGGCACCACGGCACGAACAGCGCGGCGATCATCGCGCCGAAGTTGGAACCGCTGTTAAAAATGCCGGTGGCCAAAGCGCGTTCGCGTTTGGGAAACCATTCCGCGACCGTTTTAATTGAAGCGGGAAAATTTCCGGCCTCGCCGATGCCGAAGAGGCTGCGCACCAGCACGTGCATGTTCACCAGCCGCCCGACAAAGGCGTTGGCGATGCCGAAAATCGACCAGACGATCAGCGAAAGGGCTAGTCCCATTTTAGTCCCGATCTTGTCAATGACCCAGCCGGCCAAAATCGTCATGCCGGCATAAAAGCCGGTGAAGAACGCAGTCAGATGCGCGAAGTCCGTGTTCGTCCAGCCGAAACCACCAAGCTCGGCTGGGGTGCAAAAATATTCCTTGAGGTAACTGATGACCTGACGATCCATGTAATTGACGGTCGTGGAAAAAAACAGCAGCGCGCAAATGATCCAGCGAAAGTTGCTCGCCGCCGGGCGGGAAGGACTTGGGGAGTTCATCGGGCGAGGATTACCGAAAGTGGCGCGCCGTTCAAGGTTGGAATCAACTTTACAAAACGACGTTTTTTCGGCAGGTTCTCGGGATGAATTTGAAAAAGTTTCTGCCTTTATTGCCGATTTTGCTGCTCGCGGGTTGCAGCACCACGGGCACGTTTACACGCATGACGGCAAGCCAGCAGCCGCGCAATGCCGACAATCTTTATCCCGTGGAAGTCGCGTTCAACTCCGACCAGCAGGCGTTGCGTTGGGATAGCGTCCGGCCTTATGTCATCGTCCACGGCCAGCCGTTTCCGCTGCGCCCGGTGCCGATTGTCAAAAATCGTTGGGAAGGTCTCGTGCCCGTGCCGCCGACCGCGAACAGCGTGACCTACCGTTTCAAATTCGACTACCTGTGCAACAGCTTCGGCACCGATCCGCAGCCGGACAGTTCCTGGTCACCGTCCTACACTTTGAAAGTTCTAGATCAATAAATTTCGTCAAAACAAAAAGCGCGAACAATGTTGTTCGCGCTTTTTTGTTTTCAGAAATTAAAATAATTGGATCGCTCAATGCTTTTTGGGGCGCAGGATTAACATTTTTTTGTCCGAGCCATCCACTTCCACGCTGTGTGTTTCTACACCGGCATCGTCGCGCAAGGCATGATGCACGATGCGGCGATCAAAGGCGTTCAGCGCTTCCAGTTCCACCGCGTCACCCCAACGACGGACTTTTTCGGCGGCTTCCTGCGCTTTTTTTATGAGCGCATCGCGCGCCTGCGTGCGATAGCCGCCCACGTCCACCGTTACCTTGGGCGCGGTTTGATCCTGCTGGAACAAAATACGATTCACGATGTATTGCAAATCCGCAAGCGTCTGTCCCTGCCGGCCAATCAAGCGTCCCGATTCCTCCGTGGTCACGTCGAGCGTCAGGTCGTCGCCAAATTTTTGTTCCGTCACGGTCGCGGAAAAACCGAGCGAGCCGAGAATTTTTTCCAGAATGACTTTGGGTTGTGCGGACATGGAATTATTTTTTCTTTTTTGACGCGGGCGTCAAGGCCGGATTCGTTGCCGGACCGGTCGTGACCACCGGTGTGAATGGCACATTTGATTTCGTCAATTTCGTCTGCATCACGGTGAGCAAATTGTTCACCGTCCAGTAAAGCGCGAGGCCGGACGAATAGTTGTAGAGAAACAAAATGAACATCGCTGGCATCCAGCGCATCATTTTTTGTTGCGCCGGATCCATGCCCGGCGACGGCGGCGTCAAATGCGATTGCCACAACATCGAACCGCCCATCAACAGCGGCAGCAGATTGAACGGTAAACCTTCCGGCGTGCAAATAATCGGAATGAACGTCACGCTGTGAATCATGAATAGCGTGTCCGGCTTGGACAAATCTGCGACCCACAGAAAATGTGCGCCGCGCAATTCAATCGCGCTGCGAATCATCGTGAAAAAGCCAATGAACACCGGCATTTGGATGACCATCGGCAGACAGCCGCTCATCGGGTTCACTTTGTTTTTCTTGTAAAGTTCCCACTGCTTCGACGTGAGTTTCTGCACGTCATCTTTATATTTTTCCTTAAGCTCCGCGAGTTCCGGCGCGAGCGCCTGCATCCGCTTCATCGAGCGCGTGCTCGCCGCCGTCAACGGCCAGAACATCAACTTGATCAGCACCGTGATCAGCACAATCGTCCAGCCATAACCAAGCGTGGTTAAATCATGAACCGCGTTCATCGCGGACAAAAGCAGCTTGGCAAAAAATGTGCCGACGCCCCAGAAGCTGCCGAAGCCGCTGCCGAAATTCATCACCTGATCCGCATGGTTATTGAGCGTTTCGCCAATCTGGGCGAGCACGCGGTATTCCTTCGGTCCGGCGAAGAAAACAATTTGCCGGTCAAAGCCTGAATTCGCCGACAACGTCATTGCCGGATATTCCAGCGCCGTTTGAATGCCTTGCGGCGCGGCCACATTTGTCATCGTGCCGACGTTTTGAAAACGCGGCAACGTCACCGTGCGCGCGACGATTTGCTGTGCCGGCAAGTTGGTCGGCGTCATCGCCACCATCGCAAAAAATTGATTGTGCGCCGCCGCCCAAATCACGTTATTGCTGCCAGCGCGAAATTCCGAACGCGGCGCGCCGCGCGTGCAACCCATGCCGCCGCCCGCGAACCACGACAACGGTTGATCCACTGCCGTTTCACCATTGAACCACATCGCGCCTTCGACTTGGCCGTTGTCATCCACGTCCATCGGCGTCGCCGTGCCGACCACGAATTCTTGCGCGGGCAAATTCAACGGCTGGCTGGAAGTGTTCTCGATGCGAACGCTCGCATTCACGAGGAAATTGGAACTCAACTGGAAATTTTTCACCAAGCGCAAGCCGTTGGGAAAAGATTTTTCCATGCGCACGCCACCGGCGGTTTGGGTCAAAGTGAAATTGCCGTCGCCAATCAAACTTTCGCCGCCGAGAATTGCCAGTGCGGGAACCGTCGTCCGCGCGTTCAACGCCGAAACGGCCGCTGCTGCGTTCGTGACCGAATCTTTCCAGCGCGCCGAAACCGTCTGCCGATAATCCAGCAGCTCAATCAACTTCAAGCCGCCGCCGCGCGACGTAAATGTGTAACGCGCGCGTCCATTTGTCAGCACGAGCGTTTGCTCCGGCGCATTCGTGTCAAAAACAGTTACGGGCATCGGCGCGGTATTCACCGGCGTCAATGCTGACGGCGCGTTTGTGCCGGTCGCTGCAATTGCGACCGGATGGGCGGCGGCGTATTGCGCCTGCTGATCGGCAACTTTTTTCTGCTCCACAAACCACCAGACGAGCAGTGCGCCGCAAAGTGAAATAACAATGATTCCTGTTTTATCCATGAAAATTTTAATGAGTGTCCGCCGCTGCAATTTCCCCATCTGCCATCTGCCATCTGCCATCTGCTTTCGGAACCGGATCGTGACCGCAGCCGCCCCACGGCTGGCAGCGGCAAATCCGTTTGGCCGACAAAATTGTTCCTGTAATTGCGCCGTGTTCCCGCACTGAATCTATTGCGTAAGCCGAACACGTCGGCGTAAAGCGACAGCCGGAATTTCCGCCAAACAAAAATGTTTGCGCCGGTGAAATCACCAGACGATAAGCGCGCACGGCGAAAATCAAAATGTGCTGGAAGAGATTCACGATTTTAGTTCTTGAGCAGCTTCGCGCGGTGCAGCGCGGCGAGAAAATCTTTTTCCACTCCGGCAAAATCTTTTTGCACAATGGAATTGCGCGCGACTAAAACGAGTTCCACCGGCGACGCAAATTCGTGTTGATGCTGTCGGAAACTTTCGCGGAGCAAGCGGCGCGCGCGGCTGCGGGCGGGCGAATCGCCGATTTTTTTGCTGGTGACGACGCCGAGTTTGGGCGCGGAGCCGTCGGGCAATTTGTTCCAGTTTGCGATGAGGCAGCCGACCACGAGACGTTCTCCGCGCTGGCGCACGCGCGCGAAATCGCGGTTTTGCGCGAGCCGCGACGAACGGCCAAAGCGCAGGCGTTTCGGCGGCGCGGGATTCACAAAATCAGACCGGCGTCAGGCGCTTGCGGCCATTGCGACGGCGGTTGGCGAGGGTGGCCTTGCCGCTCTTGGTGGAGTTGCGGTTGAGGAACCCGTGCTGGCGTTTCCGGCGGATTTTCGACGGTTGATACTGGCGTTTCATAAAATTAAATAAATTGTTTCCGGCGCAAAAACCGGAGCGTGGGAGAATAGCAGTGAACAGGGTTGTGTCAAGAAGGGGTTCGGCAGTTCACTTAACATTCAATTCCCGCTGAATGCCAAATTTTTCGATGCGTTTGCGGAGCGTCGCGCGCGTGATACCGAGCATTTTGGCGGCGTGAACCTGATTGTTGTCCGTTTCAATCAAGGCCTGAATCACCAATTCGCGCTCGACAGCGGGAATGATTTTTAATTTCGGATCGCGTTTGGCGATTTGAAAAAGCTGGCGCGCGAGCGTGGCGGCATCGCTGGTTGTGCCGTCGCTGGTGGAATTATTTGTGGGTGGCGCGGCCACGCCGGTGGCGGCCCCGGAAATTTCCGGCGGCAGATCGCCGGGCAAAATCGCGTCGCTTTTGGCGAGGACGTGCGCGCGGCGGATGGCGTTTTCCAATTCGCGGACGTTGCCGGGCCAATGATATTTTTCAAATAATTTTACAGCGGCGGCGGCGATGGATTTCGGTTTGCGTGAATGTTCACGCGCGATTTTTTCCAGAAAGTAATTCACGAGCAGCGGAATGTCGTCGCGGCGGTCGCGCAACGGCGGCAGGTGGATGCGCACGACGTTGAGGCGATAAAATAAATCTTCGCGAAATTGTTTGGCGGCGACGGCGGCCTCCAACGGCTTGTTCGTGGCGGCGATGACGCGCACATCCACTTTCAGCGGCGAGTTGCCGCCGACGCGCTCGAACGTGCCGGATTGCAGCACGCGTAGGATTTTTGTCTGCGTCGCGGGCGTCATGTCGCCGATTTCGTCGAGGAAAATCGTGCCTTTATTGCATTGCTCGAATTTGCCGATGCGCTGGACGGTCGCGCCGGTGAACGCGCCTTTTTCGTGACCGAACAATTCGCTTTCCAAAAGTTGTTCTGGAATTGCGGCGCAGTTGACGGCGAGGAACGGCTGCGTCGCGCGGTCGCTGTGATGATAAATCGCGCGCGCGACGAGTTCTTTGCACGTGCCGCTTTCGCCGGTGATGAGCGCGGTGGTATCGGTCGCGGCAATCTGGCCGATGAGTTTGAAAACGCCCTGCATCGGGCCGCTGCGACCGATGATGCCGAGTTCGTAATCTTCGGATTCGAGAAGCGGTGCGTAGGACACGACCTGCTTCATGTCGCGCGCGGCCTTGAGCGCATTGGCGATGACTTCCTTGAGCTTGGCGATGTCGAACGGCTTGAGCAAATAATCGTAAGCGCCGAGCTTCATCGCTTCGATGGCGGTTTGCGTCGTGCCGTAAGCCGTCATCAAAATGACGAGCAACTTGGGATCGGTCGCGCGAATTTTGCGAAGCGTTTCCATGCCGGTCATGCCGGTCATCCGCACGTCCATCAACACGAGGTCGGGCTTAAATTTTGGAATAACTTTTAATCCCTCTTCGCCGCTGGACGCGGTGGCGAGTTCAATTTCTTCCGAAGCGAGAATGCGTTGCAGCGAATACCGCACGTCCTCTTCATCATCAATCAACAACAGCTTGCTCATCGTGCGCGGAGCATAAACGAAATTCGCCCGCCGGTCAGCGGTTAATTTTTGGAAGGCCGCTTGCATATTGCTGGCCTTGACTGCAATTTTTCGTTAAAAGGAAACCGGCGTGAGTGATACACCACAACCAGTCTTGCCGGCGCTGTTGCGTTCGACGGCGCTGCTGGTGGTTTATTTTCTGGGCGGACTGCTCTTCAAAAAATCATATTACTGCTCTTCGGGCAAGTCACTTTGTTCTGGCCGCTGGCGGGGCTGGCGTTGGCGGTGGTTTTTATTTTGGGTTATCGCTACTGGCTCGCTATCACGCTCGGCGCGTTCCTATTTTTATTTTTTGGCGGCGTGCCGTTTGGCTGGTTCATGGTCATCACCGCCGTCGGCAATACGCTCATCGCGCTCGGCTCGGCGGCGTTGTTGAAATGGCTTTTTAAATTTGAAAACGCGCAGGAACGAGTGCGCGACGTGGCGAGCTATCTCTTGGTCGTCTGCGGTTTCGGCGCCGCACTCAACGCCGCGCTCAACGCCGCCGGACTGGCGTGCGAAAACCGAATTTCGTGGGACGCACTGCTGCCCAATATGCTGGCGTGGTGGGTTCCGAATGCGCTCGCCGTGCTGGTGTTGCCGCCATTTTTTATCGTGTGGACGAGCCGTTCGCTGTGGCACTGGAATTTCCGGAAAGGCGCGGAGGCTTTCGTTTGCGCCGCCGGTTTGATTGCCAGCACGCTCGTCGCCTTCAACACCTGGTTCGTTTATGGCATCCACAATTATCCGCTCGTCTATCTGCCCGTGCCGTTTTTGTTGTGGGGCGGATTCCGATTCGGCCCGCGCGGTGCGGTTGCGGGCACGATGATGGCGGCAAGCATGGTCGTCTATTTTTTCCTGCATGGCCGCGGCCCATTTTTGACCGACGACGATTTAGGCGGACTGCGGTTGTTCGGCGTTTACATTTGCGTGACGGCATTAGTCAATTTGTTGTTGGCGGCCATCGCCACCGAACGGCAACGCGCAGAAATCAATCTCGCGGAAAATGAAAAACGGCTGCGCACCGTCGTCGCTGACCAGTCAGATTTAATCTGCCGCTTTCTGCCCGATGGCGAAATCACCTTTGTAAATCAAGCCTTCTGTGAGTTTCACGGCCAGACGGAAGCGCAACTGCTCGGCTCGGATTTTTTCCAATTGCTCACCATCGCCGAAACGAAAACGTTGCGGGACAATCTGGCCGCGCTGCCCGCCGACCGTCCGGTCTGCTCGTTTGACCGTCGCGCCGTCGCCGCCGCCGGCCATGTGGAATGGCAGCAATGCAACATTCGCCGGTTCACCCATGACAGCGGAAAACATTTCGAATATCAGGCCGTCATTCAGAACATCACGTCCCGCAAGCAAGCCGAACTCGCGGTGCAGGAAGCCAAAGCCGCACTGGAAAAAACCAATCTCCAGTTTCAGATTGCCGCGAAGGAGGCCAACGCCGCCGCCGCGCAAGCCAACCGCGCCAACGCTGCCAAGAGCGAATTTCTCGCGAACATGAGCCACGAGATTCGCACGCCGTTAAGCGGCATTCTCGGCATGATTGAATTACTTTCGCAGACGCGCCTCGACCCGCGCCAAAAAGAATTCGCCGCCGCCGCCGCCGCGAGCGCCAACGCGCTGCTCCACGTCATCAACGACGTGCTCGATTTCTCCAAGATTGAAGCGGGTAAAATGAACATCGCGCAGGAAAATTTTTCCCTGCGCGACATCGTGGATGGCGTGCTCGAAAACGCTTCCACGCGCGAACCGGAAAAGAAAATTCACCTCGCCGCCATCGTCCGCCGCAACGTGCCGCACCGGTTGATTGGCGATCCCGTCCGCCTCCGGCAGGTGCTGCTCAACCTCGTCGGCAACGGCGTCAAATTTACCGAGCGCGGCGAAGTCATCATCCGCGTCCAGCCAATCACACACGCGCAAGGCCGGATCAAACTCCGTTTTGAAATTACCGATACAGGCATCGGCCTCACGCCGGAACAGACCCATAAATTATTTCAGCCGTTCATGCAGGCGGACACGTCGTCGTCCCGCAAATTCGGCGGCACCGGTCTCGGCCTCGCCATCTCGCGGAAAATTATTGAACTCATGGGCGGCCGCATCGGCGTTCACAGCGCGGTGGGAACCGGCTCAACTTTTTGGTTTGAATTGCCCTTCGCCGTGCCGCCGCAATCCGCCATCGAGCGCAGTTTTCCCGGTCTCGTTTTCGAACGTGTGCTTATCGCCGCGCCCAATGCCAGTCTGCGCGAATCGCTGGCGGAACGTTTGCGCGGCTGGGGCGTGGATTGTTCCGAGGTCGCGACGGCCACGGAATTATTGCGCACGCTCCGGCACGATATCCGCTCGACAATTCTGCCCGTTGTTTTGTGTGACGATGAAATGCTCGAACTCGGCGGCGCTGCGCTGCGCACGTTGCTCATGGAACAACGTGGCCGCGTCCAATGTATCTTGCTCGCCGGCCCCACGGCGACGTTGGGCGATGAACAAAATGATTTGGCACAGTTCGCCAACGTGTTGCTCAAACCCGCCCGCGAACAATCTTTGTTTGACGCGCTGGTGAACGTGGTCGCCGGCAAAAAACCGGAAGCGTTGCGGCCCGTCCGGCTGCCCGGCGACACGGAAATTATTGCGCGCGAAACCGTCGTCAAGACCACGCCCATTTCCAATCTCCGCATTCTCGCCGCCGAGGATCATCCCTTTAATCGCAAGCTCTGGCAGCTCATGCTCGATGGTTTTGGCGTCAAGGCCGACTGGACGGAAAACGGTCGCGAAGCCGTAAATAAATTTTCTTCCGGCACTTACGACGCCATTTTAATGGACTGCAATATGCCGGAACTCGATGGCCACGAAGCCACCGCCGAGATTCGTAAAATCGAAACTGAAAAAAATATTTCACCGCGCGTCCGCATCATTGCCATCACCGCCAACGCGCTCGTCGGCGAACGCGAACGCTGCCTCGCCGCTGGCATGGACGACTATTTGCCCAAGCCGTTCACCTCGCAGCAACTTTATCAATCGCTGCTCGCCGCCGTTCCCGCGCGTTCCGCCAGCGACAAAATTTTTGATGACGGCCAGATTGAACAACTGTGCAACGACCTCGGCCGCGCCGCCGTTTGCGACATGGCGGCGGATTTCGTAAATGAGCTACCGGATCGCTTGAAGGAAATCCATCGGCTGCACGCCGCCGCCCACTGGCCCGATCTCAAACGCGCCGCGCACTCGCTGAAAGGATTACTTGCGCTGTTCGGTTTCCGCCCGCTCTCGGAAATGCTCCAAACGGTCGAAGACGCCGCCGAGGTGAGCGATGCGAACAGCGCGGGCGAAACGCTCGCCAGCCTCGACGCGCAGGCGGAAAAAGCTTTAGTTCATTTGCGCGACTGGCGGCAGAAACAGCCGGTCGCTCGTTGAAGAAAATTTTAGAAACAAGGACGGATAAAAAATCGGCACTTGCCGACAGTCAGAAAATTGTTAAATAAGGCTCAAGGATGTGTGCTGCTGTCATTGCTGAAAAAGTCCGGCTCGCCAAAGAAAAAAAAGGCGCGCAGCCGTGGAAATTTTTTGGACCCTATCTTTCCGAACGTCAGTGGGGAACTGTGCGCGAAGATTATTCGCCCGGCGGCACGGCGTGGGAATATTTTCCGCACGACCACGCGCGCAGCCGCGCCTATCGCTGGGGTGAAGACGGCATCGCCGGTTTCAGCGACGGTTTACAACGTCTCTGTCTCTCGCTCGCGGTGTGGAACGGCAAAGATCCAATTTTGAAGGAGCGTCTTTTCGGCCTCACCAACGCTGAGGGCAATCACGGCGAGGACGTGAAGGAACTGTATTATTACCTCGACGCGACGCCGACGCATTCCTACCTGAAGATGCTTTATAAGTATCCGCAACGCGCTTTTCCCTACGATCAGCTCGTCGCGGAAAATGCGAAGCGCGGAAAAACGGACGGCGAATTTGAACTGCTCGACACCGGCGTTTTTGACGACGACCGTTACTTCGACATCTTCGTAGAATACGCCAAGGCCGCGCCCGACGACATTTTGATGCGCGTCACCGTTCACAATCGCGGACCCGAAGCGGCGACGATTCATCTGCTGCCGCACCTGATGTTTCGCAACTCATGGTCGTGGAAAAAAGAGGCGCACAAACCCAATTTACGCGCCGTGCGCGGCGGCTCGGCCGTCGCCGTCGAACACGAAGAACTTGGCACCTTTGAATTTCATCCCGGCGCGACCGACGACGGAAAAACTTTACCCGACTTGCTGTTTTGCGAAAACGAAACGAACCGTGAGCGGATTTACGGCGAAGAAAAAGTTGCCGGATTTTTCAAAGACGCCTTTCACGAATACCTCATTGCAGGCAATAAAGACGCGGTTAATCCCAAACGCGTCGGCACAAAAATGTGCGCGCATTACGAATTGGAAATTCCCGCCAGTGGCTCGCGCTCCATCCAATTGCGCCTCGCGCGCAAGTCCGCCACAAAACCGTTCACAGATTTTGATGCGGTTTTTTCACAAGCGCTGACCGAGGCCGATCAGTTTTACGCCGAAGTGCAGGACGGTCTGCACGACGCCGATTTGCGTTCCATCCAGCGGCAGGCTTTCGCCGGCATGATCTGGTCGAAACAATTTTATCGTTTCAACGTGCGGACGTGGCTCAACGGCGATCCGACGCAACCGCCGCCGCCGCCGGAACGTCGTCACGCGCGCAACGCCGATTGGTCGCACATGAACAATGCCGACATTATTTCGATGCCGGACAAATGGGAATACCCGTGGTTCGCCGCGTGGGATTTGGCGTTTCATTGCATCCCGATTGCGCTCATTGATTCCGAGTTCGCCAAGCGTCAACTCGACCTGCTCACGCGCGAATGGTTCATGCACCCGAACGGCCAGTTGCCCGCTTACGAGTGGGCGTTCGGCGACGTGAATCCGCCCGTGCACGCGTGGGCGACGTGGCGTGTCTTCCAAATGGATCGCAAACATCGCCGCGAAACGGACGAACACGACAAAGGCGATTTGGAATTTTTGGAACGCGTCTTCCATAAATTACTTTTGAATTTTACCTGGTGGGTGAATCGCAAAGACGCGCAAGGCCGCAATATTTTTCAAGGCGGATTTCTCGGTCTCGACAACATTGGCGTGTTCGATCGCAGCTCCGCATTGCCCACCGGCGGCTTCATCAATCAAGCCGACGGCACAAGCTGGATGGCGATGTATTGCCTGAATCTATTGCGGATTTCGCTCGAACTCGCGCAGCACAATAAAGTTTACGAGGACATCGCCACGAAATTTTTCGAGCATTTTTTGAGCATCGCCGCCGCCATCAACGGCGTCAGCGACAACGCCATGCCCGATGACGGCCTGGCGCTCTGGGACGAAACGGATGAATTTTATTACGACGAACTTTGTCTGCCCGACGGCAAAAAAATTCCGCTCAAAGTCCGCTCGCTCGTCGGCCTCGTTCCGCTGTTTGCCGTTGAGACTTTGGATCCCGCTTTGCTGAAACGTCTGCCCGCCTTCACCGCGCGCATGGAATGGTTTCTCAAGCATCGTCCCGACCTCGCGAATCTCGTTTCGCGCTGGCAGGATCACGGCGTCGGCGAGCGCCATTTGCTCTCGCTGCTGCGCGGTCACCGCATGAAATGTCTGCTGCGTCGCGCGCTTGATGAGACGGAATTTTTGAGCGACCACGGCATCCGCGCGCTGTCAAAAATTCACGAGACCGAACCGTATCAACTTGATTGCGGCGGCGAAATTCATGAAGTCCGTTACTGGCCGGCGGAATCCGAAGCCGGACTTTTCGGCGGTAATTCCAACTGGCGCGGCCCCATCTGGCTGCCGATGAATTTTCTCCTCATTGAATCGCTCCAGAAATTTCACCATTACTACGGCGACGATTTCAAAATCGAATGCCCCACCGGTTCGGGAAAATTTCTGACCCTCAAGGAAGTCGCGGATGAACTATCGCTCCGGCTCGTAAAATTATTTCAGCCCGGTGCGGACGGCCAGCGTCCCGTTTTGAAATATCATCCGAAGCTCGCGACCGACCCGCATTTCAAGAACCACATTTTGTTCCACGAATATTTTCACGGCGACAGCGGACGCGGCGTGGGCGCTTCGCATCAGACCGGCTGGAGCGGCCTCGTCGCCAAGCTCATCATGCCGCGCGGCAATGTCCATCATCCGTCCGACACGATTATTTTTCAGCGCCCCGAATCGCCGCACTGAAAAGATTTTTACTCGCCGCGCCGCAGCAAACGCTCATTATTACTCGGTGGTGCAATGGCTTCCTGCGTTTCGGATTGAAATTCCGCTGTCGGTTTCAACTCATCGCCACTGCGCGTGACCAGTTTTCCATCGCGCGAAAAAACATTTTCCACCGTGTAAAGTTCACCATCGCGCTCGTAAAACTTTTTCATCTCGGCGAGATTAAACGGACGTGAACCCTTGCGTCCGAACACGACCGTTTGATTTCCGCTTTCATCCACCACGCGGTCGCGGTCAAGCCCGCGACCGACCGCCACCGCCGGTTCGCGCGTCGGGAATGTTGAGATGAGTTTTGGATTCGGCGCGGGACTAAAACCCATCGCGCCCGGAACATTTTCCGGCGAAATCATCTGCAAGATTTGCAATCCATTTTTCCCATCCGCAACGAACGCAAATTCCGACGCATTGACCGAACCGATTTGCACCGCGCGCGTGTCGTTCAATTTTCCATCGGCGTTGTAAAGCCGTTCCAGTTTCGGTTTTTCCGGATTGGAAATGTCAATGAACGCCAATCCATCCGCACCATCCGCAACGTAGGCGTAAGTGCGCGCGAGATAAAACCGCTGCGCGTTTTTGAGCGGCACGAAGGCGCCGGGAATCAATTTCGGTTTCGTCGGCTCGGTGACATCAAGGACTTTGAAACCTTCATCGTCCGTCACAAACGCATAACGGAATTGCACGCCGACCGCGCGCGGATTTTTTAAACCGTCGGTCAATTCGCCCGCCAACATTGGCGCTTCGAGTGCGTCATTACGCAGACCGACCACAAACAATCCGTTTTTGCCGACGACGTAAAGATTCGTTCCCGCCATGAAACTGTGCATCGCGCCGGAAAGTTTTCCATCCGGATTGAAGCGGATAATTTTTTCCTTATCGAAATAATTATTGTCAGGATTGCCGTCGAGCAATGTGCCGACCGTGACCATCACCAAACCTTCCTCGCGGTCAGTCACAAAAACCCACGCGTAAATCGGGCTGACGGGTTGCTCCTGATTTTCCGGCAAATGCGTTCGCAGCGGATCCACGCCAAGCGTGCTCGGCAGCGTGACGCTCGTGGCGTATTTCGTGCGGACGTAAGTGCGTTGGCCGAGCGGCGAAACTGGCGCGGTGCTGATGCGTTCGGAAAAGCCTTTTTGATCAATGTTTGCAATATCAAAAACCTCGAAGCCATCTTTGCCATTCGCGGTGTAAAGATACTCGCCGCGCTGAATCAAATCGAGAATCTCGGTTGCTTCCTTGCGTTCGCCGTCGTGCAAAATGCTGTGATCTTCTTCGACGAATTTTTTGTAATTGTCGGGATACGCGAGGCGATGCAGATGGCTGCCGAGCGCGGCCTGCGGTTCGTCTTGCTCCGTCCAAATCACTGCGTCGAGTCCGCCCTTGCCTTCGCCGACATAGGCGTAGCGGCCAAAGAAATTCACCGTGCCCGTGCCGAAACCGAGCAGCGACGCGAGCCAAGCATTGTTGTCATTGGCTTTCGCAACGTGGCAGTCTTCGCAATTTTTCGTCGTGCCCACGCCGCTCGTTGTATGCGGCAAGTGCGGATTGTAAGCCTCGCCGCTGTAACCCTCCGCGCTGATGGTCTGCTGCTGCGAATAAACCCATTCGCGATTTGCGTTCTGCGAACTCACGATGACGGCGGACGACGAGCGCAATACGGCGAGGCGATTGCTCTTGTAACTCGCATCCACGCCGAGCTGAAAAACATCATCGCGCACGACCTGCGGATTGTAGCTCGTAAAATTGCGCGTGGTCGTGCCTTCAAATTTGTTCGCCGGCACGCGCTGGTTCGCGCGCATCGGCAAATGACAGCCGAAACAGGAAGTTGCCCACGACGAATGGCAGACTTGGCAACCGACATTTGAATTGTCATGCGCCAAATCGCGCGTGCAATTTTTTGGCTCCGGCACTGCGCCCCAAGTTTTTCCGTCGCGTCCCAAAGTTTTTGCGTAAGCCGACTTTGCGTTATAGTGCGACGAATTCGGATCAATAGTATCAATGGTTTGCGGCACTTCCCAAATCAAGTCCGGCGCCATCGAAGAACGCTGGAACAATTTATTTCCCTGCCAGAAAAAGCGCGGGCCAAACGCGGTATTATTCGCGCGCAAATCCACATTGGCGATGTTTGTGCCGGTCCAAATACCGCCGTTGCCACTCGTCACGAGCGACGGGCGTTTTTGAATTGTGCCGTGACAATCAATGCACTCGATGGTCGTCGCCGCGCGCGGCTCGCCGTAAAGTAGGCCGTTGCCGTGAACGTCCACGTCGAAGTGACAGTCGGCGCATTGCATTCCGTGCGCGAGATGTTCGTCCTTCAAGTGAACGGCCTTCGCAAATTTCTGCGGGTCGTCTGCCGTAATAATATTTTCATCGCGGTCGCGTAAATTGCCTTCGCGATCGTGCTTGAACACCGCGCGGAAAATCCAGCCGTGACCGTGGTAATCGGCGAACTGCGTATCTTTCAATTTCGGATTCAACTCGGAAACTTTTTCGAGAAAATCCAAATCGCCCCACAAACCGCGCGCGGCGGCGGCCTCGGGATTATCACGAATGGCGCGCGTCAATTCTTCCGGCGTCGGATTTTTTTGCTTGGCCGGATACATGAATTCGCCGTCGGTTTCCTGATCCCACCAAGTGAAACCAAGAAATGGATTCACGAACAAATTTCCCTGATGCATATGGCAGTTCATGCACTGACTCGTCGGAATCGCGCGCGTGAATTGGTGCGTGATAGGATGTCCGCGCTCGTCTTTGCGAATCGCTTTGTCGGCGGAAAAACTCAAGCCTTGATTGCCGTATTTCGCATACCAGCCGGAATCCGTGGGCGAACGGTCGTTCGCATAAACAACGTGACACGCCGTGCAGCCGCTGCTGCGATAATCGCCCGGATGATTGTTTGAGCCCATGAAATCCAGCAGCGGATCGTTCAAGCGCGTCTTCTGCAAATTCAAAAATACGGGATCAATCCGGTTCAACGTGCCGAGTCCGCGCTCGCTCAAACGGCGCGCGGGCTTGCCGGGTTCTTCAAACGGATTCGGATTGCCGAGCTGCGATTGCTCTTCGCCGCCGCGCTCGAAGATGCGGAGCAAATTGCCCGGTTGCGAAATTTCAAAGCGCGGCAGCGGATCAATGAACGGCAAAATTCCCCAGCGGTCGGTCATTGCCTGCGTGACGGGAACCGGACTTTCCAATCGCAGCGGCGAGCCGTCCAAACCGTAGGCTTGGCCGAAGCGATAATTTTTTGCCGGATATGCGCCGTTGTTGTAGAGCGCCGCGCCCCAGAGCATCGCCCCATGGCGCATCATGCTGTGGCTGACGTTGTGGACGATATCCGCGTGGCACGGCGCGCAGGTTTCCTCCACGACGCGCAAATCGCCGGGATTTACAAATTTGATGAACTCGGCGGATTCGTGATTGAGCAAAATCGTCGAGTCGTTCGGGTTCGCCGAGCTTTGCCAGAAAACCGGATTACGCGGCGCGACGTGCGCCTGCGTTTGTTTCAAGCCCGGCGTCGCATTGCCGCCATGGCAATCCGTGCAGCCCAGCACGACATTTTTTGACGCGTGCATGGACTCGCTGCCGACGTGGCATTCGAGACAACCGCGAGATTTTTTGTCCGCGTCGGCTTGTGATTGGTCAATCCAGTTTGGTTTTGGCAACGCGTGCGTCGCGTCGGCGGGAATATTTTTTGGAACCGAAATTTCCGGGCCGGAGCCGGACGGATTTTCTTGCGCCAACAGCGACAACGCGGCGAGCAAAGGCAGAATGAACAATGCAGAATGCAGAAATTTCAAACGCGCGCCGCGCTGGATTGTTCCTTTATTTTTCATCCGGCATTTACCGTGAGTTTGTCCGATTTAATTTCATTACGCAAATTTTAGTAAGTGAACGTGATCGCAATCAATCCGCTATAAGGAAAGGCCGTCGCGTTCCCGCTATTATTATTGAAGCCCGGCACATTCGCGCCGCTGTTGCCGTAAATGTCGCGGTAGCCGCTGCCAGGAATCAGCACGCCAAAGCCGGCGGAAAAAATAATGTTGTCCGTTAGCAACGGGCGATACTGAAAACCGAGGCTCAAGTCTTCGCCGATTTCATTGCTGATTTTTGAGGTGAGCAGCGCGGTTTGAACCGGCTCGGTTTGTGCGAGCAAAATATAATTCGCATTCAGAAACGAACGCAGTTTCGGCGTCACATCAAATTCCGCGCCGAGACCAAAAATATAAACGCCGGGATTTACGAAGTTCGCCTGACCTTCAGTTTTGCTCGTCCGCATATCCGGCACGAGGCTGCTGGAATTTTTTAAGTTTACCATCGTGCCGCCGAGATTTAAGCCCTGCCGATTCCAAAAACTAAATGGGCCGCCGGTGAAATTCGGATTGTCCACAATCGTGTCGAAGCCCGTGCCTTTGCCGTCGGTCGGATTGCCGTCGCCACTCGCGTAAAAAAACGACGCTTTGTAGCGCGCCCAGTCGCGGTCGTAAGAAACTTCGAGCGCAGCCATCTGCGCGTTGATGGTTACGGGGCGACCGGCGAGGTCGTTAAAACTGTCGTAGCCGAGCGCCTGATAAAATTGGTGCGACACATTGAAGCGTCCGATGTGACCGTCGCCGCCCCAACCGAGATAATACGCATTCACGTCGTGCGCCTGCACCGTGCCGATGGGTTCGGGGCGCACGAGATTGCCGTTGCCGTCGTAATGCGTGCCGCCAAAATCGTTGTTCGCAAGAAAACTCCATTCCGCCGTGTAGCCCGGCCAGATGAAATCCTGCTTGTAAAGATTGACGATGGAAACAACTTGGTCGCGGTCGTTAAAAGTATTTAGTTCCGAGTCCGTGTCCTTCTCGCGCATGTCAAAAACGGCGACGTTGTATTGGTAAAGATTGTTGTTCCAATTTCCAAAAAAGCGCGCACCGGAATTAATGTCGTTGAAAATGAAGCCGCGAAAATCGGCGTTGAACGGCTGGTTGCCGACGCGCACCGAGCAAAAATCGTAAGTGTCCGACAAGTCCGCGAGATGCACTTCGACGAACGCCTGCTGCAACGCGAGATAAGTTTTTGTGCGATCCGTGCCCTGCTTGGCGTTGGGCGAAACGACGCCATTTTCTTGCGTGTCGAGATAGTTCACATTGAAGACCGGCTCGATTTTCACCGCCCAATCCACCGGACGAAAAGCCGTTTCGCCCTGAAATAAATTTATCGAGAGCGCCAGATTATTTTGGATGCTGATTTGTTCGCCCGTGCCGTAAAAAGAATTTTCGCCGGCGTTCGCCGTGCTGACACCGCTGGGCGTCGGCACGCGTTTAATTTCCGTCACCGTCTCCGACGACGCCGTGAGGTCGAGAAAAATATCCTGTCCGATGATCGGCACGTCGCCCTTGAGCACGCTTTGTTTGTAAGGCGCCCAGAGCGACGCGTTCGGCGTCTCGTAAGGCTGCTCGATGACGCCGCTCGTGTAGCGTTTCCACGGCACGAAACCGATGCGCCAGCGGTCGGGAACCGCCACGGCGTTCGTCGGACAATCGATTTTTCGCAGCGAATATTTCGGCACGCGAAATTCTTGATCAATTTTTAATTCGCGGCGCACATCCGCGCGCGGCAACGCGAGTCCGTTCGTCAGCGGCTCGGAACCGTAACGGGGCATTGGCGGCGCGGTCGGCGACGGCATAATTTCGCCGAGGCGAACGTCGGCGCGCGGCAAAGTTTTGTCGGCGGGAATTTCCGGCGGCGTGAAAACCGGCGGTGCGCTCGGCTCGTTAAAAAGTGGCGCGGGCAAATCCGTTTTTGTTTTCAAGCTCGCGCCGGGATCGGGATTGAATTGCGGTTGCGGTTCGGAATTCGTGCTGACGGTCACGCGCCGCACCCAGCGAAAATTCGTCTGCGGCGGTTCGGGCAACTGAACTGGATTTGGATCGGGATTGAAAATTTCCGGCGATGCGGGCGGCGTATTTGTGCTGACGGCTTGATACGGTTTCAACGCGTCGTCCGCAAAACCAGACGATGATGCGCCCGCCACCAGTCCGGCAAAAATAAGCCGCTGGAGAAAATTCTGTTGTGCCTCTGATTTAGGCCGCCGCATTTGCCCAATGAGAAATTGTTTATTTTCGGAAAGCAAGCGCTTATGCTCGCCGTGTGGTGAAACGGATTTTTCCAATTTTGCTTTTCGCCGTGCTGGTTGCGCGAACGGCGTCCGCTCAACTTACACTCGCTGATGTCCAGACCGTCATCGCGCAGGCGGTCACGCGCGCGACCGTGCTGCCGATGCTCAACACGAACGCCGTCGTCGCTGTCACCGACCGCGAAGGCTGGGTGCTCGGCGTCTGGTCGCTGAACACAAATTTGCTCGGCGATGATAATCTCGTTGCCGAAGCCATCGCCAAAGCCGGCACGGCTGCGTTTTTGAGCAGTGATAACAATGCTTTTTCGTCGCGCACCGCAGGCGACATCGTGCAGCAACATTTTCCCATTGGCATCCGCAACAAGCCGCCCGGTCCACTCGTCGGCGTGAATTTTTCGCAACTCAGCTTTTCCGACATCAATAAATTCAAAGCGCCCGGCAGCGTCATTACTTATGGCAGTTCGCCCGGCCTCACACTCGTCGCGCCGACAAACATCACGCCCGCCCGTATCACCAAACCGGACAGCGATGAAGATGTCGCGCTCGCGGGACAAATCGGTTTTGCGCCGCCCAATAAAATTCTTGGCTCGAAAGTTTTGGCGGCGGGCATCCGGCTGGAATACATCGAAACTAAAACCAAACTGACAAACGTAATTTCTTTCGCCAGTTTGCCGGGAATGGAAATTTCACCGTTCACGCTCACCAATTCGCCCGCGCCATTTGCGTATCCCGTGGCGACCATCGGCGGCGAAACCGGCGAGGTGCGCCAACCCATTATTAACGATCCGTCATTCGTGCCGCTCGGCGCCGCGCGACTGACGGACACTGAGGTTCTCGATATCATCACCGCCGCCGCGAACCGTTGTCGCACCACGCGCGCCGGCATCCGTTTGCCGCCCGGCCAACCGGCGGAAGTGTTTATCACCGTCGTCAATAATCCCGGCGTGGACGACGCGACGCCCATCGTGCTCGGCACATTTTGCACGTCGCCCAACACGACGCGGTTCAGTTGGGATGTCTGTGTGCAGAAGGCGCGCACAGCCCTGCTGTATTCAGCATCGAACACCGCCTGCTCCACGCGCACCGTCGGTTTTCTCGCGCAAAGTTTTTATCCGCCCGGCATCAACGGCACGTTGCCCGGCCCGCTGCTCGGCGCGCAGGAAACCAATTCCAGCGTCACCGCCAGCTCGCTTGTTTTCACAAACCCCTTGAATGGCGCGGTTTTTTCTACGATGACCAACGTGAATGCTGCCGTGCCGAACGGCATCACGATTTTCCCCGGCGGCTTTCCGCTCTATCGCAACGGCGTTTTGATCGGCGCGATTGGCGTGAGCGGCGACGGCGTGGATCAGGACGATTTGATTTCCGCCAGCGGCGCGGCGTTGTTTCCCGCGCCCATTTCAATTCGCGCCGACCAAATGGAATATCGTGGCACGCGTTTGCCGTATGCCAAATTCCCGCGCAATCCGGCCTTGTAAAAAATCTCATTGCCGTTCCGTTCGAACCAAGCGCAGTTTCCAGAATCGCTGTTTGACCATTGCCGCGCAAAAATCTAAACTTGCCATCCGTTTTTTAACTTTATTATGAAAATAATCGTTTGCGACCCCATCTCGCCCAAAGGTATTGCGCTGCTCCAATCGCGTCCGGAATTTCAAGTCGTCGTGCTGCCGAAGCCGTTGCCGGAAGCGGAATTGATTCCGCTCGTGGCCGACGCCGTGGCGTTGGTGGTGCGTTCCGAAACGAAGGTGAAGGGCAAAGTGATTGAAGCCGCGAAGCAGTT
This sequence comes from uncultured Verrucomicrobia subdivision 3 bacterium, assembly GCA_903833055.1. Lineage (GTDB taxonomy): Bacteria > Verrucomicrobiota > Verrucomicrobiia > Limisphaerales > UBA11358 > UBA11358. Next base: position 31,612 of record CAILDU010000048.1, on the reverse strand, counting down.
GCGCGTCGTTGGCCGCGCCGGTGTGGGCGTGGACAATGTAGATATTGATGCAGCCACCAAGCACGGCGTGGTCGTCATGAACACGCCCGGCGGCAATACCATCACGACGGCGGAACTCAGTTTCGCGATGCTCATGTCGCTCGCGCGTAAAGTGCCGCAGGCGCACGCCTCGATGGCTGCGGGCAAATGGGATCGCAAAGAACTCGGCAAGGTCGGCGTGGAATTGATGGGCAAGACGCTCGGTATTTTGGGCATGGGCCGTATTGGAACTGAAGTCGCGAAACGCGCGCTGGCGTTTGGAATGCGCGTCGTTGCTTACGATCCGTATCTCACGGAAGAACGCGCACGCGCGATTGGCGCGGAGTTCGCGGCGGACTTGGACGCAGTTTATCGCGAGGCGGATTTTATTACCGTGCATATGCCGGTGACGAAAGAAACCAAGGAAATGTTGAACGCGGCGGCGTTCGCGAAAATGAAACCGGGCGTGAAAATTGTGAATTGCGCGCGTGGCGAAATTATTTGCGAAGCGGATTTAATTGCTGCTTTGGAATCGAATAAGGTGGCGGGCGCGGCGCTGGACGTTTTCGCCGTGGAACCGTTGCCGGCGGATCATCCGTATCGCAAGCAGCCGAATTTGATTCTCACGCCACACCTCGGCGCGAGCACGGAAGAAGCGCAAGAAAAATGCGGCATCGAAGTCGCGGAAGTCATCGCGGGCTATTTGCTCACGGGCGAAGTTCGCAACGCGGTCAACTTGCCGTATCTCGACGCGAAAACTTCCGAGCAAGTGAAACCGTATCTGCCGCTCGGCGAGGCGCTGGGCAAATTGCTCGCGCAACTTTCGACCGGCGCGGACAAGCTGCACATCACTTACGGCGGCAATGCCAAAAATCTCACGAACATTGATCCGGTGACGCGCGCGATCATTCGTGGCTTCCTCTCGACGAGCAATTTGAAGGACGTGAATAACGTCAATGTTCGCAGCGTCGCGCAAAGCATCGGCATCACGGTGGAAGAAAAGAAATCGGACGAGCCGGTGACGTTCAACGAATGGGTGCACGTGCAGGCGTTCAAAGGCGCGGAGAAATTAATTTCCGCTGGCGGCACGTTTTTTGGTTCGCCGAATAATCCGCGCATTGTGCGTTTGTTCAGCCAGTCGGTGGAAATTCCGGTGACGGGAACGTTGCTGATGTTGAACAATTGCGACAAGCCCGGCATCGTCGGCCATCTCGGCACGTTGCTCGGCAAGCACAAGGTAAACATCGCCAGCATGAGTCTCGGTCGCGACACGGTAGGCGGCAAGGCGCTGACGGTTTTGAGCCTCGACAGCGTGCCGCCAGCGGCGTTGCTGGAAGAACTGAAAAAAGACGCTGACATCAGCAATGTGAAAGTGGTAACGTTGTAACTCGATTTTTGAACCGAAACGAAACTTGTAAGTCCAATTGACCAAATGAAAACGAAATTATTCCTTTCCGCCGCGCTGATGGCCGGTGTGATTTCCGCCAACGCTGTCACCGCTCCGGCGGCGGCTTCCGCCAGCACCAACGCCAGTCCCGAAGCGACGATGAAAGCGCTATTCGGCGACCCGGTCATCGTCAAGGCGAAGGGTTTTGACATCAAGCAGAGCGAATTGGATCAAGTTTTGACGGGTGCGAAGGCGAATGCCGCCGCGCAAGGTCAGCAGTTGCCTCCGGAATTTGCCATCGCGATTTTGAATCAGTTGGTCACCATCCAATCGCTGTTGCAATTGGCGACGCCAGCTGACCGCGCGGTGGGTGCGGCGGAGGCGAACTTGCAATACACGAATCTCGTCAAACGCTTCGGTTCCGTCGAGGCGTTCGATCGCCAGCTCAAGGCGGTCGGCATGACGGCGGATGATTTGCGCGCCAAAGCCGCGCAGGAAGCGACGGCCAAAGCCACGCTCAAACGTGAATTGAACATCAACGTCACGGACGCGCAGGCAAAGGCGTTTTACGACAAACACGCGGCGGATTTTGAACAGCCGGAAATGGCGCACGTCCGCCACATTTTGCTGATGACGATTGATCCGGCGACGCGGACGCCGTTGCCGACGAACGCCGTTGCCGCCAAGCGCAAACAGATTGACGCGCTGCTGAAACAGATTCGCGGCGGCGCGGATTTCGCTACGCTCGCCAGCCAGTATTCCGAAGATCCCGGCTCGAAGGAAAAAGGCGGCGAACTGCCGGAATTTTCGCGCGGCCAGATGGTTCCCGAATTTGAAGCGACCGCATTCTCCATGACGAACAATCAGGTCAGCGACGTTGTCACCACGCAATTCGGTTATCACATTCTCAAAATGATTGACCTGACGCCGGCCAAGAAATTTGCCTACACCGATACGTTGCCGCAAATCAACAAGACCGTAGCTGACATCTGCAAAAACGAAGTGGAATCGGAACAGATCAAAGCGCTCGCGCCGGACTACGTTAAAAAATTGCGCGCCGACCAGTCGGTGGAAATCACCGACCCCGCGCTCAAGGCTTTGGACGCCAGCGTCCGCGCTCAAGCTGACGCCGCCGGTCCGAATGCCGCTGCGGCCGTGGATCAGCCGTTGAAGTAAGCAGCTTGACAATAAAAGGCGTTGGCCGACAAATTAACCTTATGAAGATGAAAATTGTCATCGTTATTTTGGCGGTTGCCTGCGTCGCTCTGGCCATTGCGCTGTTCGCCGTAAAAAAATCCGGCGAGGAACAGCACGTTGCCGACATGAGTTCCATCATGGATTTTTCCAATCAGGTAATGAACGCCGATTTGAAAATCAATGATCTCAATCAGGTCAACATCACTTACTCCAACGATCTCGTGTTGAGTCAGACGCAGGCCGAGCAGCTTTCCAACAGCCTCAACGCCGCCGCCAAGACGATTAACGACAGCAAAATCGCTATCGTCAGCGCGCAGGATCAAATCGTCACGCTCAATTCGCGCATCGGCGATTTGGAAACGCAGAACAAAGTGCTCGACCAGCGCGCCAACGAACTGACCAACACCATCGCGCAGTTGAACAGTCTCATTGACGACACGCGCAGCAAACTCAACGCCTCCGAGACGAACAGCATTTTCCTCCAACAGGCATTGGAAAAACAGATGGCGCAAAAGGCCGAGGTCGAACACAAATTCAATGACCTGAACGAACTTCGCACGCAGGTTAAAAAAATTAAAGATGATTTGTTTGTCGCGCGCCGGTTGCAGCTCATGAAAAATGACAACGGCTCGAAAAAAGGCGCGCAATTGCTCATCCAGCGTTCTGCGCCGGTGACGAATGCGCCCGCCCCGGCGAATTATGGTCTGAATGTCGAGGTCGGTTCCGACGGCTCGGTAAAAGTCATTCCGCCGCTCGGCGCGTCCACCAATGCCCCCGCGCATTGAGCCGCCATGCCCACCTACGAATACGTCTGCAAAAAGTGCGGACACGAATTTGAGACGCGCCAGTCCATGTCCGCGCCCACGCTGACAATTTGCCCCAAAGAACTTTGCGCGCAAAAAAAATGGGGTCGCGGCAAAGTCGCTAAACAAATCGGCGCGGGCGCGGGACTGCTGTTCAAAGGCGACGGTTTCTACATCACCGACTATCGCAGCGAAGGCTATAAATCGTCGGCGAAAAAAGATTACGCACCCACGAAGGTCGAAACGAAAACCGAGTCCAAGCCCGCCGCCAAACCGGAAAAAAAATGAACCGTTCGCGCACACTCCGTGCGCTGGTGGTCGGCCTACTGACGTTCCTCGCCGCCGCCCGCGGACAAACTTCATTTTCCCCGCCCGCCGCCACCAGCAGCGTTTCCGGCCAGTTCATTGTTTCTGTCACGTCGCCCATCAATCCCTATTTCCGCCGCGCCGAAGCGGGCACGAACACTGATTTGCTCCGGCTCGAACCATCGTTGCTCGCCGTTTCCGCCGAGCGCTTCAAGGTCGCACTGTGGACGCAAATCGGCATGGCTGCCAACGCACCGTGGAATGGCAAAATTTTCCTCGCGCTGCATCCCGCACGCACGGCCGACGAAGACGTAGTCATCGCCGCACAACCGTTTATTCGCACTTGGAATTACCGAGTGGAATTGCCTGACCTCATTCCGCGCAACCGTTGCGCGCGCGCGTTCAGCACCGTGCTGTTGCTCGAACTTGCCAATCGCAACGCGCCGGTCAGCGGCCGTTCCTCGGTCGTTCCCGCCTGGCTTGCGGACGGACTGGCGCGGCAAATTTTGGAAGCGGCGGAAACCAAAGTCATTTTGTCCGCGCCCAATAAAACCATTGATGGCCTTGCTCAAACGCGGCTCGAAGAAAAGCGGCGCGGACTTGATTCACTCGCCGCCGCGCGCCGCACGCTGCAAAATTATCCCGCGCTCACCTTCGAGCAAATGAGCTGGCCGACCGACGCGCAGCTAAACGGCAACGACGACGGCGTCTATCTCGCCAGCGCGCAATTGTTCGTTCACGATTTGCTCGCGCTGAAAAACGGCGCAGCCAATGTGCGCGCGATGCTCGCGCAATTGCCGTCGCATGAAAATTGGCAATCCGCTTTCTTCGCCGCGTTCCGCGAAAATTTTCAACGTCCGCTCGATGTGGAAAAATGGTGGGCGCTCCGCGTCGTCGCGTTTGCGGCGCGCGCGCCCGGTCCGCAATGGACCTCCGTCGTCAGTCGCGAAAAACTAGACGCCGCGCTCGCCGTGCCGGTGGATGTCCGTTACGCCTCCAACTCGCTGCCGGTGTATGCGGAAATTTCTTTGCAGTCCGCCCTGCAAAATTTTCCAGCGGAACGGCAGGCGGAAATTTTTCGCACCAAACTGCGCGATTTGGAACTCATCCAGCTTCGCCTCACGCCGCCGCTCGCGCCGGTTGCCGCTGGCTACCATCAAGCCTTCACTGATTTTCTCGGCGGTCCGAAAAAAGGTTTCTTTCATCGTCCCGCCAGCGCCAGCGCCACGATAAAAAAATTGGATTTGCTGGATGCGCAGCGCCGCGATGTGGAAGCCAGATTGAAAGCCAGCGAACTGCCGTTGAACGTGAATCGCCTCGCGCCGTGAGCGGTCAACTTGACAGAACGCGATTCAAACTTATAGTCCCCATACTGAAAAATGCAGGCTGAAAATTCATCCACGGGACGCGGCGAACCGCCTTCGGGCAACTCGATTCAAGCGTTGAAAAAATTCACTTCCGCCGGACGCGGCTATTGGCGCGACGTTTCGGAAAAAGATTGGAACGATTGGAAGTGGCAGTTGAAAAATCGCATCACGACGGTCGAGCAGTTGCAGAAATTTTTGCCGACGCTCACGCCGGAAGAATTGGCCGGCGCAAAACTCGCGAACACCAAACTCGCGCTCGGCATCACGCCTTACTTTTTCAACCTCATTGATCCGGCGGATGAACATTGTCCCATCCGCCAGCAGGTCATTCCGCGCATCGAAGAATCCCACACTGCGCCGTGGGAGATGAGCGATCCCGTCGGCGAAGATTCGCACTCGCCTGTGCCCGGACTTGTCCATCGTTATCCCGACCGCGTTTTGTTTCTCGTGACCGATCGTTGCGCCGCGTATTGCCGTTATTGCACGCGCTCGCGGCTCGTGAGCAACGCGAGCGGCTACGATTTTCATCCTGAATTTGACAAGCAAATCGCCTACATCGCCGCGCATCCGGAAATCCGCGACGTGCTTTTGAGCGGCGGCGACCCGCTGCTGTTGAGCGACGACAAACTGGAAAATTTATTGAGCCGCCTGCGCGCGATTCCGCACATTGAATTTCTCCGCATCGGTTCACGCATCCCGACATTTTTGCCGCAGCGCATCACGCCCGAACTTTGCGCGATGCTGAAAAAATTTCATCCGCTGTTCATGAGCATTCACTCCAACCATCCGCGCGAACTCACGACCGAAGTGCGCGACGCGATGGGTCGTCTCGCCGACGCCGGCATTCCGCTCGGCAACCAAAGTGTGTTGCTCAAGCACGTCAACGACGACGCGGACGTGATGAAAGCGCACGTCCAAAAACTTTTGATGTGCCGCGTGAAGCCGTATTACATCTACCAGTGCGATTTGATTTCCGGCTCCGCGCACCTGCGCGTCAGCGTGCGGAAGGGACTGGAGATCATGGAAAAATTGCGCGGCCACACGACCGGTTACGCCGTGCCGACCTACGTCATTGACGCGCCCGGCGGCGGCGGCAAAGTGCCGGTCAATCCCGAATACGTTTTGAGCCACAACGCCGACCGCGTGGTCATCCGCAATTTCGAGGGGAAAATTTTCGAGTATCCCGAAGCCGCCGATGGCACGCCACTTTCCAAACCGCCGAAAGAAATTGAAGAGCCGGAGTTGGTTTAACTCTATTGCAAGCTGTGATTTGTAATCGAACAACTTGGAGGCTCACCAATTTTTCCAATTGTATAACTTCCGCCAGCCGGACATTTTAACTCAATATTTCTAGTAATATACGGCTTAAGGTCTTCCCAAGTTGGAACATCTGCATCTGTCTTTTTATGCTCCAATTTCCATTCCTGTTTTGCTCCATCAATTTGAATTAAATGGTTCATGCAAGCCGCTCTCAAAGCGGCTTGCCGCGCTTGAATGAATTTTGGAATGCCAACAGCCAAGCCAAGTCCAATGAGAAGGCAAATGACAACCTTAATAATTGTTTTTTTACTGGAAGATTTTTTCTTCGGATTATCCATTCAATTAATTTGAACACCGTTTCGTCGGTTCGATTGCTGCGCACTGCAACCTCAACGCCGCCGCTTGGAAAAATTGCCGCTGTTGCTGGCTTTCATCAATGGCCGCTGCGAGGTCGGTAGTTGCGAACCGGACGTGCGAAACATCGGCTTCGATTCCGGCTGCGGACGCGCCTCTTCCCGACGCGATGGCGTCGAACGCGAATCTTTTTGTTCCGATTTTTTCCAGTGCGATTTATTGGCGGGCGTGAATGCCGGACGTTTATTTTCCTGCCGGAACGGCGCAGATTTTTTGTGCTGCGAAAATGGCTGCGGACGCGCGGGCGCAGGACGCGGTGCTTGCGGGCGCAACGGTGCTGGCTTGCGTTCTTCCACGGCCAGACAAAAATCCACCTGCTTCTTGAACGAATCCACCTTCGCCACTTGCACCGTCAGTTTGTCACCCAGTTTAATCACGCGGCGCGTGCGGCGGCCAACGAGATTTCGCCGCCGATCGTCGAAGACGTAAAAGTCATCTTCAATCGTGGACAACGGCACGAGGCCGCTCATCGCAAGACCGGTCACGTCCACAAAAAATCCGAAGTTGCGAACGTCCGTCACGAGCGCGGGATATTTTATCGGCTCGCCGGATTCCAATTGCGCTTTCAAGAACGCAAACAGCTTCACGTCCTTGCTGTCGCGCTCCGCGTCGGCGGAATTTCTTTCCGTGACAGAAATGTGCTCGGCGATTTCTTTCAGCGCGCTGGCCTTCGCCGCGATTTTATCGAACAGCGCGCGATGCACGACGAGGTCGGCATAGCGACGGATGGGCGAGGTGAAGTGCGTGTATTTTTTCTTCGCGAGTCCGTAATGCCCAAGCGGCTCGACCGAGTAGCAAGCGCGCATGAGCGATTTCAGAAATCCAATCTTGAGCGCCGGACCAATCGGCAATGTGCCGAGCTTCGCCAAAAGTTTTTGCACTTCGGACGGCTGGCTCAAGTTGCCGCACTGAACGTTATGCGCCATGACTTCCTGCCGGTATTCGTTCAACCGCCGCGCGTCCGGCTCCTCGTGAACGCGATAAATTGCCGGTGTGCGCATACTCATCAAGCGCGTCGCGACGGCCTCGTTCGCGAGCAGCATGTATTCCTCAATCAACTGGTGCGACACGTCGTTTTCGTTTTTCTCGATGCGTAAAATTTTTCCGTTTTCGTCCAAACGGATTTTCGTTTCGGGAAAATCCAGTTCGAGCGAACCATTCTTAAAACGATGCTTGCGGATTTTCTGCGCGAGCTGATGCGCGGCATGCAGCATCTGTTCAATCGGGTCATCGCTCGGTGCGCGCTGCAAAATTTCCAAAACTTGCGCGTAGGCGAAACGCTTTTGCGAATGAATAACCGCCGCATGAAACTTCGTGCTCAACACGCGACCGTCGTTTGACACGAGAAATTCTACGCACTTCGTCAGCCGATCCACATTCGGTTTTAGCGAACACAGTTCATTGCTCAACGCTTCCGGCAACATCGGAATCACGCGATCCACGAGGTAAGTTGAGTTGCCGCGTTTGCGCGCTTCTTCGTCGAGCGCGGTTCCCGGCTTGACGTAATTCGACACGTCCGCGATGTGCACCCACAAACGCCATTGCTCCGGCGAAATTTTTTCGAGACAAATCGCGTCGTCAAAATCTTTCGCGTCGTCGGGATCAATCGTGACGACATTGTGCGCGCGACAATCAAGGCGACCGGCAAAGTCTTTTTCTGCAACCGTCGAACCGACGGCGTGCGCCTCGGCCAAAACATTTTTTGGAAAATGCAGCGGCAAGTTGTATTGGCGCAGCACGGAAAGCATATCCACGCCTTCTTCATCGGGCGCGCCGAGGACTTCGACAATTTCGCCTTCGGGATTGGCGTTGCGCTCTTCCCATTCGCGAAGTTCAACTACAACTTTGTCGCCCACGCGCGCGGGCCGACCGACATCGCGCGGCGGCGTCACATAAACATCGTGCGGAATGCGCGGGTCGTCGGGAATGACGTAGAGAAAATTTTTGCTCTGCGCCAACGTGCCGACAATTTGCGTGCGGCGACGTTCCAAAATTCTAACGACCACGCCGGTTTCCTGATCTCCATCGCGGAAATTTTTCCGGCGCACGTCGCGGCGCACGAGCACGCGATCTTCGTGCAACGCCGTGAGCGTGGCATTTTCGGGAATGGCAATTTCCTTGAGCGAAGCGTCGTCGGGCGCGAGAAAGCCTTTGCCCGCGCGGTTCATGCGGATGCGACCGGGAATCAAATCCGCGTCGCTGGCGAGCGCATAACGCGCGCCTTTGATCTGCACAATTTCGCCGTCGCGTTCCAACTTACGGAGCGTGCGCTGAAATTCCGGTTCGCGTTCCGGCGACACGCGCAGGTGGCGCGACAAATTTTCCGCACTCAACGGCACGTAATCTTTTTCTTCCAGCAACCGGATGATTTGTTCGTTCATGGCTTTGGTTTTAATCGGGCTCCCGGCGCCCACGTTTCATTTTCGAGCAGTTGAATTCCGGGTTTAAGAAATTCGATGCGCCGCGTTTTATAAAGTTTTCCGAGTGCCTGCTTGAACGCCTTTTTGCTCACGTTGAAATTTTGCCGAATCTCCACCGGCGAACTGTTGTCGTCAAACGTCAATTTGCCGCCGCTCATTTTGAGCGCGGTCACAATTAAATCCGTTAGTGGCGCGACGCGTTTGTAGCCAACGGCATCAAGGCTTAAATCAATTTTCCCATTCGCGCGGACGGTGCGGACAAAGCCTTTCATGCGCGCGCCAATCTTGAGCGCGTAGGCGAGCTGGCTTTTGTAAAGCAAACCGAAATGCGCGTTGTCCACGATGGCGTTGTAGCCGAGCGGCGTTTTGGCGGTGACAAGAATGCTCACCGGCTGGCCGTCGCGATACGCGGGCGTGTCGCGGTTGAGATGACGATTGAGCCGCGTGCTGGCGAGAATGCGATTCGTCTGTGCGTCGAGCGCGACAAAAACCACCGTCCAATCGCCGACGCGCAAAGGAATTTCCTGTTCACGAAACGGCACGAGCAAATCCTTCGCGAGTCCCCAATCGAGAAACGCGCCGATCTGCGGATTCACGTTGATGACTTTCATGTAGCCGAATTCGCCGACCATCGCGTGCGGTTTTTCCGTCGTGGCGACGAGACGATCTTCGGAATCGCGATAGACAAAAACATCGAGCTTTTGCTTGGGCGCGAGACCGGCAGGAATGTAGCGACCGGGCAAAAGAATTTCGCCGAGTTCGCCGCCGTCGAGATAGAGGCCGGGCTGCGACGCGCGGATGATCGCGAGCGAATTGCGTTTGCCGAGAATTGCCATGCGCGGACAGCGTAAGCGCACTGCGCGGTCAACGGTAGAAAAAACGGTTGGAGCTTGCGAAAGAAAAGTTCAATGCGCGGCGAGCGCGGCGGAAAGTTTCTCCAGCGCGGCGGCAAACTCTTTGGGGTCGAAGTCGGGAATGGATTGCGCGAGTTTGAAAAGTTGATTGAGCGACGATTGCATTGGCTCGTTGTTTTTATACTCCGGCAGCGAGGCGACGAGGCGGTCGAGCGCGAGCACCAGCCGCTCGGCGCGGCGGGCTTGGAGATTTTGCGAAACGGCCGTGTCGCGGAACGACTCGTTTGAATTGGCGAATGCAGACAAAATCTTACTCGTCTTTGTATCCGACCAGTCAGTCGTTGCGAAGTCACGCGCAACTTGGTCACTTTCGCCTTGAAGGGTGCTGGCAGCGTAGGCAATCGTAACGGCTCTGGTTTTTGGCGGCATTTTCAAATTGCTCTCCGGCGCGGCCGTCTGCATCAGCCAAACAAGCGCATTCCATCGGTTGATTTCACTTTCTGTCGGAGATTTTTCATTGGCTAGTTGCCAGCTCATTTCTCGTAATGCCACGGCCTGACCAACCAGCCAAGCCTGCGCGCCGTTGCCGTTTTTCTCCGCGCACCAATGTTTCGGTTCGGCGACGCTCTGGCCGTCGAGTTCAAAAATTAATTCCGGATGCCCGGCCTTGAGAATGTCGGCGTCCACATTCTGGTGGCACGCGATGCAGGTGTTCGCGCGGACGTAAAGATTTTGCAAGTCGCGCATTCCAGCGGCAGTGCGGTCGGCGCGCGTGTAATCGTGTCGCGTATGCGCGCGCAACCAATTTTCCGCCGCGCCGTGGCAGCTTTCACACGAAACGCATTCGCTCACCTTGAAATTTTCACCGCGCAGACTTTCCGGCACGTCACGTAACGGCGCGTGGCAAGTCGTGCAACGGGAACTGGCGGACGGGTCTTTGATTTCCAGTGCGTCGGCGATTTGCTTCGAGCGCGCCGTCGTAAGCGTCGCGGCGGGGCGTTGCGAATGAAAATCCTTGAGCGACCAGACGAGAAACTGATTTTGTTTCGCGCCACCGCCGCCGTGGCAACTGGAATTGGCGCAGGAATTCGCGCCGAGAAATTTGGGCGGCGTTTCCGCGCCACTGGAAATGTTCGCCGCCAGAATAATTCCGGCGACAAAACCTGCGGCTGGGTGACAAATTGTTTTACTCACGGCGACAAATTGGTTAATGGAGTGGCAGCGTGAATGCAACCCTAATTGATTCCCTGCGGCAAGTCAGCGGAGACAGTTTGAGCTTCGCCGTCGGCTTTGCGCTGCTCGCCGGACTGCTCGCGTGGCTGACGTTGGAAATTTTCCGCTCGCTCCTTCGCGTTTGGGCCGAAAACCGCCAGCAACGCGTCGCGTTGGAAAAACTGCGCGCCCAACTCGCCGAAACCAAAATCCGTTGCCGCGAGGCCGAACAGGCGCAGACCGGCTGGAACGGTTTACGAAAATTTTCCGTCGTCAAAAAAAATCCCGAGTGCGAGGACGTGAACGCGTTTTATTTGAAGCCGCACGACGGTCGCCCGCTGCCGCAATTCAAGCCCGGCCAGTATCTCACGTTTCAACTCGATGTGCCCGGACGCGACAAACCGCTCATCCGCTGCTACTCGCTTTCCGACAGTCCGCATCAAAAAGAATATTACCGCGTCACGATCAAAAAGGAAAAATCGCCGCCAGACAAACCGGAGTTGCCGCCGGGCGCAGGCTCCAGTTTTTTTACCGACGTGGTGAAGGAAGGCGACATCCTGAATGTCAAAGCGCCGACCGGCCATTTCTTTTTGGACATGGCCAAGTCGAATCCCATCGTGCTGCTCGCGGGCGGCGTCGGCATCACGCCGATGTTGAGCATGGCGAACGCGATTGCCGCGAGCGGCTCGAAGCGTGAGGCGTATTTTTTCTTCGGCGTCCGCAATGTCCGCGAACACATTCACAAGGCCGAGTTGGAAAAACTCGCGGCGGAAAACGACAACATTCATCTGCATATCGCTTACAGCAAACCCAGCGACAAAGACGTGAAGGGAAAAGATTTTCATCACGAAGGCCGCGTGGGCATTGAGCTTTTGAAGGAAATTCTGCCGTCGAATAATTTTGAATATTACCTCTGCGGCAGTGGCGCGTTCATGAAAAGTCTGACCGACGGCCTCGAAGCGTGGGGCGTGCCGGACAGCGTCGTCCACTTCGAAGCGTTCGGTCCGGCGACGGTGAAGAAAAAAACGGCCGCGCCCACGCCGAGCGAAACGGTTCATCTCGCAAAAATAAATGTGACGTTCGCGCGCTCAAATAAAACCGTGCGCTGGGAGCCGTCGGCGGAAAATATTTTGGAATTTGCGAAAGCGCAGGGCGTAAAAATTGATTCCGGCTGCTGCGCGGGCAGTTGCGGTTCGTGCGTCGTCGCCATTAAATCCGGCGACGTGGATTATTTGAAGAAGCCTGACGCTACGCCGGAAGCCGGCAGTTGTTTCACCTGTGTTTGCCGCCCGAAAAACGATTTGGTTTTGGATGCTTAACACAATTCCGAACTGAAAATGCCCGCCGCCCCGACCATTCTCGAACGCCCGCAACGCTGGGACGCCGCGTTCGACGCGAACATGACCGACGAAGACGTGAGCCGTCTGCTTCTGACCGTGCCGTTCAGTGGGATGGATGCCGAAAAATTTCCCAAACGCACGCCGCTCCGCGAAATCCTCCGCAACGACGCGCGCATTCTGAAATTTCGCAAAGGCGAAATCATCATGCGTCAGGGCGATTACGGCACGTCGGCGTTTCTGATTTTGCAAGGCGCGGCGCGCGTAGTGTTGAAACCTGATCTCCCGCCGTCGTTGCTCGGTCGTCAGGCGACCAATAAAAAAGGCGTCTTCCGCACGCTCGCGCAGCTTTGGAACCGTTCGCGTCCGCCGGAAATGTTGCCGCGCACCTTGCTCGGGCAAAGTTCCGGCGTCAGCGCGCGACAAAATGAAAAGGAGACGCGCGTTTTTTTGCAGGACGTGCCGCGCATTTTGGATCAGCACCGCACGGCGGAAATGTTCGCGGGAGAATTCTTCGGCGAAATCGCCGCGTTGAGCCGCATGGCGCGCACGTCCACAATTTTTGCCGACAGCGACGACGCGGAACTTTTGGAAATCCGCTGGCAAGGTCTGCGCGACCTTATGAAATACGACGACGCGCTCCGCACACACATCAATAAAATTTACCGCGAACGCGCGCTGGCCTCGTATCTCCGCGCCACGCCGCTGTTCAAAAATCTCTCGAAGGAACAACTCGACCGCGTGGCCGAGGCCGTGGAATTTTCGACCTATGGCGACTACGACTGGTCGGGTGAATACAAACGCCTCGCGCAATCCGGCAGCGTGCGACCGGAGAAAGAGCCCGTCATTGTTGGCGAAGGTGATTATCCGAACGGAATCGTTTTGCTGCGCGCCGGCTTCGCGCGCGTCAGCCAGAAATTCGGCGGCGGCGAACGCACGCTGAACTACATCGGCGCGGGACAAATTTTTGGGCTAAACGAAATTGCCCACAACTGGCGCAACAAAGATGCGGCGGTGAATATGCAGTTCTCGCTCCGCGCCATCGGCTACACGCATTTGCTCATCGTGCCGACGCGCGTGATGGAGGAAATTGTTTTGCCGTCGCTGCCGAAAAACGAACTGCCACCGCCCGTCGAAAAAGTTGAAGACGATTTGGATTCCGCGCCACCCGAAATCGCCACACGCGAAAAAGTTGGCGCGGAGATTTTGGAATTTCTCACCGAGAACCGTTTCTTCAACGGCACGGCCACGATGGTCATTGACCTCGACCGCTGCACGCGTTGCGACGATTGCGTGCGCGCCTGCGCCTCCACGCACGACAACAACCCGCGCTTCCTGCGCCACGGCCCGAGCGCCGGGCGGCTGATGATCGCCAATGCCTGCATGCACTGCGCCGATCCGGTTTGCATGATCGGCTGCCCGACCGGTGCGATCCATCGCGAGTCATTCGCCGGCCAGGTCGTCATCAATCCCGCGACGTGCATCGGCTGCAAATCCTGTTTTACGAATTGTCCCTACGACGCCATCCGCATGGTCGAGGCGCGCGACGAACGCGGCGAACTGCTCGTGGATCAGGAAATGAAACCCATCGCGAAGGCGACGAAGTGCGATCTCTGCGTGGAAAACCACGGTGGCCCCGCGTGCGAACGTGCGTGTCCGCACGGCGCTTTGGAGCGAATGAACCTGAACAATCTCGATGCGCTTTCGAAGTGGCTGAAGTTATGAATCGCTTCCGCCAACAATTTATTTTTGGTTTGCTCGCGCTGATTGCCGCAACTGCAGGAGCGTTGTGGCTGAATGCAAAATACAATGCGCTACCGAATTACGCTTACCTCACCGGCTGGGCGCTGCTCGCGGGAATGTTCGTGCTGACGATCTACAACGTGCGGAAAAAACTGCCATTCCTGCCGCTCGGCAAATCTGAGACGTGGCTGCAAATCCACATCTACCTCGGCTTTTTCACAACGCTGCTGTTTCTCATCCACCTGAATTTTCGCGCGCCGCACGGCTGGTTTGAGGTCGTGCTCGCGTGGCTGTTCGTTCTGGTTAGCGGCAGCGGCATGGTCGGATTATTTTTCAGCCGTGTTTTGCCGCGTCGGCTCGCGACGCGCGGCGGCGAAGTTGTCTTTGAAAAAATTCCCACCATTCGTCATGCATTGAAAACGGAAGCGGAAACTCTGGCACTCGGCGCGGATGCAAAATCACTGGTCATCGCGGAATTTTACACGAAACGCCTCGCGCCATTTTTCGCCGGCCCGAAAAATTTCTGGAACCATCTGGCCGAGTCGCGGCGTGAAGTGAGCGTGCTGCTCGCGGAACTCGACGACCTGCGCCGTTTTGCCAACGACGCGGAAAAAGAAAAGATTGAGAAACTTACCGCGCTCGTCCGCCAGAAAGACGGATTGGATTATCACCGCGCGCTGCAACTCGCGTTGCGATTGTGGCTGTTCGTCCACATTCCGCTGACTTACGGACTGATGATTTTCACCGCGCTACACATTATTTTGGTCTTTGGATTTTCCGGAGGTGCGCGATGAGCGAGCAACTGCCCGCGCCGGATTTTGACGCGCATAACTACGCGCGGCCAAATCAAAACTGGATTTGCGGTCACGCGTGCGAAGGCAATGCGTGTCGGCTTGGGCCGGATCAAAAAGGAAATTGTCGCGCAACCGCCGAGTGCAAACCCGTCCTGAAAGTTAAAGAAGGCGAAACGAAAGGCCGCTGGATTTGCACGCGCACCGGCGGCGAATGCGAGTCCGGCCCGCTGCCGAATGGAAGTTGCTGTCGGCCAATTGCCAAATGTTCGCCGGTGCCGACGTTGCGCGTCTGGCGCGGGCGCGTGACGCTCGCGGTCATCGCGGCATCGTGCGCGGTGCTTTTGGTTGTGCTGGGCAATCCGCCGTGGCGGAATAATTTCATCAGCCCCGGAACAATTTCCAGTCCGCATTCCGGCGCGGCGTTCGCGGCGCTGGCGGTGACGAATCACTTGAATCAAAACTGTGGCGCGTGTCACGTCGCGGGGAATTTGGGACCGAATGGGATGGCAAATGTTGCGCTGCACGCGGAGCCGGGAATTTGGGATTTGAAGAAGCTCGCGCTCGCCAAAGCTGCCGAGCCAACGGCGATTGATGCGTCGTGCTTGAAATGTCACGCGGGTAAAAATGTGCATCAGCCGGATGCGGCGCAAATTTCCTGCACATTCTGCCACGCGGAACATCAGGGAATAAAAATTGCAGCGACGACGGATGCGAACTGCAATTTCTGCCACGCCGACGCGACGAAGATGGCGGGGGTAAAAGCGGAAAGCGGAAAGCGGAAAGCGGAAACAATCAACCATTTTGCGGACGACCATCCGCAGTTTCGTTTTATCACGGAAAAATTGCGCGATCCGGACACGTTGAAATTTAATCACGCGCTGCATCTGACGGGCGCGACGATTCCGAAATTGCCCGGCGGCGCGAAGCTGGACTGCGCGTTTTGTCATTCGCCGGATGCGGCGGGCGCGTTCATGAAGCCGGTGGCGTTCGAGCCGAACTGCCGCGTTTGTCACTCGCTACAATTCGATCCGCAAACACCGGAATTGCAACTACCGCATGGCAGCGCGGAATTTGTGTCGGCGTTTTTACGGAGTCTGCCAAATCAATATATGAATTTAGTCGCGCAGACTGGCAGGGATGAAGACGCGAACGGTTTCGTAGCGAAGAAACTCGCTGGTTTACGGACGCAATTTGGCAGCGGCGAGGATTTGGAAAAACGGATTTTCTTCAGCACAGCTACGACTGCGCCGGAAATAATTGTGGGGAATGTGAGTGGCGCGACGCGCGCGATTTTTCCGGGCTGTGCGTATTGCCACGAGGTGAAAAATTCCAACGCGGGGTTGCCGGAAATTACGAAGCCAATCCTGACGGAACGCTGGCTGGCGCAGGCGAAATTTAATCACGCGAAGCATACAAACATTGCCTGCACGCAATGCCATGACGCGGTTCACAGTAAAAACACGGCGGATATTTTGTTGCCCACGAAGGAAACATGCGCGACGTGCCACAGTCCGCGTGGCGGCGTGGCGGACACTTGCGCGGAGTGTCACACTTACCACAAGCCGCCGGTCGCGGCGCAGTAAATTTATTTCAGAAACGAACAGTGAGATTCAAGCCGACACCGGCGTTGAGCGTGTCGCTGTTTTCCACGTAGAAGCCATCGGTCTTCAAAATGTCGTAGCTGACGTAGCCGCGCAGGGTGACGTAGTCGTTGAACGGAATGTAGAGCGCAAGGCCGAAAGAATTCAGATAATCATCGCGCCAAGTGGTGGTGAAATGGGTTTGTTGAAAACGGTAGGACGGTTGCAAAATCGCGTAGCGGCACAAGCGCCAACTGCCGGCGACGACGAGGCTGTTGTCCACGCGGTTGTTAAAATTGCTACCGGTCTTCGGCGGCACGCTGGCGGTATCGGTCAGGCGCGCATCACCTTCGTAGCCGATGGACAAGGCGGTTTTATCGCTCGTAAATAAATCATAGCGAATCGCCCAGTTCGGAACGTATTCGTTATAAAACTGGTCGGTGTTTTGCGCGTCGTTGAGCTGGCGGTAAAAACCACCAGCGGTGAAAGTCCAATTTTGTTTACTCCATGATACGTCGCTGAAAATGGTCATGGCGTTGAAATCAAACTGGTCAAGGTTGGCGCGGCTGAAAGTGTGGGTGCTGAAATTGTAGGCATCCACCGTTTGCGGGCCGGTCAAACCGTAGTTGAACCATTGCTGCTGGAAGCCGAGGCGCGGCGAAAATTTTCCGTCCGCAAAATCATACGCGGTTGGCGCGTGCGCGGCTTGCACGGTGCTGACGAGGACATCCGCGCCCTGCTTCTTCTGATTCGCGAGAAACATGTTGTCCGTGTAGAAATACTGCGCGTCGGCAAACGCCTGAAAGTAAGTGCGGCGCGTTTTGGTTTGCAGCACGGACTGCGGGCCGACATCGCTGGATTCGCCGCTGTAAAGTTCCGGCACGGCGTTGGAGGCAATCATCATTTGCGCGGACTGTTCCAACTGGCGGCGCTGTTGTAGCGAATCCACTTGCTGACTGGCGTTCGGCATTTGTGCGAAGGCGCTCACGCTCGCGACCAATCCCAGAGCCGCCGTGAGGAAATATTTTTTAAGGCTCATAAAATGAAAATATAAAAATTATCCACGGAATCCAGTGCTGCCAAACGGTCGACCGCCGGGGCCGACGTTACTCGGCGGCGTGCCTTGGTTGGGGTTGTTATTTAGCGAACGGAACTGCCGGTTGTTCAGCGGCGAGTGCGCCGCCGTGTTGTAGGTGGCGGGGTCGAGGACGTTTTGGCCGTTGCCCGGTGGCGACGGCGGCAGGAAAAATTCCGGCGGCTGGCCGGTGTCCGACGATGCGCCGGATTTGATTTGCGAATCTTGATCTTGAACGGCGAGCAGAATCAGCGGCAACGACGAGAGGTCATGCGAAAAACCTTTCACCAATTGCGAACCGGCGACGAGCTTGTCCAAATTGATGGTGAAAACTTTGCTGAATTCCGTTCCGCCCGGCAGCACAAAAACTTCCTGTCCGGCTTTGAGCGTAACGGAATTTCCATTTGGCAAAGTCACTTTGCCTTTGCCTTCCAGCAAAATTACTTTGAACCCGCCGCCGGTTGTCGCTGATACAATCAACGACGTGCCGAGCACCGCCGCCGCCGCACCGCCGGATTTAATCGTGCCGCCGCCGAGACCTTTTGGCGCGTGAAAGAGGACGTTGCCTTGTTCCAAATTCAATGTGCGTCCGCTGTCTGCGTAGGAAAAAACCGTATTTGCGCCGACGCGCGTAATCGTCTTATCCGGCGCGGTAAGTTCCGCACGCGACGACGGACCGGTGCGAACGCGCTGCGGCGCTTTCAAAACGTCGCCCGACTTCGCCGTCGTCGCGTCACCAGTAGCGGACACCGTGTTCACGTCATTGACGATTTCCGTGAACGTGCTTTCCGTCAGCGGCGCGGCAACGAGTGGGAGTGCCAAGCTGGCGAAGGCGACGAATAACAAAAATTCGTTTTTCATATTAAGAAAATTTCTAGTGGAATACGCCGAGCTTGTCAATTGTCGAAGTCGTGGTGAACATCGAAATACCACGGCTGGTTGGGAATGGGAAACGTAGTGACCGGCGAAACATAAACCTGCGTGTGGTCGGGCGCGTTCACCATCCACGGCGGCAAATTTCGGAGCGGCATTATTTCCAGCCCCAAGCTGGCTACCAAAAACGACACGAGGTTGGGCAATGTGCCAGCGAGAATCTGGTCGTTTTGCAGTTGAATCGCCGTGGCAATGAACGGCAGCGAGGACAATGGATTTGAAAAACCTACGACCAGTAACAAACGCGATGCAAGTTCTTGGAGATTAAAAACCATTACGTCGCTGAACACATTTCCATCCGGCGACACAATCACCATCTGCCCGGCCTCCAGCAAAATTTGAGTATTGTTTTTCAGCGTCACCTGCACATGGCCTTCGAGGTCGAGAATTTTGAAACTGCCGTCCGGCAGCACCACGCAAATCATCGTCGTCCCCAGCACCGCCGCCGCC
Organism: uncultured Verrucomicrobia subdivision 3 bacterium; assembly: GCA_903833055.1. Classification (GTDB taxonomy): domain Bacteria; phylum Verrucomicrobiota; class Verrucomicrobiia; order Limisphaerales; family UBA11358; genus UBA11358. Next base: position 12,462 of record CAILDU010000048.1, on the reverse strand, counting down.
GTGCCGCGATACCGAACCGTGCCGCCGCCGACACCGGCGGGCGGATGAAATAACACGCTGCCTTTTTCCAATAAAATATTTCTGCCGCCCGGCTCAAAAGTGAAAACTGTGTTTGCCCCGACGCGCGTAATCGTTTGATCTGGCGCGGTCATTTCCACGCGCGAAGCCGGCCCAGTGCGAACCAAGTCCGGCGCTTTGAAAACATTATTCGTCACGGCGGGCGTCACGGATTTATTGGCGGCGGCGACCACATCTGCCGTGCGGATGATTTCCGTAAAAGTGCTTTCTGTCAGCGGCGTCACCGCCAGCACCGACACGCGGGTGCAAACGACCAAGCCGGCCAGAAGAAGAAAAGTTTTCATGTTTGCGCCGCCGTGGAATCAATAGAACAACTTAACACCTGTATTAAATTGTCAAGGTTGCCAGCGATGAATAACCTGCTACACCATTACGTTTTCACCCAAAACTAAACGATGAAACCCGCCGCCCGCCGCACCGCCATCGTCCTCGCCATCTGCGCGGTCTGCACGCTAGTGTTTTTATTTTTGTGGCAGCGCGGGTTTGTGCCGTTGCAGGAAATGGAATTTTCCGCGCAGGACTGGCAGGCGCGGCTCGGTCGCAAAACGCCCATGGATGATCGCCTCGTCCTCATCGGTATTGACAAGCCGGTTTATGCCGCCGATTTCAGCGACGACGAAATTCGCCGCGAACCCGTCCTTAAAAATTTGCAAAATTCTTTTCCGTGGTCGCGCGCCGTTTGGGCGCGGCTCATCGAAAAACTTTCCGATGCAGGCGCAAAGGTAATTATGTTCGACTTGGTTTTCGCCTCGCAAAACGACGGCGACGACGAACTGCGCGCCGCGCTCGAAAAATACAAAGACCGCGTCATCATTGGCTACAATATCAGCACTAAAAAAACCGGGCGCGGTGATTTCACGGAGTTGCAGCTCCCCAATTCATCCGTAGTTCAGATCAGCGAGACCAATTCGCCAGTGGAAGATGACCGGCTGGGTTACGTCAACATCTGGCCCGATTTTGATGACATCTTGCGGCGGGCGCGCTACCGCCAGACCGGCGCGCAAATCGGTGATGTTTTGCCCGCCCAAACCGTCCTCGAATCCATGGATGCCCGCGCGCTCCGCAAATTTGGCCGACCAGAACTCATCCCGTCCGGCTTTGATGCCCGGTTATTTCGCTACACCGCACGCTCTGGCGAAGGCTACCAGCCGCATCCCATTGGCGATGTGCTTTCGCCAAAATTGTGGGAACATAATTACGACAACGGGAAATTTTTTAAGGGCAAAATTATTCTCATCGGCCCGACCGCTGAAATTTTTCAAGATATTCATGACACGCCGTTTGATCCTAAAGCGATGTCCGGGCCGGAAATTCATCTGCAAATTATCAACGCCGCGCTGCACGGCGAATTTCTCGAAGCACCTTCATTGGTGGCTTGTTTATTCATAACCGCCATGTCGGGCGTGATTGCTGGGGCGCTTTGCCTGCTCGTCCAGCAACCGTTCAAACGCCTGCTGATTGTCGTCGGTGTCACCGCGGCTTACTGGTTTCTGACTTTTTTTGTATTGAACCATTTGCGCTCGGCGAATGAAGCCATGCATGTCGTGCCGCCAACGCTGGTGCTGATGTTGAGCGGCTTGGTCGTCTTCGTTTACGATTTCGTCGTCGAACGGCTGGAGCGAATGAAATTGAAGCACACGATGGGACTTTATTTTTCGCCGCGCGTGCTCGAAGCCGTCCTCGCCGATCCCGGCTCAATGGAACCGCGCCGCGCCGACGTGGTTTTGCTGCTGACCGATTTGCGAAACTCCACGCCGCTCGCCGAGGCGCTCGGCCCGAAAGGAATGTTCGATTTGCTCAACCAAGTTTTTGAAGCGCAGACGAGCGCCATCATGGGTGAGGAAGGCAACCTCGAACATTTTCTTGGCGACCAATTTTTAAGTTACTGGGGCGCGCCGCAAAAACAACCGGACGCCGCCGACCGCGCCAGCCGCGCCGCGCAAAAACTTATTTCCGCCATGGAAGATTTGCGCGCCACGCTCACGCCGGAAGTGCAAAAACTATTTGGTTACGGTGTTGCGCTGCACGCGGGCGGCGTGTTGGTGGGCAACAAAGGTTCGGCGCTGCGACTCGATTACGGCCTCGTCGGCGACACCGTAAACGAGGCCGCGCGCGTCGAGGCGCTCACGAAATTTTACGGCGCGCGGCTGCTCGTCACGCGCGACGCGTTCGCGCAATTCAGCGCGCAGGGTCAGCATCGCTTGATTGACCGCGTCATCGTGAAAGGCAAGAGCGAGCCGGTGGAATTGTTCGAGTGTGAAAATCCGTGCACGCCGCCGAACTTCACGGAGATTTGCGCGCGCTATAAAAAAGCGTTCGACGAATACCACTTCGGTCGTTTCGTCGAGGCGCAAATCATGTTCGCCGCCATCGGCAAGGAATTTTCCGACGGGCCGAGCAAAACTTTATCCGCCCGCTGCGCCGAACTCGTCATGAATCCACCAAAAAATTGGAACGGCATCTGGAAAATGGATGCGAAGTAGTCAAAGTCACGACGGCCATCAATTAAGAAATAAATCACCGGACACATTAAAACGTCGCGACAAGGTGCGGACGTGATTCAGTGTCAGCTTGCGTTCGCCGCGTAAAATCATCGCGCCAAGCGTCCGGTGAACTTCCAGCAAACGCGCCAGATCCGCCGCGCTCATGTCATGCGCGTCCAAAAGATGCTGCAACATTTCCAGCCCAGTCACCTTGGGCGCAATCAGTTGACCGTGTTCTTTTTCGTAGTTCTCAATCAATTGGCAGAGCAGGTCAAAGTAGTCCTCTTGATCTGCCGTCAATTTATGGCCGGCCATTGCGTCAGTAATTTCCGTTACGTTCTCAAAATCCACCTTGTCGTGAATGGGCCGCGGCGTAAGAATCTGGCATAGCCCGGTGTAACTTTTAGGCATTCCTGCAAAGTTGAGTCGTGTTGCCGTTTTCATTATGTTTAATGCGTTTAAGTCTCGCCAGACATCTCATTTTGCGTTGATTTCAAATTCCAAACCTATCACAGTCTTACAACTCAGCCTTCCACCGGTCTTTGCTGTATTCCGCGTGCGTCAAAAAGCGCAAAGTGTAAACAATCTGGCGGTTGAAATGCACCGCGACAATAAGCCGGTAGTCATTGCCGCAAACATTAAACACCAACACTTGACGACCGCTTGATATTTTCACCGAATCCGTGCCGGGATAGGTCCGGCGCACTTCCACCAAATTTCGCCACGTCGCCGACTTCACAACCGTGCGCCATGCTTCCAAATAACGGGCAGCTTTGGGATGCTTCCTTCCCATCTCCACCAGAAACATCTCTTTGATGATACGCACGAATACAATTTGTATTCACTACAGCCTTTTGTCAATTAAGAAAATAATGACTCAAACTCCAGCGGTTGCGCAAAAAAAAGTTGCCAAAGGCGTTTCCGCCAGCAAACTTGGTGCAAAGGATTCGGTCTGGCGGATGGTCTGACGGACTGAAAAAATCTCATTTGTCATGAACAGCCAGTTGCCTGCACATCTCATCGCGCACATCAACGTCAAACTCGCCCTCATCGGCTGCTCACCCGTGCCGCTCGAAGGCGACAAGGAATTCGTCGAGATCGCCGCCGCGATGGCCGCGCAATCGCGCGAGAAAGACCGGCTGCTCGGCCAGCACCTTTGCCCCGCCGACGCGCGCATCCAGACGTTTCTCTACGACTATTTGCAAGATGCGCCGGTGACCAAGCTGCCCGCGCGCACGTTCACGCTCGACCGCGCCGGACTCGCGCGCGTGCTCTCGCTACCAGTTGACCGCGACGATTTTTCTTCCGACATCATCAATTCTTACCGCGTCAAACAAGGTGTTTTGCACAATCCCAAAAGCGATCGCCGCACGACCGCCGGCATTTTTCACGTCTGCGAAGGCGGCTTGCCGATTCCTGACGACAAACTTGGGGTGCCAAAAATTACGTTCGCAAAAATTCTCCAGCAGGCACTCACGCCGCCGAAAGAATTATTAAAACTACCGTTCACCTCCACGCAGCCGTCGCCGGCGGAATGTTTCGTCACCCTGCTCATCCGCCCGCTCGTGTGTCCCGAAGTTCCGGGCTTCACCAAAAAGAAAACGATGGAAGTCCGCTTCTTCGTGCCGGGCAATCTCGTGAGCAATTTGGATTTCGTCGAAACGATTTTTGAAAACGGCGGCGATCCGTTGCTGCCGGAAAATGACGCCGCGCTCGACACGGAACATTGGACCGGCCACACCGGCTGCATTATTCTCGCGCCGCATTTGATCAAGCTGACCAAAAAATCTGTCGGTTTGCCGAGTTGGGATGCCGCCACCGAACGCCAGCGCCGCGATGGAATGTGCTGGAAAAAAGAAGACGAACTTTACAACGGCGGCAACGCGTTCAAGCTGACCTGCCGTGACGAAACCGGTGTCATTGTTACGATTATTGCCGACAACTATTTTGGCTACTGTAAAAAAGAAGTGAAGACGCAATTGAGCTACGCGGCCAACTTGTTCGGTCTCGCGGAAGAAGAACACGCGGGCGGCGCGCTGGTTTTCCAGAGCTACGATTTGGGCGAAGAATTCAGCGGCGAAGCGCACGTCCGCCAGCTCGGCCATCGTTATGAGGAAATGATTTCGCAATTCGCCAGCGCGATGGACGCGAAGCCGGAAGGTTACGCGGTGGATAAAAAATTTCCGGAAATTCTCTACGTCCCGCACGACGCAAATTTTGATCTGAAGTCGCAAAAAGTTTCTTGGACGAACACGATGGGCGATCACGCCATCAAACTTTCGCCGGAAAAAACTTACGTCCGTCCGTCCGGCTACAAAGTCCGCATGGAAAAACCGCCGGGCGCCGGGCGCCAATGGCGATTGGTCGGAACGGTCGCCGAAGGAACTTATTGCCACAAGCCCTGCACGGTTTCCGGCGGCGGCAAATCAGAAATTTCCAAGCCGATTACCGACGCCATTTTGACCGGCCCCGTGTTTGTGTCGGACATGAAAAATGATTTCGATCGCGTGGCTGAGTTGATTGACCGCGATTACTCCAATCGTTTCGTCGAAAAATCGCACGCCGACGCGCGCACGATTCTTTCGCCTGAACGCTCGCTTGGTTCCGTCATCAAATTACTCACGCCGGACGAACACGATTACACGCCGGAATATAATGCGTGGCTCACGGGCGTGCCGCAGCACGTCAAGGAACTCGTCTTCGTTGTGAAGCGTTATTACAAGCCGGAATGGGGCGCCGACTGGCGCGAACATTTCGCCGTAGACATCATCAACGGCACGCCCGGCAACGAACTCAAATGCGACAATAAAAAACTCGTCACGACTTATTTGCGCGTCGGTTTTGACGGCGACGGCGCGTGGCGCACGTTTGGTTTGCGCAAAGATTTTCATCCCGCCGTCAAAGTGCAGATGGAAGACGACATCACCGCGTCCACGGTCGTGCCGCCGGGTTTGCTGAAAGATTTGCCCGCCGACATTGATAAAAATCACTCACTCAAGTTTGCCCTGAACTGCGAACAACGTTTGTTCCAGCGTCCTGACGACGCGATTCATCGCGGCTACGACAAACAGGCGGAAATTGATTTCGTGCAGCCGGAAAATTTCTTTTCCAACTACGAGCCGCTCACGCCCGCGAACGCGCGCGACATGGTTGAGGACGCGCTCGGCTTCCATCAGTTCACCGCGCCAATGCAAAAATTTGTCGGCGAAGTCGCGGCGACCGGCACGCCGGATTATTTTGTCTGCACCGCCAACCCGCGCATCGTGGACGGCAAGCCGACGAAAAATCCGCGTTATTTGCAAAAGCGTCCCGACCTCGTGCGCGCGAGCGAAACGTATCTGGCGGAAATTTCCGCGCGCCTGCGCCGCCGCGTGCCGCCGGAAAAACCGTTATACACGCCGGTCACCGCCGTGTTGCCGGGTCGTCGCAATAATCCGCCGGAAACCGGCATCCGCGCGCTCGCGTGTTACAATCCGATTCACTTTTTTGAACTGCCGGAATTATTCATGGAAGTCATTTGCAGCATGACGGGCAAATCGCCTTCGACCACCGGCGCGGGTTCCGAAGGCGCGCTGACGAAAGGGCCGTTCAACGCGCTGCCGCCGATTATTGATCTGAACAACGCGCTCGTTTCATTTATTCTCACGGGACAAAATGCGTTCGTCACCGCCGCCGGTTACGTCGGGCCGAATTTGCGCGTGGATCACGACGTGAGTTTGATCGTGCCGGAAATCTGGTGTCGTCTTTCCGCCGAGGAACGCGATCCGAAATTTCTTATCGCGAACCGATTCCTCGAGAAGTGCGCCGACTTCGAGCACGACGGCAAAAAAGTTTTGGCAAGCCGGCTCGGCTGGCGCATCAACGCGCGCTTCGTGCACAACTTTTTCGGCCGCGTGTTCAATCATCCGCAAGCGGTGTTCACCGAGGCGATGCTCAAGCCGGAATTGCAGGGCAAAGACATTTTTGTAGACGGCATGGATAACATCGTGACCACGCAGAAGCGCGTCGCAAAAATGTATTTTGACGATGGCAGTATCGCGCAGGCGTGTCCGCCGTTGCAGGCGTTGCTGCACATCATGCTCAACGACGAGTGGGAGGGAAAACATCTCGACCATGCGGACGTGCGGAAACTTTTTACGCGCGAAAATCTGCTGGCGAGTCCGTGGTATGCGGCGCGTTTGGCGGCGAAACAAAAAGTGGATCGCAACCTGTGGAAGCGCCACGTTGAATGTCTGAACCAGTTTTTGCGCCGCCCGAATTACACGGACGTTTCGGAAAAACTCGGCATCGCGGAACGGCTCACGCAGGCTCGGAAAACTTTAGAAGCAGTCGAGTCGGCTAATTATCCGAAGACGCTCATCGGAACGATTGGCGCGGAGCCGATTGAAAATTACGCGCGCGCAAGCTAAGCGGCGCGCAGAAATAAAATTGAAAATTGCCGGCGTAATTTTTTACGCCGGCAATTTTTTTACGACAAAACCCAGCCGGAGCGATTTTCGCGTTTGACGAACTGTGCAGCCTCCGGGCAGTTGGTGGCGCGCATATTCGGGCCGTCCCATTCAATCTTCTGCCCCGCGCGCAAGGCGACGCAGCCGAGCAGCATGATTTCCGTAAGTTGCGCGCCGACGGAAAATTTCGAGTAGCACATGTCCGGCTTTCCGGCCTTGATGGCCGCAATCCATTCGAGATGTTGGCGATGGTCGTTGTCGCCCTTGTGCGGATTGCGCGGGATGGATTCGGGAATCGCGGCGATGGCCTCGTGCTTTTTGTAATGCCGGTATTTTTTTTCGTCGTTGAGCCGGATGAAAAATTGTTCACCGTAATCGTCCGGCGAAAAGATTTTGCCTTTGTCGCCGATGAGCAGGCAGGCGCTTTTCGGAACTTCGCCAAGCATCTCCTCAATGTCAGCGGTCAATTCACGCGGCGGTTTGTTGCTAAAATCGTGGCCGTTCGGCGCTTTCGCATCCGGCTGGCCGCCGTCCAGCCACCACAGCGTGACCGGATTAAAAGCCAGCGTGTCGTGCCGGTGGAAAAAGTTTTTATGCGCGGCGGGCACGGAAATTTTTCGGGCGGGAAATTCAAAACGAATTTTTGAGCCCAGCGGATACGTTTCTTTATTCATACCCGTGAGCGCGGTTCCCTCAATTTCCGTCGGGTAGCCAAGCCCGAGCGAGCGGAACGGCATGTTCACCGTGTGGCACGCCATGTCGCCAAGCGCGCCCGTGCCGAAATCCTGCCAGCCACGCCAATTGAACGGATTATAAATGCCTTTTTTGTAAGGCCGCACCGGCGCGGGTCCAAGCCAGATGTCCCAGTCCAAAGTTTCCGGCACCGGATCGCTGCCATCGGGTCGGTCCATGCCTTGTGGCCAGACCGGGCGGTTGGTCCAGACATAAACTTCTCGCACCTGGCCGATGATGCCCGCGTGAACACATTCCACCGCACGCCGCAGACCATCCGCTGCGCTGCCTTGGTTGCCCATCTGCGTGACAACACCAGTTTTGTGCGCAAGGTCTCGCAGATAGCGCGCCTCATAAATCGTCTGCGTCAGCGGCTTCTGGCCATAGACATGTTTGCCCAATTGCATCGCGGCTGATTCCGCGATGGCGTGGAAATGATCCGGCGTGGAAACGGTCACGGCGTCAATGCCCTTGCCCATCTCATCAAACATCTTGCGGAAATCCTGGTAAAATTTTGCGCTCGGATACTTCTTCAGCTGGGGGGCGCAGCGGGCTGAGTCCACGTCGCACAACGCCACGATGTTCTCGGAGGCGCAATGGTCAGTATCGGTCTGGCCTTTGCCCATCGCGCCGATGCTCGCGATGTTCAATTTGCTGTTCAGGTTCGCACCGCGCAGTAGCGTCGGAACTCCGAACACGACCGCACCGCTAGCGAGCGTGGCGGACTTAAGAAAATTGCGGCGGTTCCAATGCGGCGAGAGAGTTTGCTTGGAAGATTTCATGGTTAGCAAATTCTAACAGCGGATAGGAAAAATCAAATCAATTTGAAGCCGTTTTGCATTGGCCATCTGGCCAATGCGGCCGTGGCGATTCGCGCTGGTGAAAATTGTGAACGTAGGTAACTATTTCCTTATCACCAGACGGGGCGTTGCCGCATCCGTCTTCAAAATTACGTCCATAAAAAATCACCGTATGAAAATCAAACTCACCCAACTGCTCGCCGCGCTTTGTTTCGCGGGGTTCGCCGTATCCGCCACCCCCATTCCGACCAACTGTCTGACCGGCGGCCTCGCGCTCGGTTGTCAGGCGTGGACGTTTAAGGAGTTTTCGGTCATGGAGGCGATTGACAAGACGGCGGCGGCCGGCGGCAAGGTCATTGAATTTTATCCCGGCCAAAAATTCAGCGCGGAAAAACCGGATTTGAAATTCGACCATAACGCCACCGATGAAATGATCGCGGCGGTGCAGGCGCAATTGAAATTGCGCGACATCCGCGCGGTGAATTACGGCGTCGTGAGCATTCCGAAGGACGAGGCTGGCGCGCGGAAAATTTTTGAGTTCGCCAAAAAATTTCAGCTTTACGGCATCACCACCGAATCAGTAGATGCGCTGGACACGATTGAGAAACTGGTCAAGGAATATGACATTCGCGTGGGCTTTCACGACCATCAGCACCAACCGAACAAACCCGACTACAAAATGTGGGATCCCAATTACGTTTTGAGCGTTGTCAAAAATCGCGATACGCGCATTGGTGCGTGCGCGGACATCGGCCATTGGGTTCAGTCCGGTTTGAAGCCGGTTGATTGCCTAAAAATTTTGTCGGGGCGCATCATCAGTGTTCACCTGCATGAGATGAATGAAGTTTCGCCCACCGCGCACGACGTTCCCGCTGGCACTGGCTACTGCGATCTCGCAGGTGTAATTGATGAATTGAAGCGCCAAAATTTCACCGGCAATGTCTCCATCGAATACGAATACAATTGGAAGAACAGCGTCACCGACGCGGCTTCGTTCGTCGGCTTCGTGCGCGGCTACGCGGCGCGTCCGGGCTTGACGCCGTAATTGATAGCCATTGCGCCGCCGAGCAAATTGATGACGCGGACATCTTGCAATTTTAACGCGTGCATTTTTTCGGCGACGGCAAGTTGCGCGGGATAATGTTTGAGCGATTCCAAAATGTAGGCGTAAGCCGAGGCGTCGCCGCAAAACAACCAACCCATCAGCGGCACGGACATTTTCAAATGGGTAAAATAAATTTGCCGCCAGAGCGCGTTCGCCGGTTTCCCAAAATCCAAAACAATCAGCCGTGCGCCGGGTTTGGCGACGCGAAACATTTCGTCCAAGCCGCATTCCCAACTTGTAAGATTTCGTAAACCGTAACCGACGGTGACAACGTCAAAGGAATTTTCCGAAAACGGAAGCTGCTGCGCGTCGCCTTGGATGAATTGCGGATTGCGGATTGTGGATTGCGGATTTTTATTCTGACTTCTGACTTCTGACTTCTGGCTTCTATTTGCGGCGACTTCCAACATCTGTGCGCTGAAATCGAGGCCGGTGGTTGCCGCGCCAGCGCGCGCGAGGGCGAAAGAAATGTCACCTGTGCCACAGCATAAATCGAGCGCGCGGTCGCCATTTTTAATTTGCGCGAGTTGGACGACGCGACGTTTCCAAAGTCGGTGCAAACCGAAACTTTGCAGGTCGTTCAGAAAATCGTAGCGGCGGGCGATGCGGGCGAAGAGGTCGTTGACCTTCGCGGCGCGCTGGTCGCCGGGGGCGTAATAAGCGTTGCTCACGCGGACATTCTAGCGGCGACGGCGCGCATGGCAAAGCCGAGAAATGTCTTTGCGCCAGACAGGCGCTTTGTTAGGTTCGGTGCGAAGTTTCAGAGGATTCTTTAGCAACACATTTATGAACACTGGCGGACAGCCCAAAAAAATCTTGGTGGTGGACGATAACGAAATCGTCATCAAGACCATTTCCCTGAAGCTGCAAGGCGCAGGTTATCAGGTGTTGACGGCCATGGACGGTTCGACCGCCGTGTCAACCGCTCGGAAAGAGGCGCCGGATTTGATTCTGCTGGACTTGAGTTTTCCGCCGGATGTGGACGGCGTGCCGTGGGATGGCTTTCGCATCATGGAATGGTTTCACCGGCTGGATAACGTGAAGAAAATTCCCATTATCGTCATCACCGGCACCGACGATCCTGGGGCTAAACAACGCGCCACCAACACGGGCGCGGTGGCATATTTTCAAAAGCCGCTGGAACACGACTATCTGTTGAAGGTCATTCGCGCAACGCTGGGCGAAAGCGTCAAGTAACGAAAAATTCAGGCTTGCCAGCAGCAGCGGTTGGCTTATGATTCACAGACCTTTGGATGCGAGCGTAGCTCAGTTGGTAGAGCATCACGTTGCCAACGTGAACGTCGAGGGTTCAAATCCCTTCGCTCGCTCCATTTGCTTTTGCAGTTGAGCAGTCCGCTTCTTTAGTTCGGCGTCGCCATACTTCTCCATTAGTTCATTCATCACTTCGGACATATTAATGCCCAATGTTTTCGCGAGTAAAACGCGATTCGTGTTTTTTCCGGTTGGTCTAAATGTGACAACTTGAGGATTCATGATGTGAATACAGTACAGCTAAACCTGTATTTGTAAAGTTTCCGCTTGCTCTGTTTCTGTATTCATGTATTCTCTGAATATGGCTGACGCAAAAACCAATCGGACAAAGGAGACTTTCGAGTTTTCCAACTCCACACGCGGCAATCTTCGCCGCCTCAAAAAAATTTACGGAACCAAAAAAAACGTCATCGAGACGGCGGTTTCGTTACTCAACCAAAACCACCAAGAACGAAAGGCAGGCACACAATGAACAAAATCAAATTCACCAAGTCACAAATGCTCGCGCTCAATCCCTGTCGCGAAGGCCGCGAGTTTATCGAGTCGTGCGATTACGACGTTCACAAAATATATCGCACCTGTCCGCGTGGCGACTGGCTGCTGTGGCTCTTGCGCCGTGTGCCGAACTCCATCACGAAGGCGCAGGCCGTCGAAATTGCTTACGAAATCGGCATGAATGTTCTGCCGCTATTCGAGAAGCGCAACGAGACGGACAAGCGTCCTCGGCTCGCGCTCGAAGCGGTCAAGGCATGGCTAGACAACCCCACGACCGAGAATCAAAACCTTGCCTCGGCTGCACGATGCGAAGCGAGAAAAGCCGCACTCGAAATATGGTCGAAATGCTTTGCTGATGATGCTGCTGCTGCTGCTGCTGCTGCTGCTGCTGCTGCTGATGTTGCTGCTGCTGCTGCTGCTGATGTTGCTGCTGATGCTGCTGATGCTGCTGCTGCTGATGTTGCTGCTGATGCTGCTGCTGCTGATGCTGCTGATGCTGCTGATGCTGCTGATGCTGCTGCTGCTTGGTGGATGGCTCGCTTCACTGCTCGCTTAGAATTTCGCAAATGGTCGGCGAAAAAGGTTCGCGCGATTGTCAAGAATCCTTTTGAAAAGCGGGCTTAATTTTTTTTGCCGTATCAGGATAACACCCCATAGCAATTAACAAAAAATTCTGAATGAAAAAACAAATTGCACAATCGTTATTTAGCATCGTCACGATGCTGGTGTGTGAAGCACTGGCAGTCGTTATTTTCTTTTGGGTGGACTGGCGCATTGGCGCGGCTTACCTGCTCACTCACCTCGGCGCGGCCTGTGGCAAGGAGGGCGTTTCTGGGCTCATCACCGGCCTCGGCATTGGCGAGATGCTGGCGAAAGTTCGCGAGCATGAATTGAGTCTGCCAATCATCGCCATCTGTCCTCACTGCAAAGGCCTTGACCGGGCTCGACTTTCTGGACCATGTTGGGTGTTAGTCCAAGCACTGGTTTGAGTTTATGTTTTCGTTGTTTCTTTGTCCATTCCCAGTGGAGGGAGGGCGAAGCCCGACCGG